>JBAYVG010000086.1:0-12468 GCA_041674785.1 Rhodocyclaceae bacterium
ACGTGCAATTCGGCGAGGGCGGTGCCGGCACCTTTTCCGACGGCAAGCTCTACAGCCAGATCAAGGACCCGCGCCACCTCGGGCGCAAGGTGCTGGCCGAGTTCGTCAAGGCCGGCGCGCCGGAAGAGATTCTCTACGTGGCCAAGCCGCACATCGGCACCTTCCGCCTGGTCGGCATGGTCGAGCAGATGCGCGCCGAGATCATCGCCTTGGGCGGTGAAATCCGTTTCCAGCAACGCGTGACGGGGCTGGATATTGATCGCGGCCAGGTGCGTGGCGTGCAGCTGGCCGGCGGCGAAACCGTCGCCACCGACCACGTCGTGCTGGCGCTCGGCCACAGCGCCCGCGACACCTTCGAGGCGCTGCACGCGCAAGGCGTGTTCATGGAGCCGAAGCCGTTCTCGGTCGGCTTCCGCATCGAGCACCCACAGTCGCTGATCGACAAGGCCCGCCTTGGGCCGCATGCCGGCAACCCGCTGCTCGGTGCCGCCGACTACAAGCTGGTGCATCACGCGGCGAACGGGCGGGCCGTCTACAGCTTCTGCATGTGCCCCGGTGGCACGGTGGTGGCTGCGACCTCGGAGGAGGGGCGTGTGGTAACCAACGGCATGAGCCAGTATTCACGCAACGAGCGCAACGCCAATGCCGGCATCGTAGTGAACATTTCACCGGAGGACTTCGGTGGCGATGCCGAGCATCCGCTCGCCGGCATCGCCTTCCAGCGCGAACTCGAATCGCGCGCCTTCGAACTCGGCGGCGGCACTTACGAGGCGCCGGCGCAGCTGGTCGGTGATTTCCTGGCGGGCCGGCCGTCGACGCAGCTGGGTGCTGTCGAACCTTCCTACAAGCCTGGGGTGCATCTCACCGATCTGGCGACGGCGCTACCGCCGTATGCCATCGAGGCCATGCGCGAAGCGCTGCCGGCCTTCGGTCGCCAGATCAGGGGTTTCGATATGGCCGACGCGGTGCTGACCGGAGTTGAAACGCGAACCTCATCGCCGCTGCGCATCACGCGTGGCGAGGATTTCCAGAGCCTGAATGTGAAGGGCCTGTATCCGGCCGGCGAGGGCGCGGGCTACGCCGGTGGGATTCTCTCGGCCGGGGTGGATGGCATCAAGGTGGCGGAGGCGGTGGCGCTGGATTTGGTCGGGCAGCTATAGCGAGTCTGCCGCTCAATGTTTCATTGTCGTTTCACGCGCCCGCGCAATCCGTGAGCGTTGCAGTGCCAGCAGTTCAACGACACCCCAGAGCAGGGTGCTGCCAATGGCCAGCAGTGGGTGGGTGACGGTGCGACGGAGTATGTCGGTCATGTTTTTCCCCTCAATCCAGCGGATGGACCCTGATCCAGCCATCATCGAAGAAGCGGTCGATCAGGTCTTCCAGATTCGTCAGCAGTCTCGTCATTTCAGCCTCGCAACCATGCGTTGGTGACGTCGAGCAAGTTAGCAGGCCATTGTTAAGCGCGTGTTTCGAGGCCGTGTCACAATCGGGACATGCTTGTCACGCTATCCTTCCTGGCGTCATTCCAGAGAAGGGGCAGCGTGGCCATACAGGATCCCTCCGTTGAACTCGATGAGCAGGTAGCGCTTGAAGACATCCTCCGCCAAGGGGGGAGTCATCTTGTTTCAAGGGTGCTTGGCGAAACACAGGTCGGGGCACGTCGCTTCCCGATTGTGGCCGTCACCCTTGGCAATCCCGATCCATCGGTACCGGCAGCCGGTTTCTTTGGCGGGGTGCATGGCCTGGAGCGTATCGGCTCGGCCGTGGTTCTCGCCTTCCTGAAAAATCTTGCCGGCCGCCTGCGCTGGGATCGCCTGCTGCATCAGCAGCTCGAATCCATCCGCCTGGTCTTCGTTCCCGTCGTCAATCCCGGGGGCATGTGGCGCGGCACGCGGGCCAATCCGAACGGTGTCGATCTCATGCGCAATGCGCCAGTGGATGCGCTGGAAAGCACCCCTTTCCTGCTGGGCGGGCACCGCCTTGGTGCCCGCCTGCCATGGTATCGGGGCAAGGCAGGTGTCGAGATGGAGCTTGAGGCGGCGGCGCTCTGCCAGCTGGTCGAGGAGGAGCTCCTGAGCCGGCCATTCAGTATCGCCGTCGACTGCCATTCCGGTTTCGGCATCAACGACCGTATCTGGTTTCCCTATGCGCATACGGCCTGCCCCATCCGGGATCTCGCGGAGATGCATGCGCTGGGCGAAATCTTCGAGCAGACGCATCCGCACCACCGTTACGTTTTTGAGCCGCAGAGCCGCCAGTACCTTGCCCATGGCGATTTGTGGGACCACCTGTATCGGCGGGCAATCTCGCTTCCAGGCAGGATGTTCCTGCCCTTGACGCTGGAGATGGGGTCGTGGATCTGGGTCAAGAAAAATCCACGACAACTCTTCTCGCGTCATGGCATCTTTAACCCGCTGATCGACCACCGCCAGCAGCGGGTGCTCAGACGGCACCTTGCCTGGCTGGAATTCGTCGCGCGGGCGAGCGGGAGCTACCGTCACTGGCTGCCGAGCGGCAGCGATCGCGAGCAGCACCAGCAGCAGGCCCTGCTGCGCTGGTATCAGCAGACGGTACGCTGATGCGCTGGATCTTCCTGCGCGGGCTTGTCCGGGAGTCCCGGCACTGGGGGGGCTTCCCGGAAATCTTCCGCGAGCATGTTGCCGGTGCCGAGGTGATTGCGCTCGACCTGCCCGGAAATGGCACCTTCCATGACCGGGAAAGCCCGCTGACGATTGGCGGCATGGTTTCGCATTGTCGCCGCGTGCTTGCAGCGCGTGGTCTGTCACCCCCGTTTGCGGTGCTGGCCTTGTCGCTGGGCGGCATGGTGGCTACCGAATGGGCTTCGCGCCACCCCGGAGAAATCCATGCTTGTGTACTGCTGAACACAAGCATGCGGCCTTTCAACCCGTTTTTTCATCGCCTGCAGCCAAAAAACTACCAGGGCCTGCTGCGGCTGCTGTTCGAGTCATCGGAGGCGGCGGTAGAGAAAAGCATTCTGGCGATGACCAGCAACCAGCATGGCGCGGAGGTCACCCTGCTGGCGGACTGGCTACGCTGGCGCAAGGAGTGTCCGGTGTCGCGCCGGAACGCGCTGCGGCAGTTGCTCGCGGCGGCGCGCTATCGGGCGCCACGGCAGGCGCCGGCCGTACCGCTATTGCTGCTGGCCAGCGCCGGGGATCGCCTGGTCGATTACCGCTGTTCCTCGCGTATCGTGGAAGTCTGGCGGTCCGAGTTGGCCATGCATCCAACCGCCGGCCATGACCTGCCACTGGATGCCCCGCGCTGGGTGGCCGAGGCGGTCGCTGGCTGGCTTGCCAGCCATGCGTTGAGAGCTTAGTGGCTGTTCTCAGCAACGCGCTCCACGAGTCTACTGTGAACACGCCCTAATACGATTTGCCGCTGGCTCGCGCATCCTCCAGCTTCATGCACACGAAGTTCGTGGTGCAGTTCTCCATGGTGCAGGCGCGCTCGCTTTGCACGGCAACCAGCTTCTGTTCGCCGCATAGTTGCCCTGCCTTGAGCTTGGCGCGGGCTGTGCCGTCGTCAGTGAACGGGTGCTCGATGATGTAGAAGCCGGCATTCAGCCAGCGCTCGCCGGATTCGTAGCGGGTGACGGTAATGTCGCTATTTGGGAACAGGCCGGCGCAGCCGGTCAGAAACATCGCCAGCATCAGTGCACTGGCCGAGCGTGTCGGTCGTGATTTCATCGTGTGGGCTTTCATGCGGATACTCGTATGCGGGGTCAGCCGCGCGTTCCGTTCCGTATCGTCCGCCCCTGCTCGACCAGCTTCCAGATCAGCGGCGTCAGTATCAACTGCATGGCCAGCGGCATCTTTCCGCCTGGCGTGACGATGGTGTTGGCGCGTGACATGAAGGCGCCGTCGATCATGTTCAGCAGGTAGGGGAAATCGATCCCGCGCGGGTCAGCAAAACGGATGACGACGAAGGATTCATCCTGGCTGGGAACGTCGCGGGCGATGAAGGGATTGGACGTATCGACAACGGGCACACGCTGGAAGTTGATGTGCGTGCGCGAGAACTGCGGCGTCATGTAGTGCACGTAGTCCGGCATGCGGCGCAGGATGGTGTTGGTTACCGCCTCGCGTGAGTAGCCGCGCAGCCGCGTGTCGCGCAGCAGCTTCTGGATCCACTCCAGGTTGATTGTCGGCACGACCCCGATGAGCAGGTCCGGATAGGTCGAGACATCCACCGTCTCGGTTTTGACGGCGCCGTGCAGGCCTTCGTAAAAAAGCAGGTCTGTGCCTTCCGGGATTTCTTCCGGCAGTGTGAATCCACCAACCTCGCCACCCCAGCGTGCGACTTCGACCTCATCGTGCACGTAGCGACGGAAGGTGCCGGAGCCACTCTCGGCGTATCGTCGATAGAGCTCTTCCAGCGCTTCGAAGTCATTGCCTTCCGGGCCGAAGTGCGACGGTGCCGGTTGTCCCGTGCGTTCGGCGGCGACGATGCGTTCGGCAATCTCGGCACGCGTGTAACGGTGAAAGCTGTCGCCTTCGACGAAGGCTGCATTGACATACTCGCGCCAGAATATCTGCTCGAAGGTTTCCTTGACGGTCGTCGTTCCAGCACCGGAGGAACCTGTGACAGCGATGATCGGATGGCGAGCAGACACGGTGTTCTTCAGCCCTGATCGGCGTGGTAAGCGGTCACGCGCTCGACTTCGTTCTTCGAGCCGAGGATCACCGGTACGCGCATATGCAGCCCGGTCGGTTGCACCTCAAGGATGCGTTGGCGCCCGGTAGTGGCTGCGCCGCCAGCCTGCTCGATAATCATGCTCATCGGATTGGCTTCGTACATCAGGCGCAGCTTGCCGCCCTGACCGACGATCTTGGCATCGAGCGGGTACATGAAAATGCCGCCGCGCGTCATGATGCGGTGCACGTCCGCGACCATCGAGGCCACCCAGCGCATGTTGAAGTCCTTGCCCAGCGGCCCCTCCTTGCCGGCCAGCATTTCCTCGACGTAGCGGCGCACCGGCGCCTCCCAGTGACGCATGTTCGACATGTTGATGGCAAATTCCCTGGTATCCGCCGGAATCCGCATGTTTTCCTGGGTCAGCACGAAGGAGCCCTGTTCGCGATCGAGCGTGAAGCAGGCAACGCCGTCGCCCACCGTCAGCACCAGCAGCGTGGTTGGGCCATAGACGGCGTAGCCGGCGGCCAGTTGCTGTGTGCCCGGCTGCAGGAAGGCTTCCGGCTGCGTCGGGTCGGCGCCCTCGGCGCAACGCAGCACCGAAAAAATGGTGCCTACCGAGACGTTGATGTCGATGTTCGACGAGCCGTCGAGCGGATCGAAGAGCAACAGGTATTCGCCTTGCGGGTAGCGGTTGGGGATGGCGTGCGGCAGCTCCATTTCCTCCGAGGCCATGCCGGCCAGGTGGCCGCCCCATTCGTTGGCTTCGAGGAAAATGTCGTTAGAGAGTACGTCGAGCTTCTTCTGTGCTTCGCCCTGCACGTTATCGCTGCCGGCTTCGCCGAGTACGCCGCCGCCTTCGCCGAGGCCGCCCTTGCCGATGGCGACGGCGATGGCCTTGCAGGCGCGGGCGACAACTTCGATCAGCAGGCGCAGATCGGCGTTGATCTTGCCCTTCTCGCGTTGTTCCTCAATCAGATAGCGGCTAAGTGTGATGTGGCGCATGGGGTTCCCCTGAAATCCGGTGCGGGCACGCGACGGGGAGCTACCCGTCGTGGCGCCGTAAAAACGCGCATTCTACCTAATGCAGTCGCCGAAGCTGCTCTTCCCGGCTGTTCTGCAGGAAAGCCTGGGCGGCGGTGGCCGGCAACGGCCGGCTGAAGAAAAATCCCTGAACCTCATCGCACTGGTTCTGCTGCAGCATCTCGAGCTGCGCGCGCGTCTCGACACCCTCCGCAACGACGCGCATGCCCAGACTGTGGGCGAGGGCAATCGTCGACATGGCGATGGCCGCATCGTCCGCGTCACGCTCGATGTCGCGGACGAAGGAGCGGTCGATCTTCAGGTGGTCGATGGGGAACAGCTTGAGGTAGGCCAGAGACGAATAGCCGGTCCCGAAATCGTCGATGGCCAGCGTCACCCCCATGCGCTTGAGTGCCTGCAGGACCTTGATGGCTTCCTCCGGCTTGTCCATGACAGCGCTCTCGGTGATTTCCAGCTCCAGCAGTGCCGGCGGGATGCCTGTCTCGGCAAGGGCGTCGCGCACGGTCTCGATCAGGTCGGAGTTACGCAACTGACGTGCCGAAAGGTTGACGGCCATGCGCAGTGGCGGCAGGCCGGTATCGAGCCAGCGGCGCAATTGACGGCAGGCTTCGCCGAGCACCCAGGCGCCGATCGGTACGATCATCCCGGTTTCCTCGGCGATGGTAATGAAGCGATCCGGCGGTACCAGCTCCTCGCCCGGGGGCTGCCAGCGCAGCAGCGCCTCGACACCCGTCGCCCGCAGGCCGTCAGCAGAAAATTGTGGTTGATAGTGCAGCAGCAACTCGTTGTGCGGCAGCGCCAGACGCAAGCGCGCCTCGATCGACAGGCGCTCGCTGGCAATGCGATTCATTTCCTCGGCAAAGAACTGGTAGTTGTTTCTCCCCAGCGCCTTGGCGTGATACATCGCGGTGTCGGCATTTTTCATGATGGTATCGACACTGAGCCCGTCATCGGGGTAAATGCTGATGCCGACCGAGGGGCTGGTATGCAGGTCGTTGCTGTCGATGTGAATCGGGCTGAGCAGTGAGGAAATTATTTTCAGTGCCACATGCGCAGCCGCGTCGGCACTTTCCATGTCCGGAAGGACGATGACAAATTCATCGCCGCCAAGCCGCGCCACCATGTCCGATTCCCTGACCACGGAAGAAAAACGCTTGCCGACTTCAATGAGCAGACGGTCGCCGACGTGGTGGCCGAGCGTATCGTTGATCACCTTGAAACGGTCGAGATCGATGAACAGCACGCCGACGCGCCAGTTGTGCCGCCGAGCGTCGATCAGCGCCTGCTCCAGGCGGGCTTCCAGCGAGAAGCGGTTGGGCAGCTCGGTCAACGCATCGTGATGGGCCAGGAAATGAATGCGCTCCTCCGCCCGCTTGCGCTCGGTGATGTCGGCGAACATTGCGACATAGTGCGTCAGCACACCACTGATCTGGTCGTGCACGGCGTTGATCGTCATCCATTTCGGGTAAAGGTCGCCGCTCTTCTTGCGATCCCAGATTTCTCCAGACCAGTGCCCGGTGCTTTGCAGCAGCTTCCACATCTCGTGATAGAAACCCTTGTCGTGGCGGCCGGAGGCGAGCAGGCGCGGGTCTTCGCCGATGACCTCGTCGGGTGCAAAACCGGTGATCTGGGTGAAGGCCTCATTGATCGAGACAATCCGGTTGTTCTGGTCGGTGATCATGATGGCTTCCGGGCTGTTGTCGAAGACCTTTTCAGCCAGTAGCAGGCGTTCCTCGGATTTTTTGCGGGCCGAGATGTCGGTGTAAATGGTGACGAAGCCGCCGCCGGGCAAAGGCGTGCCGCGGACTTCGAGAACGCGGCCATCCGGCCGGGTGCGCTCGAAGCTGTGCGGTTGTGGCTGGCGCGCCCGCTCGATGATCGCTGCCGCGATCTGCTCGGGATCGCCCGGGCCGTACTCGCCGCGTTGTGCGTTGAACAATGCCACATCCGTCATTGTCAGCGGGGTGCGCGAGAGCAGTTCGTCCGGGAAGTCGAGAAGGCGGCCGAACTCCTTGTTGAAGGCAATGAAATTCAGCTTGCCATCCATCAGTGAAACGCCGCCGGGAATGTTCTCGATGATTGTCCGCAGGATGGCGTTGCGCTGTTCCAGCGCTGCGGCGCTGCGTTTTTGCTGGGTGATATCCTGGGTGGTTCCTGCTGCACGTATCGGGCGACCGAAGGCGTCGCGAATGATCTGCCCGACATTTTGGTAGTGGCGCTCTTCACCATCTGGCAGGACGACACGGTAGTCAACCGTATAGGGAACTCCAGCAGCGGTGGCCTCGATCAGGAAGTTGCGGAGATTGCCGCGATCTTCCGGGTGGATGCGGTCGAAGAAGAGGGCGAGGGTGGGGGTTGGCTGGGCCTCGGAAGAATACTGGAAGAGCCGATAGGCTTCTTCCGACCACCAGAGGATGTCAGTTTGCAGGTCGCGCTCCCAGCTGCCGATGTTGGCTATGCGCTGCGCCTCGGTCAGTCGTTCCTTGTTTTTTTGCAGTTCGGCTCTCGCCGCAAGATCTCGCTGGCGTTGGCGCTGGACGAGTTCGCGCTGGCGTTGCCAAAGAACGAGTGTGGTCCCGCTGGCGACAATGACGAGAAAAACGCTGACGAAGATCATCAGACCGATGCGCTCGTGCAAGGGCATCAGCACCTCGCGTTCATCCACCTTCGCCACCAGCGCCCACGGCGTGTCCGCGACCGGGCGGGTGGCCGCGAACACCGGGACTCCACGGTAGTCCTTGCCTTCCATCGTTCGTGTTTCGCCGCGCACGGCATAGGTTGCCGGCAAGGTCAGGATGTCTGTTTCGAGCGAAAGCGACAGGGCTGCACCGGCCTGATGGCGCAGATCGTTCAGGTAAACAATGCGGTTACCCCGGCGCTCGACCAGCAGTATTTCGGCAGATTCGCTGGGAAGCGGCCATGACTTCAGCGTTGGATAGAGCACCCTTTCGGGAGCAACCCGGAGCAACAGAAAACCGATGATTTCCCCTTCTGCCCTGCCGAGCAGGGGAATGGTCAGGTCCAGTCCCTGTTGGCCCCCCGGTAGCACGTACAGATTGCCAAAATGCGGGCGGCCGCTGCGGGCCGCCTCTTCGCGCAGGCCGCGTGCCTCTTCGGGCATGTAGAGGTCGGGAGATGTCGCTACGAGAATGCGTCCGCGCAGGTCGATGAGGGCGGCGTCACGGTAGTCATAGTTGGCAATGTAGCTGTTCAGCCAGTGCCGTGCTTCCGCCTGTTCGGTGGCGCGCATGTTGCCGTCCAGCCAGCGCTCGAGCGCCGGGGCCGGCAACAGGTTGTTGCTTATGCTGGCAGCGTCGCCGAGGCGTTCGCGCCGCCAGCTGTCGATCTGCTGCGCCTTGAGGTCGGCGATGGCGGCCAGTTGCGCCAGCGCGTTTTCACGCGAGGCGGTGGATTCCCCGCGGTAGAAAACATAATTGGCCAAAGCGATGCCGAGCAGCAAAAAGGCGAACACCCCGAGGAGGGATGTCTGCAAGCTGGACTCGCGTTGAGTAACCATGATCAATAAACATCCGGGGCGAAAGAGGGTGTGACCTTACCCATCTTACGCCGCGTGGGACGGTCCGGCGAGCCAGCCCGGCAGCCGTGCATCGGCAGGAATTCAGGCGGGCGCCCGGATCCAGTGCTTCCAGGCAGCAAATACCTCCGGCTGCAGCGCCGCAACAACCGGCCGCCGCCATACTTCGGCCGCATCGAAATCGTCGTTGTCGAGCGTACACACCTGCCCCCCCGCTTCGCGCAGGATCAGGCTGCCGGCGGC
Organism: Rhodocyclaceae bacterium; assembly: GCA_041674785.1. Taxonomy (GTDB): domain Bacteria; phylum Pseudomonadota; class Gammaproteobacteria; order Burkholderiales; family Rhodocyclaceae; genus Proximibacter. The sequence goes on from JBAYVG010000086.1 coordinate 9,476, forward strand.
GTAATCCCACAGCATCTGGCCACCGTGAAGGTAGAGGTCGAGGCGGCCGGCGGCAAGGTTGCACCATTCCAGCGTCGAACTGCCGAAGTTGCGCTGCGAGTAATAGGGCGGGTCGACAGCGATGCGGTCCGCCAACCCCTTGGGGATGCGCTTGAAGTCGACATCAGCTACGGCGCGCGTAATGTCCGGCGTCACCTGCCGCAATGGCAGGCGGCGCCCATTCAGGTAGGCGCCATGCCCTTCGCGGGCATAGAACATTTCGTCGGTGATCGGGTTGTAGGTCACTGCCAGCCGGGTTCTTCCCGCTTTCAGCCAGGCCAGCGACACGGCAAACCAGGGAATGCCATTGATGAAGTTGGTTGTGCCGTCGATCGGGTCGATGCACCACAGGCCTTCCTGCCCGTCGTCCCAGCCCTGTCGCTGTGCTTCGCGTGACATCTCCTCGCCGATGATCGGGCTGTTGTGGATGGAGGGCAGACGCTCAGCCAGATAGTGTTGTGCTGCCAGGTCGGCTTCGGAAAAGAGACTGCCGTCATCCTTGAGCGCGTGGCGTGCCCGCAGGAAGCGTGGAATGACCTCCTGCTGGGCGACTTCGCGCACCAGTACGATGGCGGCATCCTGCATGCGTTTCAATTGGGTGGTCATCGGCATGGCGTGAAGGCTTCTTTGAGGGGGAGCGGTGTGCGCACAGGGGCTTCGTGTGCCCAGGTTTCCGGAGGGCTGGCGGGGTGAAGAAATTTCATGGTTTCCATTTCAGCGAACAGCCGATGCTGGGAAGCTGCGCCGCAGGCCCCTGGCCGGTTGTCGCGACCGTACGCATGGCTTCGAACAACTCTCGCGCGGCTCCGGGGGGCGACGGGTGGCGGCCGGAGGCGTCCAGCCGGCCCCGGTATTGCAGGCCGAGCGTTGCATCAAAGCCAAAAAAATCCGGCGTGCACACAGCGCCATAGGCACGTGCGACATCTTGCGTTTCGTCAATCAGGTAGGGGAACGGGAACTGCAGGCGTTCAGCCAGACGAATCATTTCCGGAAAAGCGTCTTCGGGATAGGCGCTGGCGTCATTGCTTGAAATGGCGACAACGCCGATTCCATGGGTGGCCAGTTCGACGGCGTCGCGGATCAGGCGGTCGAGAATCGCCTGTACGTAGGGGCAGTGGTTGCAGATGAAAGCGACCAGCAAGCCGTTTTTGCCCCGGCAGGAAGCTCGCGTGTGCACGCAGCCGTCGGTGCCGGGAAGTGAAAAATCCGGTGCCGGCCAGCCAAAATCGCAGACGGGAGGGTTGAGAGCGACCATGGAAAATCCAGATTTGACGCCGCATTGGCGGCGCTTTCGCGCCGTTTTCAGGGCTATTTGCCTATAATAACATGATGACTTTCCCCCGCTTTTTTTGCCCGCAGCCGCTCGTTTCCGGCACCAGCCTGGCGTTGCCGGAAAATGCTGCTCGCCATGCAGTACGCGTGCTGCGGCTGGGTGTGGGCGCAGATCTGACCCTGTTCGACGGCCGGGGCGGCGAGTACACCGCCCGCATCACCGGTACAAAAAAGGAGGCTGTGTCCGTCGATATCCTCGCCTGGGCGGATAAAGAGTGCGAATCACCCTTGCGGATCACCCTTGTCCAGGCCTTGCAGGCCGGGGACAAAATGGACATGACCGTACAGAAGGCGGTAGAGCTTGGCGTTGCGGCAATCCAGCCGGTAAGCAGTCGGCGTGGTGTTGTGCGTCTCGACGGCGAACGTGCTGTCCGCCGGGTCGAGCACTGGCGGAGCGTTGCTGCCTCGGCGTGTGAACAATGCGGGCGGAACCGGGTGCCGGAAGTGTTGCCGCTTTTGTCGCTTGAGGCATGGCTGGCGTCGCTGGAAACCGTGCCGGAGAATCGCGCAATAACGCAGCAGCGCATCATGCTGGCACCCGGTGGTGCCACGTCACTGACCGGGCTCTTGCCTGCCGGGGATGTGATACTGCTGGTCGGGGCGGAAGGCGGGCTGGATCCGCAGGAGTCGGTGGCTGCCGCAGCGGCCGGGTTCGTGCCGGTTTGTCTCGGGCCGCGTATCCTGCGTACGGAGACGGCCGGCTTGGCTGCGCTGGCGTCGCTGCAGACGCTTTGGGGTGATTTCAAGGGGGAAGACCATGTTTGAATCGGCAGAGCTGGGCCACAAGATCGACCGCAAGACCTTTCAGAAGGAAGTGCCGGTGCTGCGCGCAGCATTGCTCGACGTTCAATACGATCTGCTGGAAAAGCGCGAGTTTCCCGTCGTCATTCTGGTCAGCGGTGTCGATGGCAGCGGCAAGAGCGAAACCATCAACCTGCTCTATTCGTGGATGGACCCGCGCCATATCTCGACCCTGGCTTTTTCGACACCGACCGACGAGGAGCGCGAGCGCCCGTTCATGTGGCGCTACTGGCGTGCACTGCCGCCCAAGGGCAAGATCGGCATCTTTGCCGGCTCCTGGTATTCGCAACCGATCGCCGATCGGATCCAGAAGAAGATGAAGCGCGCCGAGATGGAAGAAACGCTCGACGAGATCAACCGCTTCGAGGCCATGCTGGTGAACGAAGGCGCGCTGGTGCTGAAATTCTGGTTCCACCTCTCGCGCGAAGGACAGAAAACCCGGCTGAAAGCCATGGAGAAGGACCCGCGCACCGCCTGGCGGGTGACCAAGGCCAGCTGGGACCGGCTGAAAACCTACGACGACCTGCAGGCCGTGGCCGGCCACGTGCTGCGCGTGACCAATACCGCGCACGCCCCGTGGACCATCATCGAAGGCACCGACGACAACTATCGCTCGCTCACCGTCGGCCACATCGTCCGTGACACCATCCGCAAACACCTGGCGCAGACCGTGCGCGGCAATGTGCCGGTAGCGCCGCCGATTGTGCCGCCGATCGACAAGCGCAGCGTGCTGACCGAACTCGACCTGTCGCAGACGATCGACAAAAAATCCTATGAAAAGGAGCTGGCCAAGTGGCAGGGCAAGCTCTCGCAGTTGATGC
>JBAYVG010000087.1:0-12384 GCA_041674785.1 Rhodocyclaceae bacterium
GACTTCGGCGGCCAGCTTCTTCGCGCCAGCGAGATCGTCCGGCAAGGCACCGGTGGCCGGCACCACTGGCACCCCGGCGCTTTGCGCCAGTTCGCGCGCCGACACCTTGTTGCCGAGCGTACGCATGACGTCGCCCTTCGGCCCGATGAAGGCAATACCGTTGGCGGCGCAGGCATCGGCGAAATCGGGGTTCTCTGACAGGAAGCCGTAACCCGGGTGAATCGCATCGACACCGGCTTCCTTCGCAACGCGGATGATGTCGTCGATATCGAGGTAGGCCTGGATCGGCTTCTTGCCGGCACCGACCAGATACGACTCGTCGGCCTTGAAGCGGTGCAGCGCGAAACGGTCTTCGTTGGAGAAGATGGCCACCGTGCGGATACCCATCTCGGAGGCGGCGCGAAGCACGCGGATGGCGATTTCGCTGCGGTTGGCGACGAGGAGGCTGCGGATCTTTTTCATGGTCGGTCTGGCTTGAAAATCAAAGCTTGTAAGGTTGCCAGACAACTATAAAAATCGCAATGTTTCTGCCGCACAAAATGCAACTCAAGCGCCGCGGGCTCGCTCCATAATGGGCAGCCCTGAAATTTCCCGACAGCAAAAAGGAGACCGCCATGCAAATGACCACCACCCCCAGCATCGAAGGCAAGCGCATCACCCGCTACTGCGGCGTCATCGCCGGCGAGGCCATTCTCGGCGCCAATATCTTCAAGGATCTGTTCGCCGGCATCCGCGACCTGGTTGGCGGCCGCTCGGGCACCTACGAACGCGAACTGCAACGTGCCCGCGACATCGCCATGGAAGAACTGCAGCAGCGGGCTAGGGAGCTTGGCGCAAATGCCGTCGTGGGGGTCGATCTCGACTATGAAGTGCTCGGTGAAAAGAACGGCATGCTGATGGTGTCAGCCAGCGGCACGGCGGTAGTGATCGAATGAGCACAATCGCGTGAAAACGGCTGGATGGCTGTGGCGGGCATGGCTCGTCCTTCTGCTCCTTTGCGGCATGCCCCACACGCAGGCCAGCGAAGGCGCCGCACCGCCACCGCCGGGTACGCTCATCGTTTTCGTCCGCGACGGCTGCCCGCACTGCAGCGCGGCCAAGGATTACCTGGCGCAACTGGCACCGGCACGACCAGATCTGAGGGTCGTCTATCGCCCCGTTGATCGCGACCCCGAGGCACGCGACGCACTTTCCAGAATGTCCAGACAGGCCGGCATCTGGCCCCCCGGGGTACCGACATTCGTCATTGAAGATCGCATCATGGTCGGCTTTGGCGATGCCGCGGAGAGCGGCCCCGAGTTGCTGGCCCTCCTCGAGGCCTCGGCGACCCGCCCAGCCGGCAACGTCGAATCGGCATTGTTCGGCACGCTCGATGTCGACCGGCTCGGCCTGCCGCTATTCACAGTGGCCGTCGGCCTGATCGACGGTTTCAACCCCTGCGCCACCTGGGTGCTGCTGTTCCTGCTCTCGCTGCTCGTCCGCCTGCGCGATCGCCGGCGCATGGCGCTGATCGCCGGAACCTTCGTACTGGTCAGCGGCGCGGTGTACTACGCCTTCATGGCCGCCTGGCTGAACCTGTTCCTGGCCGTTGGCCTGTCGGCACCTCTGCGTGTGGCGCTGGCCGTACTGGCCATACTCATCGGCGCGATCAACACCAAGGATTTCTTCGCCTGGCGGCAAGGTCTTTCGCTGTCGATTCCGGAAAAGGCGAAACCGGGATTGTTTGCACGCATGCGCCAGGTAATGAACGCGGAATCACTGCCAACCGCCATGGCCGCTGTTGCCGCACTTGCAGTGGCCGTCAACTTCGTCGAACTGCTCTGCACTGCCGGCCTGCCGGCCATCTATACGGCCATCCTGACGCAGCATGGACTGAGCGGCCCGGTATACCACGCTTATCTAGGCCTCTACATCGCCGGCTACATTGCCGACGACATGCTGATGGTCGTGCTCGCGGTCACTGCGTTGTCGAGCGAAAAACTCACTGAAAGCAGTGGCCGCTGGCTCAAACTGCTCAGCGGTGCAGTAATGCTCGGGCTCGGTCTCACCATGCTGATCCGTCCAGACCTTCTCGGGTGAACCGGCTGCTTGAGCAGAAGCCGTTACCTCCCGGCAAGCCTTGTCGATGCAGGATGCAACGCTGTCTCGGAGCTTGCTTCGGCGTATACTTGTGGCATTGAACTGCACACAATCCGGTAAGCCCGAACCACCTCCATAGGGCACAAGAAGACTTTTGATGACCTCCCCCAGCACAGCACCGACTTCCGTCCTGCCCCCTGCCACCCTGCCTGCGCCTTGGCATACGCGGATAGCACCGCTTCTCGCTCCCGGGGAAAGCATCCTGGCCTGGCTCGAAACCGACCTCGACAGCCGCCTGCATTTCGCCACCGGCCTCGTCGCGGTCACCGAACAACGGCTGTTCGCCTGCGCCCCCGGTGACACCGAATGCCAGGAATGGCCGCTGCGCGCCGGCCTCTCGCTGGCGCACCACGACCACGCCGGCGTCGGCACACTGGAACTGGTCGACGCCTCGGGCCGGCTGGCCATCTGGCGCTTTACGCTCGCCGAAAACCTGGCCGCCCTGCGTGTCGTCACGCATTTCGAGCAGCAACTGCAGACGCTTATCACCGGACAGCCACCGGAAGTCGACGACGACACCCTCTGCCCGAAGTGCAAGGCCCCGCTGCCGCCGGGCGAAGACGAATGCCCGATCTGCGTGCGCGAGCTGCACACGCCACCGTCGACCTGGACGCTGTTCCGCCTGTGGCGTTTCGCCCACCCCTACCGCTGGCGCCTGCTCGCCGGCTTCCTGCTAACGCTGGCCTCGACCGCCGCGACGCTGGTGGCGCCGTACATGACCATGCCGCTGATGGATAACATCCTGATCCCGTATCAGAACGGCAAGCCGATCGATCGCGATCTGGTTCTCCTCTACCTCAGCGGCCTGCTCGGGTCTGCGCTGGTGGCCTGGGGACTGGGCTGGGCGCGCACCTATATCCTGGCGCTGGTTTCCGAGCGCATGGGTGCCGACCTGCGCACCACCACCTACCAGCACCTGCTGGCGCTGTCGCAGGAATACTTCGGGGGAAAACGCACCGGCGACCTGATGGCGCGCATCGGTTCGGAAACCGACCGCATCAACATCTTCATCTCGCTGCACCTGCTCGACTTCGCCACCGACGTGCTGATGATCACCATGACCGCGGTCATCCTCGTTTCGATCAACCCGTGGCTGGCGCTGGTCACGCTGCTGCCGCTGCCGCTGATCGCCTGGATGATCCATGTCGTGCGCGACAAGCTGCGCACCGGCTTCGAGAAGGTGGACCGCATCTGGGCCGAAGTGACCAACGTGCTCGCCGACACCATCCCCGGCATCCGCGTGGTCAAGGCCTTCGCGCAGGAGAAGCGCGAGGTCGATCGCTTCCGTGCCGCCAACCAGCACAACCTGCAGGTCAACGACAAGGTCAATCGCGTCTGGTCGCTGTTCACGCCGACGGTGACGCTGCTGACCGAAATCGGCCTGCTGGTGGTCTGGGCCTTCGGCATCTGGCAGGTTTCCAAGGACGAGATCACGGTCGGCGTGCTGACCGCCTTCCTCGCCTACATCAGCCGCTTCTACACGCGCCTCGATTCGATGAGCCGCATCGTCTCGGTGACGCAGAAGGCTGCGGCCGGCGCCAAGCGCATCTTCGACATCCTCGACCACGTGTCGAGCGTGCCGGAACCGGTCAATCCGGTGCATCTGCCGAACGTGAAGGGCCACATCGAGATGCGCGACATCGGCTTCCGCCACGGTACGCGCGCCGTTACCCGCAACATGAGCCTGACCATCCAGCCGGGCGAGATGATCGGCCTGGTCGGTCACAGCGGCTCGGGCAAGAGCACGCTGGTCAACCTGATCTGCCGCTTCTACGACGTGGCCGAAGGCGCGATCCTGATCGACGGCGTCGATATCCGTTCGCTGCCGGTGGCCGAATACCGGGCCAACATCGGCCTGGTGTTGCAGGAACCCTTCCTGTTTTTCGGCACCATTGCCGAGAACATCGCCTACGGCAAACCGAATGCCACCCGCGCGGAGATCATTGCTGCCGCCCGTTCGGCCAATGCCCACGAATTCATCCTGCGCCTGCCGCACGGCTACGACTCACTGGTCGGCGAGCGCGGCCAGGCACTTTCCGGCGGCGAGCGCCAGCGCATCTCGATTGCCCGCGCGCTGCTGATCGACCCGCGCATCCTGATCCTCGACGAAGCGACTTCCTCGGTCGACACCACCACCGAGCGCGAAATCCAGAAGGCGCTCGACAACCTCGTGCATGGCCGCACCACCATCGCCATTGCCCACCGCCTGTCCACGCTGCGCCAGGCCAACCGCCTGGTGGTGCTGGATCGCGGCAAGATTGTCGAGGTTGGCAATCATGACGAGCTGATGGCGCTGGAAGGCCATTACTACCGCCTGTACATGGCCCAGGCGCGCAACGTCGATGCTGAAGAACAACTGCCGCGCTTCAACACGCCGGCCAAGGAGCACTCCGCATGAGCGCCGCCAACACTTCGAATTTCCAGCTGGTTCGTAACCCTTTCGGCCGGCTGGTGTTCACCGGCGCCGATGGTGAAGCGCACGAGGGCGTGGTGCCGGTGCGCGCCTTCCCGATCGGTGCACCGGATGAAGGCATCGCGCTGGTCAACAGCGAAGGCCACGAACTGCTGTGGATCAACCGCGTTGAAGACCTGCCGGAAAATGTTGCAACGCTGGTGCAGGAAGAACTGGCCAGCCGAGAGTTCGTGCCGGAGATCAAGCGTATCCGCAGCGTTTCCAGCTTTGCCTGCCCGAGCACCTGGGAACTCGATACCGACCGGGGTGACGCCCGGCTGGTGTTGAAGGGGGAAGAAGACATCCGCCGCCTCGACCGTGAAAAACTGCTGATCGCCGACACCCACGGTATCCAGTTCCTGATCCGCGACATTCAGTCCCTGGACCGCGCCAGCCGCAAGATCCTGGACCGCTTCCTGTAAACTAAAGCGTTGCTGCCACGTTAGAGGATCAGACTCCAAGTCAATCACCCGCAGAATCACACCTCGAACGCACCTGACCATGACCCATAAAGACATCGTATTCCGCAAGATCGTGCCCCTGCGCGGTCCGAATATCTGGACCTACCGCCCGGTGCTGGAAGCCTGGGTCGATATCGGCGAACTCGAGGATTTCCCCTCGAACAAGATTCCCGGCTACTACGAGCGTCTCTCGGCGATGCTGCCCTCGCTGATTGAACACCGCTGCAGCTATGAAGAGCGCGGCGGCTTCCTGCGCCGGGTCGAGGAAGGCACCTGGCCGGCGCATATCCTCGAACACGTCACCCTCGAGTTGCAGAACCTGGCCGGCCTGCCCGGCGGTTTCGGCAAGGCGCGCGAGATGTCGGAGCGCGGCGTCTACAAAGTGATCGTCCGCGCCTGGCAGGAAGACGTGACTCGCGCCGCACTTTCGGAAGCGCGCGAGCTGATCATGGCGGCGATGGAAGATCGTCCCTTCGATGTCGATGCCGCCATCGAGCGTCTGTCGGACATGGTCGATTCGCTTTGCCTCGGCCCGTCGACGGCGAGCATCGTCGATGCTGCTGACGACCGCGACATCCCGGCCATCCGCCTGCTGGAAGACGGCAACCTGGTGCAGCTCGGTTACGGCGCCGCCATGCGCCGCATCTGGACCGCCGAAACCGACCGTACCAGCGCCATTGCCGAGGGTATCTCGCGTGACAAGGATCTGACCAAGTCACTGCTGCAGTCCTGCGGCGTGCCGATTCCCGAAGGCCGTGCCGTCGACAGCCCGGAAGATGCCTGGGATGCGGCCGAGGACATCGGCCTGCCGGTGGTCGTCAAGCCGGTGGACGGCAACCACGGCCGTGGCGTCTTCATCGACCTGAAGACCAGGGAAGAAGTCGAGATGGCCTACAAGGTCGCGGTCGATGAAGGCAGCGGCGTTCTCGTCGAGCGCTCGATTCCCGGTACCGAACACCGCCTGCTGGTCATCGGCGGCAAGCTGGTCGCTGCCAACCGTGGCGACATGGTCATCGTCAAGGGCGACGGCAAATCGACGGTGCGCGAACTGCTCGACCTGCAAATCAACTGCGACCCGCGTCGCGGGCCGACCGAGAAGCATCCGCTGTCGATCATCCGCATCGACTCCGCCGCCCGCATCGAACTCGGGCGCCAGGGACTGGAAGCCGATTCGATCCCGGCAGAAGGCCGCGAAGTGCTGGTCCAGCGCAACGCCAACCATGCCTTCGACGTCACCGACGACGTGCATCCGGAAACGGCTGCTGCCGCCTCGCTGGCGGCGCGCATCGTCGGCCTGGACATCGCCGGCATCGACCTGGTGGCGGTCGACATCTCGAAGCCGCTGGGTGAACAGGGTGGCGCCATCGTCGAGGTCAACGCCGGCCCGAGCCTGCTGATGCACCTGAAGCCGGGGGTCGGCAAGCCGCGCCCGGTGGGCAAGGCCATCGTCGAACACCTCTTCCCAAAGCAAACCAGCGGCCGCATCCCGGTTGTCGGCGTCACCGGCACCCAGGGCAAAACCTCGGTCGCCCGCCTGCTCGGCCACCTGCTGCAGTTGACCGGCAAGCATGTCGGCGTGGCCTGCAGCGATGGCCTCTTCCTCGGCCGCCGTCAGGTCGAGACGCGCGACAGCGCCAACTGGAAATCGGCCCGCCGCCTGCTGATGGCGCGCGCTGTCGAAGCTGCCGTGTTTGAAAATGGCGCCGGCACCATCCTCGGTGAAGGCCTGGCCTACGACCGTTGCCAGGTCGGCGTAGTCACCAACCTGAGCGCTGCCGAAGACCTGAGCGTCTACGATGTGCATGACGTAGACAAGGCCTATACCGCGCTGCGCACGCAAATCGACGTGGTCCTGAAAAGTGGCGCTTCGGTCCTCAACGCGGCCGATCCGGCCATTGCCAAAATGGCCGAGCTGTCCGACGGAGAAGTGATCTTCTTCGGCATCGACCCGGATTTGCCGGTACTCGCCGCGCACCGCGCCGCAGAAGGTCGCAGCGTCTACGTACGCGACGGTTACCTGACACTGGCCATGGGTGACGACGAGGAACCGCTGGTCGATATCGCCCTGCTGACTGTTACTCCCGCCGGCTGCCCGGCCTACCAGATCGAAAACCTGCTGGCGGCTGTCGCTGCCGCCTGGGCGCTCGACCTGCCAGCCGACATGATCCGCACCGGCGTGCTGACCTACGAGCTGGACGAAGCCGTCAGCGCCTGAACTCCAAAAATCTACTGCACACCGACTACGACAGGAACACACGCAAATGGAAGTTTCCCGCACCCGGGCACTGCGCGGCCCCAATCTGTGGAGCCGGCATACGGCCATCGAAGCCATCGTCGCCTGTAGCGAAGACGAGCGTTCGATCACCCGGCTGCCGGGCTTCGAGACCCGCCTGCGCGCACGCTTCCCGGAAATCGGCCTGCCGACGACGCTGGAAGGCAAACTCTTCTCGCTGGCGCACACGCTGGAAGCCGCCGCACTCGGCCTGCAGTCGCGCGCCGGCTGCCCGGTCACTTTCAGCCGCACCAGCGAAACCGTCGATACCGGCACCTATCAGGTGGTGGTCGAGTACTCGGAAGAACCGGTCGGCCGGCTGGCTTTCGAACTGGCCGAAGCGCTGGTCCGCGCGGCGCTCGACGACACCCCCTTCGACCTCGCCGATGCCCTCTTCCGGCTCAAGGATCTGGACGGCGACATCCGCCTCGGCCCGTCGACCGGCGCCATCGTGCAAGCCGCCGTCGCCCGCGGTATTCCCTACCGCCGCCTGACCGAGGGCAGCCTCGTCCAGCTCGGCTGGGGCAGCCGCCAGCGCCGCATCCAGGCCGCCGAGACCGACCTCTCCAGCGCCATCGCCGAGTCGATCGCGCAGGACAAGGAACTGACCAAGCAGTTGCTGCACGCCGCCGGCGTTGCCGTGCCGATGGGCCGCCCGGTCAGCGATGCCGATGATGCCTGGGCTGCCGCGCAGGAAATCGGCGGTGCCGTCGTGGTCAAGCCGCAGGACGGCAACCAGGGCAAGGGCATCACCGTCAACATCACCGGCCGCGAAGAAGTCATGGCCGCCTACGCGGCTGCCCGCGACCACCGCCGCAACGTGCTGGTCGAGCGCTACCTGCCCGGCCACGACTATCGCTTCCTGGTCATCGGCAAGACGCTGGTCGCCGCCGCCCGCCGCGAGCCGCCACAGGTCTTCGGCGACGGCGTGCATACGGTGCGCCAGCTGGTCGAGCAGGTGAACGCCGACCCGCGCCGTGGCGTCGGCCATGAGTCCTCGATGACCAAGATCCGCTTCGACGACATCGCCCTGGCCCAACTGGCCAAGCAGGGCTACAGCGCCGACACCGTGCCGGCCCAAGGGCAGCGCGTGGTACTGCGCAACAACGCCAACCTGTCCACTGGCGGTTCAGCGACCGACGTCACCGACGACGTGCACCCCGAGCTGGCCGCCTGCGCCATTGCCGCTGCACAGACCATCGGTCTCGATATCGCCGGCATCGACGTCGTCTGCGAAACCGTGCAGCAACCGCTTGAAGCACAAGGCGGCGGTATCGTCGAAGTCAACGCCGCGCCCGGCCTGCGCATGCACCTGGCACCATCCTTCGGCAAAGGCCGCCCGGTCGGCGAAGCCATCATCTCGATGATGTACGAAGATCCCAATGACGACGGCCGTATCCCGATCGTTGCCGTTGCCGGCACCAACGGCAAGACCACCACCGTGCGCCTGATCGCCCACCTGCTCACCGTCAGCGGCCTGCGCACCGGCTTCACCGGCACGGACGGCGTCTATATCGAACGTACCCGCATCGATACCGGCGACTGCAGCGGCCCGCGCAGCGCACGCAACGTGCTGCTGCACCCGGACGTCGATGCCGCCGTTCTCGAAACCGCCCGTGGTGGTGTACTGCGCGAAGGCCTCGGCTTCGACCGCTGCGATGTCGCGGTGGTCACCAACCTGGGCGTCGGCGACCATCTCGGCCTGAACTACATCAACACCATCGACGATCTTGCCGTGGTCAAGCGCGTGATCGTGGATAACGTGGCACCGGAAGGTGCCGCCGTGCTCAACGCCGCCGACCCGATGGTGGTCAAGATGGCCGGCCACTGCCCCGGCTCGGTGATCTTCTTCGCCATGGACCGCAACAACCCGGTCATGTCGCGCCACCGCGCGCTCGGCAAGCGGGTGGTCTATGTCGAGAACGGCGCCATCGTCGCTGCCCAGGGCACGACCGAACACCGCGTGCCGCTGGAAGCAATTCCGCTGACGCGCGGCGGCAGCATCGGCTTCCAGGTCGAGAACGCGATGGCGGCCACCGCCGCCGGCTGGGCGCTCGACCTCGACTGGGAGAGTATCCGCGCCGGCCTCGGCTCCTTCGTCGCCGACGCCAATACCGCCCCCGGCCGCTTCAACCTGTTCAACTACAAGGGTGCCACGCTGATCGCCGACTACGGCCATAACCCGGACGCCATCCAGGCGCTGGTCAAGGCTATCGAAACGATGCCGGCCAAGCGCCGCTCGGTGGTCATCAGCGCCGCCGGCGACCGCCGCGACGACGACATCCGCCAGCAGACGCAGATCCTCGGCGATGCCTTCGACGAAGTGATCCTCTACGAAGATGCCTGTACCCGCGGCCGTGACGAGGGCGAAACCATCGGCCTGCTGCGCGCCGGCCTTGCCGGTGCCAAGCGGACCGGGTCGGTCGACGAGATCCGTGGTGAATTCGTCGCCATCGATACAGCGCTTAGCCGGCTCGGCTCCGGCGACCTGTGCCTGATCCTCATCGACCAGGTGGAAGAAGCATTGGCGCACATTGCCAAGCGGGTCGCGGAGAACTGAGCGGCACACCACTTCCGCTGCCCCAAAATGAAAAGGCCAACCCATGACGGGTTGGCCTTTCGTTTGTCGGTAGAGACCGCGCTCAGCGCATGACCTTGAGCAGCTCGACCTCGAAATTGAGCGTCGCATTCGGCGGCACCGACGAACCGGCGCCCCGCGAACCATAGGCAATCGCCGGCGGGCAGGTCAGCTTGGCCTTGCCGCCTTCGCGCATTTTGGAAACACCTTCGGTCCAGCAGGGAATCACGCGGTTGAGCGGAAAGGTTGCCGGTTGGCCACGCTTGTAGGAGCTGTCGAATTCAGTGCCATCGACCAGCGTGCCACGATAATGCACCTGAACATTCGCCTGCGGCGAGGCCTGCTCGCCGGTGCCATCCTTCAGCGATTCATAGACCAGCCCCGAGGCGGTCTTTTCCGGCGCACCGGCCAGCGCTGCTGCCATCGTCATGACCATCGCCCCGCACAACACCGTCTTTTGCCACAGTTTCATTGCTTGCTCCACTTGGTCGGATTCAAAAAACTCAAGAATTAGACAGCCACCTTGTTGATCTTCATGTCGGTTTCCATGATGTGCCGCCACAGCCAATCACCGAACAGGAAGCCGAAGAAATCGATGGAAGCGCGCACATCTCCACGCTGCCACTCGGCGTCGATTTCAGCCAAGCGCTTTTCCAGCCCACGATGCGCTGCCCGATGGCGTTCGATATCGGGTTCGTGCCAGGCGAGCATCAGTGCCTCCTCCTCGGAAAAATGGGTCTTGGTGTAATCGACGAGCTCGGCCAGCAACTGGCCGATCACCTGCCGGCTGCGGGCACCGAGCAGTTCCGCATGCAAACGATCAAGGATTTCGAAGAGGTGCCGGTGCGCGGCATCGATCACGGCAACGTTGAGGTTGAAACGGTCTGACCAGCGCACCAGTGACATCGCAAACCCCCCTCTTTGGCGCATCACCGATGTGCGCCTCGGGGCTATTCTACCCAGATCAGGCAGCGACGCGCGCCAGCCCCCATTGCGCACCGACGTAAATGGCGGCCACGACGGCCAGCAGCAGGGTGATGCATGTCGCGACATACAGCCGAGGCCGTTCCTCGCGGTCCGCCAGTGCAAACAGATGGAGCGTGCCCCAGCCGACAACGAGGCCGATCAGCAAAGGTATGCCAATCAGCTGCATCTCGACCCCGGAGAGCGCGGTCAGGCGCCCCTGCTGTGCCGGCACAGCGGTAAACATGCCGAAGGTCCAGAAGAGACCCAGAGCGCCGCAGGCAACGAGTGTCGCGACTGCGCGGGTGATCCATTTTTCCATTTGCAATTCCTGAGGGGGTTCGGCCGAAGCGATCGACGGCGCCAGTTCAGCCGGCAATGCGCAAACCGGTTTTCTTGAGTATCCGGGTCGAAAACAACACATCATGATGACGACAGGCGGCTCCCAGCAGCGCACGGATTTCGTCGACCTTGGTGAGCACTTCCTCGCGGGAACTGCCATGCACCATGGCAAAGAGGTTGTACGGCCAGGCCGGCAATGCACGCGGCCGGTGGTAGGCATGAGTAACGAAATCCAGCGCTCCGATCCGGGTGCCAAGTTCGTCGATCTGTTCGTCCGGTACGTCCCACACGCTCATGCCGTTGGCGGTGTAGCCGATCGCATAGTGGTTGGGCACGGCACCGATGCGGCGGATCTTGCCGCGTTCGAGCATGGCCTGCATGCGCGCCATCACCGTATCCGGGGTCACGCCAAGTTGTTCTGCCAGTGCCTGGTAGGGCTGAGCCACCAGCGGCAAACCGGCCTGCGTGGCGACGATGAGGCGCCGATCCAGTTCATCCGTTGCGGCGTTCATGCTGCGTCCCTGACCGACAGTTTCATTTCGACAAAATATTCCTTGAGCTTGGGGAAGGGATAGACCGGCAAGCCAGTCGCGGCTTCGATTTTTGCAACGGTTGCCGGAATGCCGTCCTTTGTTTCGGTGGCCAGCACAAACCACATGTTGAGCGGCGTATTCAGGTCGCTTTCGCGGCGGTAGTTGTGCGCCACCTCAGGGAAAGCGTTGACGGTGTCGTTTACCCGCTCCCAATCGGCTTCGGGCACGGCCATGGCGGCGAGCACAAAGGCGCCACCCATGCGTTCGATCTGGAACATCGGGCCGAAGCGAGTGAGCACTTTCCGCTCAAGCATCGATTGCAGACGGGAAAGCAGTTCGTCTTCGCCGATGCCAAGCCGATCGGCAGCCGCCGCGTAGGGGCGGTCGCAGATCGGAAAATCACCCTGCAGGGCATCGATGATGCGGCGGTCTACGGCATCGATTTCGGGCGTGTTGCCCATATCCTGTGCCTTACGCATAGCGGGCGCCCGTCTGCTTGAAACGGGTCAGCGAGAACAGGACTTCGTGCACGTGCGCCTCAATGCCGACTTCGGCACGCAGGCTGACAATGCGCGCTTCGACTTCCTCGCGTGCCTGCCCATGGATCATGCAGAAAAGGTTGTAGGGCCAGTCCGGCAGCACGC
>JBAYVG010000088.1:0-12233 GCA_041674785.1 Rhodocyclaceae bacterium
CCCCGAGCAAAGTAGCAAAGCGACGAAGAAAAAAGGCGGCAAGGAAGAGCCCGCGCCGCCCCCACCGCCGCCCCCACCGAAACCGATAACGCCCTGGGCCTATGAAGGCAAGCTCGGCGCCGCCCACTGGGGCAAGCTGGACCCGGACTATGCTGCCTGCGGCAGCGGCAAGCGGCAATCACCGATTGATATCCGTGACGCAATCCGCGGCGACCTGGTACCGCTGCGCGTCGCCTACCAGTCGATCGCACTGTCCATCGTCGATGACGGCCACGGCATCAAGGTCAACACCCCCGGTGCCGGTCTGCTCACGGTGGATGGCGAGGAGTTCGAATTGCAATCCTTCCGCTTCCATCGGCCAGGCGAGGCAATGGTCAATGGCAAACGTTCTGCGATGAGTGTCCAGTTCGAGCACATCGCCAAGTCCGGCCGCGTCGCCATGCTTTCCGTCCCCCTGCATGAAGGCAAGAACGAGCATCGCCTTGTACGCACCTTGTGGACCGCGCTGCCACTGGAGCAAGGCAGGGCAAACACCCCGGCCGGCATCAAGATCGATCCGGGCCAGTTGCTGCCCGCCAAACGCGAGTACTACACCTATGGCGGATCACTGACCCGACCGCCCTGCAGCGAAGGCGTTGTCTGGGTCGTAATGAAACATTCGGTCGAGCTGTCGAAAGAACAGATCGCCGATTTCGGCCGCATCTACAAGAACAATTCACGGCCGATTCAGGCAACCAATGGCCGGGTGATCAAGGCATCCCGATAGCCGGCAGCGGCCTGAGTACAAGAAAAAAGGGCAGACCTCGCGGTCTGCCCTTTCTGTTTCCGCCGTAGCGAAAGGATTGCAGCTGCGGATTACAGCAGCGCCTTCAGCAGCTTGGCCATTTCCGACGGGTTCTTCGTGACGGTGAAGCCGCACTCTTCCATGATGGCGAGCTTGGCATCGGCCGTGTCAGCACCACCGGAAATCAGCGCACCGGCGTGGCCCATGCGCTTGCCGGCCGGGGCGGTGACGCCGGCGATGAAGCCGACGATCGGCTTCTTCATGTTGGCCTTGCACCACACGGCAGCTTCAGCTTCGTCCGGACCGCCGATTTCGCCGATCATGATGACGGCGTCGGTATCCGGGTCGTCGTTGAAAGCCTTCATGACGTCGATGTGCTTCAGACCGTTGATCGGGTCACCACCGATGCCGACTGCCGACGACTGGCCGAGACCGATTTCGGTCAGCTGGCCGACGGCTTCGTAGGTCAGCGTGCCGGAGCGCGAAACCACACCGATACGACCCTTGCGGTGAATGTGACCCGGCATGATGCCGATCTTCACTTCGTCCGGGGTGATCAGACCAGGGCAGTTCGGGCCGAGCAGCAGGGTCTTCTTGCCGCCCTTGGCTTCCTTTTCCTTCATCTTGTTGCGCACCATCAGCATGTCGCGGACGGGGATGCCTTCGGTGATGCAGACCACCAGATCGAGGTCGGCTTCAACGGCTTCCCAGATCGCGGCAGCAGCGCCGGGGGGCGGCACGTAGATGACGGAAACGGTAGCGCCGGTTTGCGAGGCAGCTTCCTTCACCGAACCGAAGATGGGGATGTCGAAAATCCTCTCGCCCGCCTTCTTCGGGTTCACGCCGGCAACGAAACAGTTCTTGCCGTTGGCGTATTCCTGGCACTTTTCCGTGTGGAACTGGCCGGTCTTGCCGGTGATACCCTGGGTGATGATCTTGGTGTCTTTGTTGATGAAAATGGACATTCAATAGCTCCTTGGGTTTCCGTTATTTGACCGCGGCGACGATTTTGGTGGCGGCTTCGGCCATCGAATCGGCGGAGATGATCGGCAGACCGGAATCCTTGAGGATCTGCTTGCCCAGATCTTCGTTGGTACCCTTCATGCGCACGACCAGCGGCACGCTGAGGTGCGTTTCGCGTGCGGCAGCGACGACGCCGGTGGCGATGGTGTCGCACTTCATGATGCCGCCGAAGATGTTGACCAGGATGCCCTTGACCTTGGGGTTCTTGAGCATGATCTTGAAGGCTTCGGTAACCTTCTCGGTCGTGGCACCGCCGCCGACGTCGAGGAAGTTGGCCGGCTCGGCGCCGAACAGCTTGATCGTGTCCATGGTGGCCATGGCCAGACCAGCACCGTTCACCAGACAACCGATGTTGCCGTCGAGCGAGATGTAGGCGAGATCGAACTTGGAAGCTTCGATTTCATCGGCGTCTTCTTCGTCCAGGTCGCGCATGGCAACGATTTCTTCCTGGCGATAGAGGGCGTTCGAGTCGAAGTTGAACTTGGCGTCGAGCGCCTTGACCGTGCCGTCACCTTCGTGGATCAGCGGGTTGATTTCGGCCAGCGAGGCATCGGTTTCCATGTAGCAGGTGTAGAGCTTCTTCAGCGTATCGACACACTGCGGAATCGAGGCTTCGTTCATGCCCATGCCCTTGGCCAGCGTCAGCGCCTGCTCGTCGGTCAGGCCGACCAGCGGGTTAACGAAGACCTTGACGATCTTTTCCGGGGTCTTGTGGGCAACTTCCTCGATGTCCATGCCGCCTTCGTACGAAGCCATGATGGCCACGGACTGGGTGGCGCGGTCGGTCAGCGCGGCAACATAGTATTCGTGCTTGATGTCGGCGCCTTCTTCGATCAGCAGGTGACGGACCTTCTGGCCTTCCGGGCCGGTCTGGTGCGTGATCAGCTGCATGCCGAGGATCTGGCCGGCGTACTCGCGAACTTTTTCGAGCGAGGTTGCGACCTTGACGCCGCCACCCTTGCCACGGCCACCTGCGTGAATCTGGGCCTTGACCACCCAGACCTTGCCGCCCAGGGTTTCGGCTGCCTTGACCGCGTCATCGACGGTGGTGCAGTGAATCCCGCGCGGAACCGTCACGCCGAATTTCTTCAGGAGTTGTTTGCCCTGATATTCGTGAATCTTCATGCGCTTTCCTTGCTTGAGTTAAGTTGCGAGCGATAAGGCAGGTGCAGAACCCGAAGGTTGAGCGCCTACCCGGTTTTCTGGCCGCGATACCAGCGCGGGTAATAGCGCTGTACCGCTTCCGAATGCGATTCCAGGGCGTGGCAGCGATCGAGCTGGAACGGCTTGTTGCCGCTGTCAGCATTGTCCTGCACGTCACTGGCGAAAGTTTGTAGTGCGGCAGTCGGCAGATACATCACCAATTCGGTAATGTGCGAACAGCCATGGATGCCCGAGAGGCGCTCCTTGACTGCCTTGCGAAAGCCGTGGAAAAGATTGAGGCCTGCCAGATATTTGCCGTAGTCCGGCGCGATCGAGGTGCAATGCGCATCGTAAGGCGCTGCATCGCTGCTGGCACAGGCTTCGAGGACGTTCATCTGGGCATCGATGGTGATGCGCACCCACATGTCGTGCACCGGCTCGCCCTGGGCAATGACCTTGGACGAGATCGGATACTCGTGGTTTTTGGTATCGGTAATGCGCGCTTCAATGTCCCAACGGCCATCCACGCGCTTGTAGCCGTTCAGCTGGACGCTGCGCAGGTGAATCAGCGTGCGCTCGGCAGTGGGGGGAGGCAGGGGCATAGTCGAGTATCCGGGGGGAAAGTATTTTGTCTTTTATTAGCCCGGCGATGGTAGCACAAAAACAGCCTCTCCGGGTCACGGAAATTCATAATTATGA
This sequence comes from Rhodocyclaceae bacterium, assembly GCA_041674785.1. Classification (GTDB taxonomy): domain Bacteria; phylum Pseudomonadota; class Gammaproteobacteria; order Burkholderiales; family Rhodocyclaceae; genus Proximibacter. Next base: position 3,650 of record JBAYVG010000088.1, read on the forward strand.
ATTTCCGCGGGCTGCGCGCCGTTCAAGACCCCGATTGCAGTCCGTGTTTACGTATTTTGTCGTGCAAGGTGGTTTTGGCGATGCGCAATGCCTCGCTGGTTCGAGTCAGGCTGCCGTCCTGACGCTTCAGTTCGGCGGCGATCAAGGAACGTTCGAAACGTTCGACCGCTTCGGCCAGCGGCAAGCCGCGATCAATCACTTCTGCCGGCACCATCACGTCCTTGCGCAGCCCGAGGGCAAAACAATCGGCCGCATTACGCAGCTCGCGCACGTTGCCCGGCCAGTCGTGCGCCATCAATCGATGTACTTCCTCGGGCTCGACCACCGGTACCGGCCGCTGGTAACGCTCGGCAGCCTGAACCAGAAAATTTTCGAACAGCAAGGGTATATCCTCACGCCGCTCACGCAAGGGCGGCAGATCGATGGTCACGACATTGAGGCGGTAATAGAGGTCGGCGCGGAAACGGTCGCGCTGAGCCAGCACTGACAGATCCTCCTTGGTCGCTGCCACCACCCGGCAGGAAACCTTGACCGTCTGATTCGAACCGAGGCGTTCCAGCTGGCGCTCCTGCAGCACGCGCAAGAGTTTGATCTGCATCGGCATCGGCATGGTTTCCACTTCATCGAGGAACAACGTGCCGCCATTGGCATGTTCGATCTTGCCGATGCGTCGTTTCTGCGCGCCCGAGAAAGCGCCGGGTTCATGCCCGAACAGCTCGCTGTCGAGCAGGGTTTCCGGCATGCCGCCGCAATTCAAGGCAACAAAATTTCCCTTGGCATTGGGCCCGTGGTCATGCAGGCAACGCGCAACCAACTCCTTGCCGGTGCCGGTTTCACCACGGATCAGCACATCCACTGCCGAGCCGGCCACGTCCTGCACACGCAGGCGCAAGGCCTCCATCGACGTGGAGCGCCCGACCAACAGCGCCTCCACCCCCTCCCGATGTTCGAGACGCCGGCGCAAGGTTTCAACTTCCAGCGTCAGCGCCCGCTTTTCCAGCGCGCGCTGGACGACTTCGACAAGGTGCTCGGGCGAAAAGGGCTTCGGGATGAAATCATAGGCCCCGCTGCGCATGGCTTCGACCGCCAGCGTCACATCGCCATGGCCGGTGATCATGATCACCGGCAGCGCCGCTTCGACACCACGCGCCCAGCGCACGAAGGCCAGCCCATCCATGCCCGGCAGGCGCATGTCGGTAACGACAACGCCGGGATAACCGGCCGCTACGCGCTTCTGCGCCTCCTCGGCGGACGCCACGGCATCGACCCGGATCCCCGCCAGCTGGATGGCTTGCTCGCATCCGAGGCGAACATTGGCATCGTCCTCGACCAGCAACACCGACAGCTTTGTACTCATGACTGCGCTTTCTCCACAACGTCGTGACTCGCTTCGGCCGGCAGAACGATGAGGAACCGCGCCCCGCCGCCCACCCGGTTTTCTGCAACCAGTTCGCCGCCGAAATCGCGCACGATATCGCGCGAAATGGCCAGCCCCAAACCCAAGCCCTCACCCGCTCCCTTGGTCGTGAAAAACGGCTCGAACATTCGGTTCAACACGTCCTCGGGAAAACCGCAGCCGGTATCGGCCACTGACAGCGCGACGCGGCCATCGCCGAGGCGCTCGGCCGCAATTTCGAGCACCCGTTCACTACTGCTGTTCATCGCATCAGCCGCATTGCCAACGAGGTTGATCAGCACCTGCTGCAGGCGGTTCTGATCGCACCAGGAATAGCATTCCCCGGCCACGCAACGGTTCTCCACCCGCACACCGGCACGGCGCAAGGATTGATCGAGCAGAAAGAGTGCACTACCGACCGCCTGGGCGACATCGACGCGCGTCGGCACAGCGGGCGATTTTCGGGCAAAGGTCTTCAGCGGCGTGATGATGCCGCCCATCTGATCCGCCAGATTGCAGACGATACGCAGATTCTTCTCCGCCGTTTCAGTTTCGCCGCGCCGCATGAATTCGATGGCATTCCCCGCCAGTGTGCGCACTGCGCCGAGCGGCTGGTTCAGCTCATGCGTGATACCGGTGGCCAGCTGCCCCAGCACCGCCAGCTTGCCGGCCTGAACCAGCTCCTCCTGAGCGGCGCGCAAGGTCTGTTCAGCATGCAGGCGCTCGACCACTTCGGCTTCCAGAGTTTCCACCGTGCGCGTCAGATCAGCCGTACGTGTCGCCACTTTTTCCTCAAGCGCGCGGTTGGCCGACTCCAGCATGACCTGGGCGCCGAGACGCGCCTGCAGGACACGGCGGCGCTGCCGCAAATAGAGCCCCCAGAGAATCAGCGAAGCGCTAGCTGCGACTGCCAACGCCGCGTAAGCGAATGCCTGCGCACGCACCGGGCGCACACTGGACAACACCAGCAGATGCCACGCCGTACCGGGCAGGTTGCGGCTCATGACAAGAAAACGACTCCCGCGCGACGCCAGACTGGCCGGCTCCGCCGCGCGCCCGGAAAACTCGATGACCTCGCCGGCAGCTGTCTTGGCGATATCGATACCGAGCGACAGGACGCCCAGCTGACGACCATCAAACTGCGCCTTGACCAGCTCGGTAACCTGCTCCCCCGACAGGGGCTGCAGCGTGGCATAACGCCATTCGGGTGGCGCCGAGAGGAGCACGACGCCATTGCCATCAGCCACCAGCGCGGGAGCATCGCTGGTCAGCCAGCCGCGCTCGATGGCGCGAATGCCCGACTTGAGCACGGCCACACCAACGATCTTCCAGTCCTGCTGTTCGTCCCGGATTGGTTGGGCAAAAAAATAGCCGGGCTCGTCGCGCACGCCGTCCACTGCGTACTGCCGGTAGGGCGCGCCACCGATGGCTGCCTGAAAGTAAGGCCGGCGCGACAGATCGGCGCCGAGCAGATTGTCGGAATAGATCCAGTCACTGGAGGCAACCACCCGCCCACGGACATCCATGACAAAGACCGCCAGACTATCGACCTGCTGCGCGCTGAGTCGTTCGAGATAGCGATTGACCACCCCCTGGCGCAGATTGATGCCCCCCCCTTCTCCCTTGCCCACAGGATGACGAAGCAATTCCAGCACATCGGCGTTCAGCGCGAGCACGCCCGGCAGATGCGTGACCCGCGTCACTTCGCTGTCGATGGCACTGGCGAGGAGATCGAGCCGGTGCTGCGCCTCAGCGCGCAGCGCGCGCATGGCAAAGTGTTCGGCAAGGGCATAACCGGCAACACCGGACAAAACCAGCAGCAGGAAAATGACCGCCAGTCCCACCGAGCGGCGGCGGGCAAACGAAACAAAATCCTGCTGGGCGGGGAAGATCGTCATCGGGCAAGTGTGTACGAACGCAGGGGCCATTGTACGGCCCCTGCGACAAAGCGACACCCTGACGGCAAGCTGCGCTCAGGCGATCTGGCGTGGCGCAGTCAGCACCTCGGGGCGCAGTACCGTCTCCAACTCCTCACGCGTCATCAGCCCCATTTCCTCAACCAGCTCGGCTACGCCACGCCCGGTGCGCAGTGCCTCCTGGGCAACACGCGTCGCGTTTTCATAGCCGAGGAAGGGGTTCAGCGCCGTCGCCAGCCCAGCCGAAGTGCGCACCCGCTCAGCCAGCAGCTCGCGGTTGGCGGTGATGCCGACCACACAATGCGCTGTCAGCGTGCGACAACCAGCGGCCAGGTGCTCGACACTCTTGAACAGACTGTGGGCAATGATCGGCTCAAAGGCGTTGAGCTGCAGCTGCCCGCCCTCGGCGGCCATGGTGATGGTCACGTCGTTGCCGATCACTTCAAAGGCGATCTGGTTCACCACCTCGGGAATCACCGGGTTGACCTTGCCCGGCATGATCGACGAACCGGCGGCACGGGCCGGCAGGCGGATTTCGTTGAGGCCGGCCTGTGGGCCGGAAGAGAGCAGGCGCAGGTCGTTGCAGGTCTTCGACAGCTTGCAGGCAACGCGCTTGAGCACACCGGAAAGCTGCACGAAAGCGCCGCAATCCTGCGTCGCCTCGATCAGATTCGGCGCCGGCGCCAGCGGCAGGCCGGAGAGTTCCGACAGATGGCGGATGGCCAGCTTGGCGTAGCGAATGTCGGTGTTGATGCCGGTACCGATGGCCGTGGCCCCGAGGTTGATCTCGCGGATCAGCGCAATCGCCTCGCCGAGGCGTGCCTCGTCCTCACCGAGCATGACCGCATAGGTCGAGAACTCCTGGCCGAGGGTCATCGGCACTGCGTCCTGTAGCTGGGTACGGCCGATCTTCAAAATGTCCTTGAACTCGTCAGCCTTCTGCTCGAAGGCGCCGCGCAACCCGGCCATCGCCGTCAGCAGGTTGCGAATCGAGAAGCAGGTGGCCACGCGCAGCGCCGTCGGATAAACGTCGTTGGTGCTCTGCGACATGTTCACGTGGTTGATCGGATGCACATAGGCGTAGTCGCCCTTCTCGCGACCGAGCAGTTCCAGCGCCCGGTTGGCAATGACCTCGTTGGCATTCATATTGGTCGAGGTGCCGGCGCCGCCTTGAATGACATCAACGACAAACTGGTCGTGCAACTTGCCGCCGGCAATCTCCTGACAGGCGGCGATGATCGCGTCGGCACGGGTGGCGTCGAGTTGCCCCAGCTCCTTGTGCGCCAGCGCCGCTGCCTGCTTGACCAGCGCCAGCGCCCGGATCAGGTCGGCGTAGCTGCCGATCGGCTTGCCGGTGATCGGGTAGTTTTCAATGGCGCGCAACGTATGCACGCCCCAGTAAGCTTGCGCTTGCACCGGGGCATCGCCCAGCAGGTCGTGCTCCATACGAGTGTTGCTCATTGCTGTCTCCTTTGGTTTTTTTGGGCAAAGCCTGCCCACCCCGGCACGCTGACGCGTACCGGGCCGGACAAAAGGGTGCTGCTGAAAATTAAGAGTGTTGAATCCGGATTTAGTGCTGCAGGATCTTGGCCAGGAACTGTTGGGCGCGATCGGAACGCGGTTTGCCGAAGAAGTCATCCTTCGTCGCATCCTCGACGATCAGGCCATGGTCCATGAAGATCACGCGATGGGCCACCTTGCGCGCGAAACCCATTTCGTGGGTCACGCACATCATGGTCATGCCTTCCTGTGCCAGCTCGACCATGACGTCGAGTACCTCGTTGATCATCTCCGGATCAAGCGCCGAAGTCGGCTCGTCGAAGAGCATGCAGATCGGGTCCATGCACAGTGCGCGGGCAATCGCCACGCGCTGCTGCTGACCGCCGGAGAGTTGCCCGGGATGCTTGGGCGCCTGGACCTTGAGGCCGACACGGTCGAGGAACTTCATGCCCTTGTCGTGCGCTTCCTCGTGGCTGCGACCGAGCACCTTTTCCTGCGCGATGGTCAGGTTGTCGATGATGGTCATGTGCGGGAACAGCTCGAAGTTCTGGAAGACCATGCCCACATGCGAGCGCAGCTTGGAGAGGTTGGTCTTCGGATCGCCGACCGAGGTGCCCTTGACGATGATCTCGCCGGACTGGAAGGGTTCCAGCCCGTTAACACACTTGATCAGTGTCGACTTGCCGGAGCCGGACGGCCCGCAGACGACGACCACTTCGCTCTTCTGCACCGTGGTCGTGCAGTCGGTAAGCACCTGAAACTCGCCGTACCACTTGGAAACATTCTTGATCTCGATCATTTCACGAACCTCGCTTGCAGACGCTTCACCAGCAACGAGGCGGAGAAGCTGATAACGAAATAGATGGCACCGGCAAAGAGCAGCAGTTCGACCAGGCGCCCGTCGCGGTCACCGACCTTGTAGGCCGTGCCGAAGAAGTCGGAGAGCCCGATCACATAGACCAGCGAAGTATCCTGGAAGAGGATGATGGCCTGCGTCAGCAGCAGCGGCGTCATGTTGCGGAAAGCCTGCGGCAGCAGGATCAGGCGCATCGTCTGGCCCTGCGTCATGCCCAGCGCCAGACCGGCGGAAACCTGCCCGCGCGGCACGCTCTGGATACCCGCGCGGATGATCTCCGAGTAGTAGGCGGCTTCGAACAGCGCGAAGGCAACCAGCGCCGAGGTCAGCCGGATATCGCCGATATCGTCGCCGAAAATCGCCTTCAGACCCTGCGGCACGATCAGGTAGAACCACAGGATGACCATCACCAGCGGCACCGAGCGGAACAGATTGACGTAGCCGGCCGCCAGTTTGGCGAGAATCTTGTTCGGGCCAATGCGGGCGATGGCCAGCAGCGTGCCCCAGACAATGCCGACGACGATGGCCGTGATCGTCACCTCGAAGGTGATCAGCAAGCCCTTGGCCAGCAGCGGGATGGCGCCGGGGATGGAACTCCAGTCCATTTCATACATGGCTATTTACCCCCGACAAAGCCCGGCACGCGGACTTTCTCTTCAAGACGGCGCATCAGGAACATCACCGTCACATTGATCAGCAGGTACAACACGGTGACCGCGATGAAGGCCTCGTAAGGCTGGGCGGTGTAGTCGACCAGTTGCTGCGCCTGCCGGCTCAACTCGATGAGGCCGATGGTGGTGGCCACCGCCGAGTTCTTGAAGATGTTGAGGAACTCCGAGGTCAGCGGCGGCATGATGATGCGGTAGGCCATCGGCATCAGCACATGGCGGTACACCTGCGGCAACGTGAAACCCATGGCCAGCCCCGCGTTCTTCTGGCCTTTCGGCAGAGACTCGATACCGGAGCGCACCTGCTCGGCCACCCGTGCCGATGTAAACAGGCCGAGACAGAGCATGGCGCAGAAAAACTGCTGCCAGAGCGGATTGCTCTGCTTGAAGGCATTCCCCAGATCGGCCGGCAACAATTCGGGAAGAACGAAATACCAGATGAAAAGCTGCACCAGCAGCGGGATGTTGCGAAAGAGTTCGACCCAGGCGGTGGCAAAGCCGGACAGCCATCGGTTCGGCACGGTGCGCAGCACCCCGATGATGGAGCCGATGACGAGGGCGATCACCCAGGCCGACAGCGACAGCGAGATGGTCCACTTGAGGCCGGTGAACAGCCAGCCAAGGTAGGTGTCGTCGCCGCTTGCCGAAGGCTGCAGGAAGACGCCCCAGTTCCAGTTATAGGACATGGTGGTCTCTAAGTTGGAGTGGAAAGGAAAAGCGAGCCACGAAGCACACCAAGGAACACGAAGATCACGAAGAAACCCAACAGCAAAGACACTCCTTCTGGAGCAGCCTGTGTTGATTCCGTTTCTCTTCGTGTCCTTCGTGCCCTCCGTGGTTCAAGCTTTCAGGACCGAATCACGAGGCTTATTCAAACGCCTTGTCGTTCGGGGCCTTGTGCAATGCCTTCATCTCGTCCGACATCGGCATGTTCAGGTTGAGGCCCTTCGGCGGGATCGGGTTCATGAACCACTTGGCGTAGATCTTGTCGATTTCGCCCGAGGTCTGCACCTTGGCGATGGCAGCATCGACCACTTTCTTGAAGCCCGGATCGTCCTTGCGGATCATGCAGCCGTAGGCTTCTTTTGACTGGGCGGTACCAACCACGGCCCAATCGCCCGGCTTCTTGGCCTTGGCAATTTCGCCGTAGAGCAGCGCGTCGTCCATCATGAAGGCTACTGCACGGCCGGTTTCCAGCGTCAGGAAGGATTCACCGTGGTCCTTGGCCGAGATGATGTTCATCTTCATGCCTTTGTCTTCGTTCATCTTGCGCAGCAGGCGCTCGGAGGTGGTGCCGGCGGTGGTCACCACGTTCTTGCCGGCGAGATCGCCGAAGTCCTTGATGCCGCCATCCTTCTTGACCTGGATGCGGGTGCCGATGACGAAGAAGGTGTTGGAGAAGCCGACCTGCTTCTGGCGTTCAGTGTTGTTGGTGGTCGAGCCGCACTCGATGTCGACGGTGCCGTTCTGGACCAGGGTAATGCGGTTGGCGGAAGTCACCGGCATCAGCTTGACGTCGAGCTTGGCCAGCTTCTGGTCGGCCTTGATGGCATCGACAACCTTGAGCAGGATCTCGTGGGCATAGCCGATGACCTGCTGCTTGTCGTCGTAGTAGGAGAACGGAATCGAGGACTCGCGGTGGCCGAGGGTAATCGAGCCGGTATCCTTGATCTTCTTCAGCGTAGCGCTTTCCTGCGCGAAGGCGGGCGCGGCGAAAACGGCGGCAGCAACAGCGGCAGAGAGTACGGTAGGCAGTAGTTTCATTTGATTGTCTCCAACAGTTAGGTTTTTTGGTTTCGGCATCATTCGAGCCTGACAAGCATTAGCACGCCTTGTGCCAGCCCCTTGGCGCAGCACAAACCACTGTTTTACAACCAATTTCCACACCCCCCCTCAACGCAAACGTTCGGAATGCCGAACAAACCCCAGCGAAGCCGTTCGGATTCCCGACTGCCCGCCCGTCCCGACGGCCGCATACAATCGCGCAATACGTACCCTGAGCATCGTCCATGAAAAACGCCGCAATCCGCTACACCCTCCGCCCCGCCAATCCGGAAGCACACCTCTACACAGTCAGCTGCCGCGTTGAGCACCCCGACCCCGCCGGCCAGCGCTTCTCCCTGCCAGCGTGGATACCCGGCAGCTACCTGATCCGCGACTTCGCCCGGCACATCGTCAGCATCTCGGCTGAAGCAGGCGGCAAGGCCATTGCGCTCAACAAGATCGACAAGCACACCTGGCAGGCCGC
>JBAYVG010000089.1:0-12038 GCA_041674785.1 Rhodocyclaceae bacterium
GGCGTGGCAACTGCCACCGGTGCCTGCCGGTTGCCAGGCCGGTACCAGCTGTTTTTTTCCGTTACCGATCAAGTCGGCACGCCCCATCGCCCGCAGCGCGTCACGCAGCAGCGGCCAGTTCTCGGGATCGTGATAACGCAGGAAAGCCTTGTGCAGCTTGCGCATGCGGCCATTCCTTGCCGTTTCCACCGACTCGCCGTTGCGCTCGACGCGCTTCAGTGGGCTCTTGCGCGCGTGGTACATGGTCGTTGCCAGTGCCATCGGTGTCGGCAGGAAGGTCTGTACCTGGTCGAGACGGAAATTGTTCTTCTTCAGCCACAGCGCCAGATTGAGCATGTCCTCGTCGGTCGTGCCCGGGTGCGCAGCGATGAAATACGGAATCAGGTACTGTTCCTTGCCGGCTTCCTTCGACGCCTTCTCGAACATTGCCTTGAACTTGTCATAAACGCCGATACCCGGCTTCATCATGTGGTTGAGCACATTATCTTCGGTGTGCTCCGGTGCGATCTTCAGATAGCCGCCAACGTGATGCGAAACCAGTTCCTTGATGTATTCGGGGGAACGTACGGCGAGGTCGTAGCGCACCCCGGAACTGACCAGCACACGCTTGACGCCGGGGATCGCCCGCGCCTTGCGGTAGAGCGAAACCAGTGACGAATGATCGGTGTTCATCTGCGGGCAGATGTCCGGGAAAACACAGGATAGCCGGCGGCAGGAAGCCTCGATTTTCGGGTCCTTGCAGGCCATTCGGTACATATTGGCGGTTGGCCCGCCGAGGTCGGAGATGGTGCCAGTGAACCCCGGCGTCTTGTCGCGGATTTCCTCGATCTCGTGAATGATCGACTCTTCCGAGCGACTCTGGATAATGCGCCCCTCGTGCTCGGTGATCGAGCAGAAGGTGCAGCCGCCGAAACAGCCACGCATGATGTTGATCGAGAAGCGGATCATCTCGAAGGCGGGAATCCTGGCTTCGCCGTAGCTCGGGTGCGGCTTGCGCTGGTAGGGGGCGCCATAGACGCCATCCATTTCCGGCGTCGTCAGCGGATAGGGCGGCGGGTTCAGCCAGATGTCACGCTCGGAATTGCCGACTCCGTGCGCCTGCACCAGTGCCCGTGCATTGCCCGGGTTCGATTCAAGGTGGAAGGTGCGCGAGGCATGGGCGTAGAGCACCGGGTCATCCTTGACCTGCTCGTACGAGGGAATGCGAATGACCGTCTTGGCCCGGTCGGCGCGGCGCGCAGCCAGACGTTCATCGCGGCTGACGACGCGAATGGGGATGGCAGCCCCTCCCGCCCCGCTCACCGCACCGTCTGCACTACCCGTAGCACAGGCGGCGCCGGGCTTCTTCTCCGGCTCCATCGCATAGGGGTCCTGGTGCTTGACCAGCGGCCCCGGCGTATCAAGTTCGGTCGAATCAGTCACCGTCCAGTCGTCGCCCGGCAACCAGCCCGGCGGCACCATGAAGGCAGTACCGCGCAGATCTCGGATTTCCTTGATTTTTTCCCCGGCGGCAAGCCGGTGCGCCAGCGCAACAATTGCCCTTTCGGCATTGCCGAAGATCAGCATGTCGGCCTTTGAGTCCGGCAGTACCGAGCGGCGCACCTTGTCCGACCAGTAGTCGTAATGGGCAATACGGCGCAGGCTGGCCTCGATCGAACCGACCACCACGTTAGCGTCGGCGTAGGCTTCGCGGCAGCGCTGCGAATAGACCACCACCGAACGGTCCGGACGCTTGCCGGGTTCGGCGTTCGGCGTATAAGCGTCATCGGAGCGGATCTTGCGATCCGAGGTGTAGCGATTGACCATCGAATCCATGTTGCCGGCAGTCACCCCGAAGAACAGGTTGGGCTTGCCAAGCCTCCTGAAATCGGCTGGTGAATGCCAGTCCGGCTGACTGATGATGCCGACACGGAAACCTTGTGCTTCGAGCAGACGCCCGACCAGCGCCATGCCGAAGCTGGGGTGGTCGATGTAGGCATCGCCGGTAACCAGGATGATGTCGCACGAATCCCAGCCCAGTTCGTCCATTTCGGCGCGGGACATGGGCAGGAAAGGTGCCGTACCGAAGCGCTTGGCCCAGTACTTGCGGTAGGAGAAAAGCGGCACAGGTGCCTGGGGTTCTTTGAGCACGGCAGACATCAAGAGGGCTTCTGGAAGGAGGGAAATAGCGGAAGGCAGGATTGTATCCGACAGGGCAAGGTGGAAATGATTCCCCTGGCCCCCTCAAAAACTCCGGCAAACGCACCAGCGCTTGTGAATCCAGCCTTGCGAACAAGGAACAAGGGGCTGGCGCAGGCCTGCCCCGTGGCGATCAATTATCGCTACCGACCCGCTCCAGCCGATAACCGTGGCCATAAACCGTGGTCAACTGCCAGCCATGCGATGGCTCCAGACCGAGCTTGCGGCGAATACGGCTGACGTGGGTATCAACCGTCCGTGTATCGACCTCGCCCCCCAGCTCCCAGACCTTGTCGAGCAAAGTCTGGCGGTTGAACAGCGTACCGATATTGCGCAACAGCAGGAGGGCCAGATCGAACTCCTTGGCCGTCAGCGCCACGAGCTGACCATCGACGACAGCGCTCCGCGCTGCCGGGTCGAGCGTAATTTTCTCGACGGTCAATTGCCCGGCAGGAATGCGTCCCTCGTCGGCCATCGACCGTCTGCGCATCAGCGCCTCGATGCGTGCAGCCAGCTCAACGTAGCGTATCGGCTTGCAGACATAGTCGTCGGCGCCGAGCCGGAGCATTGCCGCCACATCGCTCTCGGCAACACGGGCCGTGACGAAAATAACCGGTAGTGCCCAACCGAAGGTTTCCCTGACCCAGGTCAGCAGCTCGTCACCAGAGCCGTCAGGCAGGATCCAGTCCATCAGCAACAGATCGCAACGCGCGGTAGCGAGACCTTCGCGGAAAGTCTGCGCAGTGGGGAATACCACACCCTCATGGCCCAGTTCTTCGACCATGGCCTTGAGCAGAAGCGCCTGACTACGGGAGTCTTCAAGAATTGCAATTCGCATGGTGGTCATTATGACATGGCAAGATTTGGCAGAACCCGATCCGGGTCAGATCGTGAATGAGGTCCGCGTAAACAGCGAAACGACCATCAGTCGGTACACGCCTTGACCACCTGGTTCCTGCCCCTGCGCTTGGCTTCAAGCAGCGCATTGTCCGCCGCCTCGGTCAGTTCCTGCGCCGACGGGAAATGCTGGAAACAGGCCATGCCGGCGCTGAAAGTGGAATACAGCGTACCGCCGTTATGGGCGTGTGGCAGTTCGGCAAAATCGCGCCGAATACGCTCGATGACCGCGTAGGCACGCTCGGGAGGCGCATCCGGCAGGGCCAGTATGAATTCCTCGCCGCCGTAGCGACCAATCAGATCGGTGGCACGCAGGCGCCCCTTGAGCAGCCAGGCCAGGTTACGAATGACCTGATCGCCGACGGGATGGCCAAAGGTATCGTTAACCGCCTTGAAATGGTCGATATCGAGCATCGCCACACACAGGTTGCCGTGTGCTGGTAGCTGATCGGCCATCGCCTTCAGTCGCGATTTCGAAGCAGTATGGTTAAGCAGGCCGGTGAGTCCGTCGGTTCGGGTCGAGCGCAGGGTTTCACGATAGCGCTCGATCTTGGTCCGCACCACAGCCGCCAGCACCACCGGGTTGATCGGCTTGGTCAAAAACTGGTCGCCGCCGAGCCGCAAGGCCTCAACCTGCATGCCAATATCGGATTCACTGGACAAATAGACGATCGGCAGCGACTGGTAACCCGCCACCTGCCGCAGCACCCGCGTGGCTTCAACACCATTGAAGCGCGGCATGTACATGTCCATCAAAATCAGGTCGGGCCGGTAGTCGGCCAGCACGTCAAGCAGGATGCCGGGGTCCGGAACGACCTGACTGTCGATGTTGTGCTCGGTCAGGGTACGCCGGATCATGGCGGCAGCCACCCGGGAATCCTCGACGACCAGCACGCGGTATTTTTCCAGTTCGCGCGTCTGTACCAGATCGAGAATTCGCGTCAGCACCGAAGAAGCAGCTTCCTCACGCGTCACGGCAACGTCGATGCCGGCACGAATCAGGCTGACGACGGGTTCCATGGCACGATCGGCACCGAGATAAAAGATCTGGGCAGTCGACACAGCGGCACGTATTGCGGCGATGCGTACGAGCTGTGCTTCTCTTGCGGGCGCGTTTTCGGAAGAAAAAAGCACCGCCAGCGGTTGTTCGCCTTCCGGCAGCGGATCCAGCCAGCCCAGCATCTGCGGGCGAAACCCAAAATGGCGAAGCTGCTCGGCAAGGCCTTCGGCCATCTTGCTCCGGCCGGCAGTTGCGACCAGCCAGACGGCGCGGGGGCGCACCCATTCCGGATCGGGAACCGAAGACGGCCCCTCCTCCACACGCCGCTCGCCCACCGGTTGGCGAGCCGAGACGATCGCACTGTCCAGCGTTTTTACCTGGCGTTCAAGTGCAGCAATGTCGGCCTCAGCCAACGGATGCGCACTCGGGTCGCCGAAGCGTGCCAGCGCAGCGTTTTCCAGGCCCTCGGCAATACGCAGCAGGCCAGGAAGGCGCAGACGGCCAAGCTGCTCGGAAAGGCTGTTGAGCGCGACCGAGAACTCTACGAACTGCTCGAACCCGCCCTCCCGGACGTAATCGCGCCAGCGCTCGTTGAGCGCAGAAAGGCGCTCATCGAGGCGATGTACGGTTGATTCAGCCATGTTTATGCCAAAAGTACTAAGGGGTACATTATGCAACAGTCAAAGTGCAATCGGAAACTTTGGCACCAAAACAGGGCGTTCCGCAGGAAACGCCAGAGCGCACATCGACTCCACTCCGGTTTTTCCCCACCGCGTCAGGTGCCGGCGCGCAGCACCTGTAGCGGTGAGGAGCCCAGCAGGCGGCGTGCCGCCAGCCAGCCAGCCAGCGTCACCATCGCCGCGCCGCCCAGGATCGCTGCCGGGAAAGGCCAGAGGCTGATGGCCACTTCGAACTGAAAGGCCTTGCTCGCCAATAGCTGCCCGATCGCTACCGCCCCGAGCGCGGCTATTCCCCCCGCCAGCCCACCGACCAATGCGAACTCGGCGAGCAGCGCACGCCGTAGTTGCTCGCGTCGCGCACCCAGTGAGCGCATGACCGCCAGTTCGTAACGACGCTCCTCGAATGCCGAACCGAGCGCGGCATAGAGCACCATCACCCCCGCCGCCAGTGTGAACAGGAAGATGAATTGCACCGCCTGCGCGACCTGGTCGATGACCGACTGCAACTGGCGAACGATGGCTGCAACGTCGATCACCGTCAGGTTGGGGAACTCGTGCACCAGGCTGTTGATCAGCGCCCCCTTGTCTGCGGGCAGATAAAAACTGGTGATGAAGCTGGTCGGATACGGTTGCAGCACCGCCGGCGGCGTCAACACGAAAAAATTGACGCGCATCGAATCCCAGTCCAGCTTGCGCAGGCCAACGACCTCCACCGCTACCGGCTCGCCGGCGATCATGAATTCCATGGAATCGCCGACCTTGATACCAAGTGTCTTGGCCAGGCCGTCCTCGACGGAAGCGACGCCCCGCTGCAACTCGTCCGGTTTGAACCAGCGTCCCTTGACCACAGAATTCCCGTAGGGCAGATCAGCCCGCATCGAGAGGTTGAATTCACGCTCGATCAGGCGTTTGGCCCGATCATCCTCATAGTCGGCAATGCCCACCTCGCGCCCGTTCAGGCGCGCCAGCCGCCCACGCACCATCGGCACAATCTCGGCATTGATCGCGGCCGAGGCAAGATGGCGCCGCACTGCCGACACCTGCTCGGGCTGAATATTCACGACAAAGCGGTTCGGCGCATCCGGCGGCATCGCCCGCCGCCAGGCGTCCATCAGGTCGCCACGCGTCGCCGTCAGCAACAGCAGGGCCATCAGCCCGAGCGCCAGCGCAACGATCTGCACCACGCTGCCCAGTGCGTGGCGTTCCAGATTTGCCAGCCCGTAGCGCCAGCCAAAGCCACCGGCAGCCTGGGCACCGCTGCGCAACCCGGCCGCGAGACGGATCGCGGTACGCGCGACGACGGCAAAAAGCAGCAAGGCAACGACAAAACCGCCAACCACCCAGGCGCCAAGCACGGCATCGTCGGCAACCCAGAACATCGCGCCGGTCAGCGCAGCCAGCCCGAGTCCGTAGCCACCGAGCAAGGCGCCACCAGGCGGTCCGAATTCGCGGCGCAAGACGCGCATCGTCGGCACCCGGCGCAGTTGCAGCAAGGGCGGCACGGCAAAACCGAAAAGCAGCAGCAGGCCGACAGCACCCGCCTGCCCCGCTGGCAGCCAGGAGGGTGGCGGCAGCACCGTGGCCAGCAATTCCGCCAGCCAGGCATACAACGCAAAGTGGGCGGCAAAGCCGATGGCACAGCCAAGCGTGGAGGCGATCAGGCCAAGCAAGGCAAACTGGCCCAAATAGACACGCAGCAGGAAGGGTTGTGTCGCGCCCAGGCAACGCATGATGGCGCAGGGATCAAGGTGGCGCTGGCTGTAGCGCCGCGCCGCCAGCGCCACGGCCACGGCCGCCAGAACCACCGTCAGCAGGGCCGAAAGCCCGAGGAAGCGCTGCGCCCGCTCCAGTGCCGTGCGAATCTCCGGTCGCGCATTGCGCGCGTCTTCGATCCGCTCACCGCGGCCAAGCCGGGGTTCAAGCCAGCGCTGAAATTCACCGACCGATGGCCCCTCGCCGGCCAGCAGCAGGCGGTAGGCAACACGGCTGCCAACCTGAACCAGTCCCGTTGCCTCCAGATCAGCAAGATTCATCAACAGACGGGGTGCAACACCAAAGAAATTCACCCCCCGGTCGGGTTCCAGCGTCAGCACCCCAGCCATCCTCAGGCTGGCCCGGCCGACGGCGACCGCATCGCCGGCGCTGAGGGTGAGCGCCGTTGCCAGGCGTTCGTCGCCCCACATCTCGCCGGAGGCAGGAATCCCGCTTGCCACCGCATCCGCTGTGTTCGGTGCCGGCGCCAGGCGCAGGCTGCCGCGCAGCGGATAACCGCTGCTGACGGCCTTGATATCGACCAGTTGGGTACGGCCTTCAAACTGCACCATGCTCGGGAAAGAGCGTGTTTCTGCCACCCGCAAGCCACGGCGGCGTGCTTCGTCAGCCACGGCGGCTGGCCACGCGTGGTCGGAAGTCAGCAGCAGATCGGCGCCGAGCAGTTGATGCGCCTCACGCTCCAGCGCCTGATGCACACGATCGGCGAAAAATCCGACCGCCGACAAAGCCGCAACGGCAATGACCATGGCAGCTGCCAGCAGCCGCAACTCCCCCGCACGGGCGTCCCGCCGGAGCAAACGAAATGCAATCGTTAATTCTTTCAATTCAATCCATTGAGCGTAATTTCTCAACCGCTTCCTCAACACGGGAAACGGCGATCACCTGCATGCCCGGAACGGCCTGACGCGGCGCATTGGCTGCCGGAATCAGTGCGCGGGTAAAACCGAGCTTGGCAGCTTCCTTCAGGCGCTCCTGGCCACGCGGCGCCGGCCGGATTTCACCGGCCAAACCAACCTCACCAAAAACAATAAGTTTCTCTGGCAATGCCTTGTTTTTCAATGAAGATATGATTGCCATCAATACTGCCAAATCAGCTGCTGGCTCGGCAATCTTGACGCCCCCAACGGCGTTGACGAAGACATCCTGATCGAAGCAAACGATGCCGGCATGGCGGTGCAGAACCGCCAACAGCATGGCCAGGCGCTGTGCTTCCAGACCGACCGTCAGCCGGCGCGGATTGCCGTGCGACTGATCGACCAATGCCTGGATTTCCACCAGCAGCGGCCGCGTTCCCTCCTGCGTCACCATCACGCAGGAACCCGCCACCGCCTGTCCGTGCTGCGACAGAAAGAGTGCCGACGGATTGCTGACGCCCTTGAGGCCGCGATCGGTCATGGCGAATACGCCGATCTCGTTCACCGCGCCGTAACGGTTCTTGAAGGCACGCACCAGGCGGAAGCTGGAATGGGTGTCTCCCTCGAAATAGAGCACCGTATCGACGATATGCTCCAGCACGCGCGGTCCCGCCAAGGCGCCCTCCTTGGTGACGTGACCGACCAGCACGACAGTGATGCCCAGCGTCTTGGCCAGCCGTGTCAGCTGTGCGGCACACTCGCGCACCTGCGCCACCGACCCCGGTGCCGAACTCAGTTGATCCGACCAGAGTGTCTGGATCGAGTCGATCACTGCCACCAGCGGTCTTTCCGCCTGCAGGGTCGACAGAATCTTTTCCAGGTTGATCTCGGCCAGCAGTTGCAGCTTGCGCGTATCGAGCGTGAGGCGGCGCGCACGCAAGGCCACCTGCTCGCCCGACTCCTCGCCACTCACGTAGAGCACCGAATGTTCATCAGAAAGCCCGGCCAGCGCCTGCAGCAGCAAGGTGCTCTTGCCGATCCCCGGGTCGCCGCCGATGAGGACGACGCCGCCAGCCACCAGACCGCCACCGAGTGCACGATCGAACTCGGGGATGCCGGTAGCGATGCGCTCGTGCTCCCGCGCCGGTATCTCGGAGAGCGTCTGCAGGCGCGCCGGCGGCGCCAGCGACTGGAAACGGGCCGCCGGCGACGCCTTTTCCTCGACGGTTTCAACCAGGGTGTTCCAGAGATTGCAGCCGGGGCACTGCCCCTGCCACTTTGGCGCGGTAGCACCGCATTCGGTGCAGCTATAGAGGGTTTTTTGCTTGCTCATCGTAGAGGGAGAATACAACAGATGGGGCGGCATTCTTGCCGCCCCGACAGCAACAGCCGGCTCAGGCAGCTTCCATCGGTACCCGCCGGGCCAGCGCGCAGAAAAGCTCGTAGCTGATGGTGCCGGCTGCCGTCGCCACCTCGTCGGCGGGCAGACCTTCTCCCCACAGGGTAACCGGTGTGCCGACACCAGCATCGCGGAAGTCGGTGAGATCGACTGCCAGCATGTCCATCGACACCCGTCCGATGGTTCGACTGCGGCGACCTCCGACCAGCACCGGCGTTCCCGTCGGTGCATGGCGCGGGTAACCGTCGGCATAGCCGCAGGCGACGACGCCAACCCGCGTTTCTCGTTCGGCGGCAAAGAGCCCGCCGTAGCCGACCCGCTCGCCGGCAGCGAGGGTCTGGACAGCAATGATCTCGCTGGCAAGCGTCATCACCGGCCGCAAACCCAGCGAATCGGCGCTTTGCTCGGCAAACGGGCTGCCGCCGTAGAGCATGATGCCGGGGCGAACCCAGTCACGCGCCGTTTTCGGGTAACGCAGAATGGCCGCCGAATTGGCCAGCGACACCGGCCCGCGCCATTCACCGGCCATGGCCGCAAAGCTTTGCAGTTGCCAATCGATACCGCGCGCACTGTCGGCCTCGGCAAAATGCGTCATCAGCGTAATTTCACCGACCGCCTGCGACTTCGCCAGTTCGTCGCGCAAGGCCCCCAGCGCCGACGGCGGGAAACCGAGCCGGTTCATGCCGGTATTAAGCTTCACATACACCGGCACCCGCATCGGCAGGCCAACCTGGCGCAGGATCTGCAACTGCTCGAGGCGATGCACAACCACCGAGAGACGATGTTCGGCGACCAGTTCCAGGTCTTCCGGCGAAAAAAAGCCTTCCAGCAACAGAATCGGCTGGCGAATGCCGGCTTCGCGCAGCGCTACCGCCTCTTCAAGATCAAGCAAGGCGAACCCATCGGCCGCGTCGGCCAGGGCATCGGCCGCGTTCATCAGGCCGTGGCCGTAGGCGTTGGCCTTGACCACGGCCCAGGCGCGGGCGCCCGGCGCCTTGGCTTTGGCCAGCAGGTAATTGTGCAACAGTGCTGCCCGGTCGATACGGGCCAGGATCGGACGTGGCATCAGGCAGAAAGCTCCCGCAAACGCCGCTTGGCGAACTCCATGAAGGTACTGACCACCCGCGAGCGGAACTTCTCTTTCGGGCTGAGCACCGAGAGGCGCCGCAGCAGCCGGGGTTCGAGCGGAATGGCGATGAGGCTGCCCAACTGCAGCTCCTTGCCGACACTGGCGCGCGAAACGATGGCGAAGCCCAGCCCGGTGCCGACTACCCCCTTCAAGGCTTCGGGGCTGCCCAGTTCCATCAGTGTCTTCAGGCGATCAGGAGAAACCCCGGCCTCGCGGAAATAGTTGTCAGTGACCTCGCGCGTGCCCGATCCGGGCTCGCGCGAAACGAATTCATAGTCGAGCAGCACCTTCGGCGTTACCGAGCGCAGGCAATTGAGCGGGTAGTCGGGCGTACAGATCACCTGCAACTCGTCGTCGCAGCAGACTTCAGAGATGAGGTTGGGGTTCTTCGTCTGCAGTTCGACGAGGCCGACATCCAGCGTATGTTCGGCGATGCGGTTCTCTATCGTCTCGGAATTGGCCACCGTCAGCCGGGCCCGCACCTGCGGGTACAGCGAATTGAACTCACCGAGAATGCGCGGCAGCATGAACTCGGCAATCGTCGTGCTGGCGCCCACCAGCAGGGGGCCACGCATCTGGCCGGTCATCTCCCCCAGCCGGGTTTCCATTTCGCTGGAAAGGCTGAGGATTCTTTCAGCGTATTCAAAGGCGAGTTCCCCTGCCGGCGTCAGCGAAATACGCCCGTGCCCACGCTCGAACAGCCGCGTATTGAATTGCTCTTCCAGCTGCTTGATCTGGAAGGTCACCGCCGGCTGCGTCATGAACAAGGCCTCGGCGGCCTTGGTAAAACTCAAGTGACGGGCAACGGCATGAAACACCTGCAAACGACGGTCAGCCATAAGCTGGCGCACTCCGATTATTCATTGGCTCTATTCAAGCACAGATAAAACCATTCACAAAATTGAGCCGTCACGATCGGTGCTGACAGACAAGAAAAATTTAGTCGCGCCCCGAGCGCCCCCCCAAGCTTTGCCCGTCGTTCGGCTGTTTTCCGACAGCAAAACGGCTGCCGATTCGTCATCACAAACGCGGCTTCCGGGGATTTTGTCATCGCGTTCTAGGCCTTTCGTGGTATAAAACCGCCACTTCAAGCATTGGCCACGACCGACGCGATGCCTTTCGGCTTCTACATCATCATGGCGGCGCAATTCTTTTCTGCGCTTGCCGACAACGCCCTCCTGATTGCCGCCATCTTCGCCCTGCGTGAAATGCAGGCGCCGACGGAATATGAGCCGTTGCTGAAGACTTTTTTCACCCTTTCCTACGTTCTCCTCGCTGCTTTTGTTGGCGCCTTCGCCGACTCGATGCCGAAATGGCGAGTGATGTTCATCAGCAACAGCATCAAGATCATCGGCTGTTCAATGATGTTCTTTTCGGTGCACCCGCTGGTTGCCTATGCCGTCGTCGGCCTTGGTGCCGCCGCCTATTCGCCCGCCAAGTACGGCATCCTCACCGAATACCTGCCACATCGCCTGCTGGTCGTCGCCAACGGCTGGATCGAGGGCCTGACCGTCGGTGCCATCATTCTCGGCGTGGTGGTTGGTGGCATGCTGATCAAGCCGGACATCTCGATGGCAATGCTGGCCTTTGACTTTCCGCTGATTGAAACCGGTATCGATACGGTTGGCGAGATGGTCATCGGCATCGTCGGCGTACTCTATGTCATTGCTGCCATCTTCAACCTCTACGTGCCGGATACCGGGGTTGATCACAAGCCGCTGAAGAAGAACCCGTTCTACCTGGTCCACGAATTCAACCACTGCCTCTCGCTGCTCTGGCGCGACAAGCTCGGCCAGATCTCGCTGGCGGTAACCACCCTCTTCTGGGGGGCCGGCGCGACACTGCAGTTCATTGTGATCAAGTGGTCGGAAGTGGCGCTCAACCTCGACCTGTCCAAATCCTCGATGCTGCAGGGGGTCGTTGCCATCGGCGTCGCCGCCGGTGCGGTCATTGCCGCCAAGCTGATCACGCTGCGCAAGTCGGTCCGCGTCATCCCGCTGGGCATTGCCATGGGCATCATCGTGCTGGTGATGAATTTCGTCGGTGACATGTGGCTGGCCATCCCGCTGCTCATTCTCATCGGCGGCCTCTCCGGTTTCTTCGTGGTGCCGATGAATGCATTGCTGCA
>JBAYVG010000090.1:0-11410 GCA_041674785.1 Rhodocyclaceae bacterium
CGCCAAGGAGCAGATCGCCCGCGGTGCCGGCCCCTTCTTCTACCTGCCGAAGATGGAATCGCACCTTGAAGCCCGCCTGTGGAACGACATCTTCGTCATGACGCAGGAGCATTGCGGCGTCCCGCAGGGCACGATCAAGGCCACCGTGCTGGTCGAAACCATCCTCGCCACCTTCGAGATGGAAGAGATCCTGTACGAACTGCGCAACCACTCCGCCGGCCTCAACGCCGGTCGCTGGGACTACATCTTCTCGTGCATCAAGAAGTTCAAGAAGAACAAGGATTTCTGCCTCGCCCAGCGCGGTGCGATCACCATGGAAGTGCCGTTCATGCGCTCCTACGCACTGGCACTGGTGCAGGCCTGCCACAAGCGCGGCGCCCCGGCCATGGGCGGCATGTCGGCGCTGATCCCGATCAAGAACGACCCGGTCGCCAACGAAAAGGCACTGGCCGGCATCCGCCACGACAAGACCCGTGACGCCAACGACGGCTTTGACGGCGGCTGGGTCGCCCACCCGGGCCTCGTCGCCATCGCCCACGAAGAGTTCGTGAAGGTGCTGGGCGACAAGCCGAACCAGTGGGAAAAGCAGGTTTCCGGCAGCTTCGGCCCGAAGGACTGGCTCAACTTCCAGCCCGAGCAGCCGATCACCGAAGCCGGCCTGCGCAACAACATCAACGTCGGCATCCACTACCTCGGCAGCTGGCTCGGTGGCAACGGCTGCGTGCCGATCCACAACCTGATGGAAGATGCGGCCACCGCCGAAATCTCCCGCTCGCAGGTGTGGCAGTGGGTCATCTCGCCGAAGGGCGTGCTCGACGACGGCCGCAAGGTCACTGTCGAAATGGTTCGCCCGATGATTGCCGAAGAACTGGTCAAGGTGAAGGCCACCGTTACCGCCCAGGGCGAAGATACGGCCACCTACGATCAGGCAGCGGTCATCTTCGACAAGATGTCACTGACGCCGGAGTATCCGGAGTTCCTGACGCTGCCGCTGTACGAAGCGATGGCGTAAGGAAGGCCCCGCACCCGGTTTCGGGTGCGTGAATCGGGAAACGGCACTGCGGGTCGCCCCCGGTGCCGTTTTTCGTTCAAGGAGAGAATCATGATTGCTGCCCTGACCCAGTTGCTGATCTTCCAGCTCATCGGCGAAGTCATCGCCCGTGGCCTCGACCTGCCGGTGCCCGGCCCGGTGATCGGCATGGCGCTGCTCTTCATCGTGCTCTCGCTGAAGGGCGGCCCGAGTGAGACACTGCAGACGACCAGCCAGACGCTGCTCTCGCACCTCTCGCTGCTCTTCGTGCCGGCCGGCGTCGGCATCATCGTGCACCTCTCGCGCGTCGCCGACGAATGGCCGGCGCTGCTCGCCGCGCTGGTGGTCAGCACCTTTGTCTCGATGGCCGTCACCGCACTGGTGATGAAGACCCTCGCCCGCAAGGCAGCCACGGGAGAAGGCGCATGAATCCGCGGATCACCGAACTCTGGGTCTATCTCTCGACCTCACCGCTGCTCGGCCTGACGCTGACACTGATCGCCTATCAAGGCGCGGTGTGGGTGAACAAACGCTGCGGCGGGTCGCCGCTGGCCAACCCGGTGCTCATCGCCGTCACTGCGCTGGTTGCGCTGCTGCTGGCCACCGGCACGCCCTACCAGACTTATTTCGACGGCGCCCAGTTCGTGCACTTCCTGCTCGGGCCGGCCACCGTGGCGCTGGCGATTCCGCTCTACGTGCATTTCCGCCGGGTGAAGGCGATGCTACTGCCGATCGTCGTCGGCCTCATCGCCGGCAGCCTGACCGCCGCCTTCTCTGCGCTGCTCGTGGCCAAGGCGCTCGGCGCCAGCGTGGCGACTCAGCTGTCGCTCGCGCCAAAGTCGGTGACGACGCCGATCGCCATGGGCATCGCCGAGCGCATCGGCGGCCTGCCCTCGCTGACTGCGGTGCTGGTCATCACCACCGGCATCCTTGGCGCCGTTGCCGGCCGCTACCTGTTCGATACGCTCGGCGTGCGCGACCCGGCCATCCGCGGCTTCGCCACCGGCGTCACCGCGCACGGCATCGGCACTGCCCGAGCCTTCCAGGAAAGCGAGCAGGCCGGTGCCTTCTCAGCGCTGGCGATGGGCATGAACGGGCTGCTCACGGCGATACTCTTGCCGGTACTGCTGCCGCTGTTCAGCTGATGCCGCAATACGGAACGATCCACACCACCGGCGCGACACGTTAAGCTTGCCCCCATGGACATCCTGATCGACATCATTCTCAAGGCCGGCCGCTCGGCGGTCGAGCTTTCGCTGTTCGTGCTGCTGCCGGTGATGGTGGTCATGCTCTCGCTGATGCGCCTGCTCGAAGCGAAGAACGCACTCGACTGGAGCGTGGCGCGCATCGCGCCGCTGCTCAAGCCTTTCGGGCTGACCGGGCTGGGTGTTTTTGCAGCATTGCAGATCAACTTCGTCAGCTTCGCCGCGCCGATCGCCACGCTGGCGATGATGGAACAGCGCGGCACCTCCGACCGCCACATTGCGGCAACGCTGGCCATGGTCTTCGCCATGGCGCAGGCCAACGCCTCGCTGCCGATGATGACCATGGGCCTCAGCTTTGGCCCGACCCTGCTCTTTTCGGTGATGGGCGGGCTGGCCGCGGCAGCGGCCACTTACTACCTGTTTGGCCGCAGCCTTTCGGCCACGGAGGCCAAGCTCGACGAGACGCTGCACCACCGCACGGCGGAAAGCGCCAAGGGCGTGCTCGACGTGATCAACCACGCCGGCGCCGAAGCCTTCAAGATCGCCGTCGGCGCCATCCCGATGCTGGTGCTGTCGCTGGTTGCGGTAACCGCGCTGAAACGCTTCGGCGCCATTGACGCACTGACCGGGCTGCTGGCCCCCGTGCTGGCGCTGGTCAATGTCGATCCGCTGTTGATCCTGCCGGCGCTGACCAAGTATCTGGCCGGCGGTACGGCGATGATGGGAGTCGTGGATGAGATGCGCCGCGCCGGGCAGATGAGTACCGAACTGCTCAATGCCAGCGCCGGCTTCCTGATCCACCCCTTCGACATTCCCGGAGTCGCCGTCCTCATCACCGCCGGCAAGCGTGTCGCCGCCGTGTGGAAGCCGGCAGCACTCGGCGCCTGTGTCGGCATTGGCGTGCGCACGCTCGGGCACGCCTTCTTCGTCTGAGCTTGCTGGCCGATTAAAGCTCGGTGTATTTCACCGCCCGCCCCTGCACCTTCTCCGGCGGATACTTGATGCGGTTCTCGACCATCTTGGTGGCGAAGGCTTCGGCAAGGTCGATATCGAGCAGGTCAGCAACGCGAATCACCCCCATCAGCACATCGGAAAGTTCGTCGGCGACGGCCTTGCGACGCTCGGGCGGCAAGGTAAAACTCTCCGCCTCCGAACACCACTGAAAGTGCTCCAGCACCTCGGCCGCTTCGACCGAGAGGGCGATGGCCAGGTTTTTCGGGTTGTGGTGGCGGTCCCAGCCACGCTCGGTCACAAATTCACGCACAACGGCGCGTAATTCTTCAAGCTGGTTCATGGTTTTGGCCGCAAGCGGCGGTGATCGACGGTGTGCTACTGTAACGCCCGGCATTACCCCTGACCAGACCGCCCGTGACCCACCGCCCACATTCCCCGCCACCGTTGCTGCGCCGCTTCATCGGCGGCAGCCTGCTCGCCCTGTTGCTTTCTGCGCCCTGTGTTTTTGCTGAAGGGGTCGATGTCGGCAAGCCTTCGCTCTTGCGCAACCTGGTACCGGCTGACCAGCTCGAACGCTCATCTGCCCGGCAATACCGGGAAATGATGCGCGAAGCCGCCGCAAAAAAGGCACTGGCAGCGGACGACCACCCGCAACTACAACGCCTGCGCAGCATCGCCACGCGTATCGTGCCGCATGCGACGCGCTTCAACCCGCGTGCTGAAAAATGGAAGTGGGAAATCAACCTGATCGGCTCGAAACAGGTCAACGCCTTCTGCATGCCGGGCGGCAAGATCGCCGTTTACACCGGGCTCATCGAAGGGTTGAAGCTGACTGACGATGAAATTGGCGTAGTCATCGGCCACGAGGTCGCGCATGCACTGCGCGAGCATGCCCGCGAGCGGGTGGCCAAAAATGAGCTGACCAACCTTGGCGCCGTCCTGCTTGGCGAATTCATCGGTGGCGGGCGTTACACCGATGCTTTCCAGCTTGGCGGCAACCTGCTGACACTGAAGTTTTCCCGCGACGACGAAACCGAGGCCGATGTCGTCGGGCTGGAACTGACCGCACGCGGCGGCTTCGACCCACGTGCCGGCATTACGCTGTGGCAGAAAATGGGCGCCGCCAGTCGTGGCGAACCCTTCGCCTGGTTATCGACCCATCCGGCCGGAACCAATCGCATCAAGGAAATCGAACGGCAATTACCGCAGGTGATGCCGCTCTACGAGCAGGCCAGCAAGCGATAAGGCCTCAGATCGCCCCGGCCTCGCGCAAGGCAGCGATTGCCGCCGCGTCGTAACCGAGGCCGGACAAAACAACATCGGTGTGTTCACCGAGCGCCGGCCCCACCCACTCCGTGCTACCCGGCGTTTCCGACAGTTTCGGCACCACGCCGGGCATCCGGCATTCGCGTCCGTCGGCCAGTTTTACCGTTTCCAGCATGCCGCGCGCGAGGAACTGCGGGTCGGCAAACATGTCGGCCACGGAATAGATGCGCGAAGCCGGTACCCCGGCCGCTGCCAGAATGGCCAGCACTCCGGCTTCGTCGTGCAGCGCCACCCAGTCGTCGATCAGGCCGTACAGCTCGTCGCGCCGCGCATCGCGGCCGGCGTTGTCGGTCAGCGCCGGATCGTCGGCCAGATCCTGTCGGCCCATGGCCAGCAGCAGCCGGCGGAAGATCGCGTCGCCGTTGGCGCCGATGGTGATGTGCCGGCCGTCCTTCGTCGTGTGCGTATTCGACGGCGTTATGCCGGGCATGATGTTGCCGGTGCGCTCGCGCACGAAGCCGAACACATCGAACTCCGGCACCAGCGACTCCATCATCGCGAACACCGCCTCGTAGAGCGCAACATCCACCACCTGCCCCTGGCCACCATTTACCTCCTTGTGGCGCAGCGCCATCATCGCGCCGAGCGCGCCCCACAAGGCGGCAATGGAGTCGCCAATGGAGATGCCGGTTTTCACCGGCGGCCGGTCGGGGAAGCCGGTCACGTAACGCAAGCCACCCATCGACTCGCCGATGGCGCCGAAGCCCGGCTGCGCGGCCATCGGCCCGGTCTGGCCGAAGCCCGACAGGCGCACCATGACCAGCCCCGGATTCTCCGCCGATAGCGCCTCCCAGCCGAGGCCGAGCTTGTCGAGCACGCCGGGGCGGAAGTTCTCGACGACGATGTCGGCCTCGCGCGCCAGCCGCTTGACGATGGCCACCCCATCCGCATGCTTGAGGTTCACCGTCACCGACTGCTTGTTGCGCGCCTGCAGATACCACCACAACGAGGTGCCTTCGTACAGCTTGCGCCACTTGCGCAGCGGGTCGCCGCCGTCGGGCGCTTCGATCTTGATCACCTCGGCGCCGAACTCGGCCATGATGCGCGCGGCGAAAGGGCCGGCGATGAGGGTGCCGAGTTCGAGCACTTTCAGGCCGGCGAGCGGTTTTTGTTGAGCAGTCATCGATAAAAGAAAAGTAGGGGGTTCAAAATATCAGGCGCTGATAACCTGATTGCGCCCTGCCCGCTTGGCCTCGTAAAGCGCCGCATCGGCACGCGAGAACAGCTGGTCGAAGGTGTCTCCAGGGCGCAGTGTGGTAATGCCGAAACTGGCCGTAACGGCAACCCCGGCCGGGCTCGCCTTCTCGATCCGCTCACGCAGGAGCTCCGCACCCAGCCCCGCCTGCAGAGTGGTGGCACCAGGCAGGACCAGAACGAACTCCTCGCCGCCGTAGCGCACAAGCAACTGCTGGCCGCGACAGACGCCACGCAGGATATCGGCAACGGCAATCAACACCTCATCGCCGCGGGAATGCCCCTGCGTGTCATTGATCTTCTTGAAGTGATCAATATCCGCCACCATCAGCGATAGCGGCGAAGCTTTCCGCTCGGCCTCGGCCATCAGCTTGGGCATTTCTGCAGCGAGATGATGACGGTTGTGCAGCGAGGTCAGGCGATCGCGCAGCGCCATTTCCTTGACCAGTTCATGCTGCACTTCCAGGCGATCGAACAACTCGCGCAACATCAGCAGATTGGAGAGGCGCGCCGCCAGCTCTTCTGCGACCACGGGCTTGCCGACGAAATCATTGGCACCAGCACGCAGGATCTCGACGCGACGGGCGACGCTGTCGATCGACGACAGGGCCAGAATCGGCAGCTCGCTCTTGCGGCCCGCCTGCCCGCGTACGGCGCGGATGACGGACAAGCCGGTCTGCATGCCTTCGAGCACGAAATCGGTAACAACGATCTTGTAGTCCTCGAACGCCAGCGAAGCAATCGCCTCTTCTGCCGTTTTGAAACGTGTGACCGTCAGCCCCAGCCCGACCATCACCTCGGTCAGGAAGTTGGCCGCGGTATCGCTGTCTTCAACAAGCAGCACGCGGCCAGACAGACGGCGGGTGGTCCGGCTCTCCCACTGCTCGACGTATTGCTCCAGCCCGGCGAGGTCGGTCTTGGGAAAACAGTCGGTAACGCCCAGCGAAATGGCCTCGTCGAACAAGGCCTTGTCAGGGGTTGAACTGACCATCAGCGACGGGAAAAACCCGACCCGATTCTGCCGTTTGGCCTCACGGAAAAATTCGGTACCGCGCATGTCGCCGAGTTCAAGGGAAAAGCAGAGGATGTCGTAGCTGCTTTCAGCCAACGCGTTCAAGCCGGCGGCAGCGCTGTCGGCCATGGTCACCTCGATGTTGCGCCGGGCAAAGACGGAGGCAAGAACGGAGCGCTGAAAGCGCGACGGATCAAGCACCAGCGCTTTCAGCATGAGGCACCTCGTAGCAATTGAGCAGAAACAGTAGCCATGAATAACATCATACCTGCCCGCAGGGTGACCGAAGCTCAACGAGCGAAGCCCCCTTGCGGAGGCTTCGTTCTGGAATGTCCGCTGCCAGAAAGGCTGCGGCTTACATGCGCTCGATCATCGCGTCGCCAAAGGCCGAGCACGACACTTCGGTGGCGCCCTCCATCAGGCGGGCGAAGTCGTAGGTGACCACCTTGTCGCCGATAGCCGCTTCCATGGCCTTGATGATCAGGTCGGCCGCTTCCAGCCAGCCGAGGTGGCGCAGCATCATCTCGGCGGAGAGAATCAGAGAACCGGGGTTCACCTTGTCCTTGCCGGCGTATTTCGGCGCCGTGCCGTGGGTGGCTTCGAAACAGGCGTACTGGTCGGAGATGTTGGCCCCCGGCGCGATGCCGATGCCCCCCACCTGCGCCGCCAGCGCATCGGAGATGTAGTCGCCGTTGAGGTTGGTGGTGGCGATCACGTCGTACTCCGCCGGGCGCAGCAGGATCTGCTGCAGGAAAGCGTCGGCAATCGAATCCTTGATCACGATGCCCTGCGGCAATTTGAGCCACGGGCCGCCGTCGATCTCGACACCGCCGAACTCGCGCTTGGCCAGTGCATAGGCAGCATCGCGGAAGTTGCCTTCGGTGAACTTCATGATGTTGCCCTTGTGCACGATCGTCACCGACTTGCGCTGGTTGGCGATGGCGTACTTGATCGCGGCGCGCACCAGGCGCTCGGTGCCCTCGACCGAGATCGGCTTGATGCCGATGCCGGAGCTTTCCGGGAAGCGGATCTTCTTGACGCCCATTTCTTCCTGCAGGAACTTGATGACCTTCTTGCAGGCATCGGTGCCGTTGGCCCACTCGATGCCGGCGTAGATGTCCTCGGTGTTCTCGCGGAAGATGACCATGTTGCACAGCTCGGGGTTCTTCAGCGGCGAGGGCACGCCCTTGAAGTACTGCACCGGCCGCACGCACTGGTAGAGGTCCAGTTCCTGGCGCAGCGCCACGTTGAGCGAGCGGATGCCGCCGCCGACGGGGGTCGTCATCGGGCCCTTGATCGACACCGAGAACTCCTTGAGCGCATCGAAGGTTTCCTTCGGCAGCCATTCGTCGGCGCCGTAGATCTGCGTCGACTTCTCGCCGGCGTAGACCTCCATCCAGTGAATCTTCTTCCTGCCACCGTAGGCCTTGGCCACGGCCGCATCGACCACCTTGATCATCACCGGCGTGATATCGACGCCGATACCGTCGCCCTCGATGAACGGAATGATCGGGGTATCCGGAACCGCCTGTCCGGCAACGATCTTCGAGCCGCCTTGCGGCACCTTGATATGGGATGTCATGACCAAGTCTCCTGAGTTGTCGTGTGCGACGTCGTGCGCGTCGATCCTGGTTCGCTGCGGGCATGATCGAAACAGCCAGCCCGATGCGGCAGAGGCTCCGATTATGCGGCAAAAAAGCGGCAGGTGTCAGCGCACGAACCTTGATGTGCCATGCTGCAGCGCAACCAACGAAGCGCCACCGGCCGGCACGCTGCCGCCATCGCCCGAGAGCCGATCCACCGGGCTCACCACCCCGCGACCGCCCCGGTTGAGCACATGGGTGTAGATCATCGTCGTCGACACATCGGAATGGCCGAGCAACTCTTGCACCGTGCGGATGTCGTAGCCGGACTGCAGCAGATGCGTGGCAAAGGAATGGCGCAACGTATGCGTGGTTGCCGGCTTGGCAATGCCCGCGTCGCCAAGCGCCTGCTTGATGGCGCGCTGCAGGGCCTGCTCGTGCGTGTGGTGGCGCCGCTCGATACCGCTGCGCGGATCGACCGACAGCCCGCGCGCCGGAAACACCCAGAACCAGCCCCACTCGCAGGGCGCCGACGGATACTTGCGCGCCAGCGCCTCGGGCATCTGCACGCCGGGGCGCCCCGCCTCCCGGTCGCGCTCCCACAACTGCCGTACACGCAGCAGATGGGCCCGCAAGGGCGGTGCCAATGACGCCGGCAGCATCGTCACCCGATCCTTGCCGCCCTTGCCATCGCGCACGAGAATCTCGCCGCGCTCGAAATCGACATCCTTCACCCGCAGCCGCACGCACTCCATAAGGCGCATGCCTGTGCCGTAGAGCATTTTCCCCATCAGCGCGTGCGTGCCCTCAAGCACCGACAGCAAGCGCTCGACCTCGCCATGCCCGAGCACGACCGGCAGGCGTTTTGGCTTCTTCGGCCGTTCCAGCTCGGTCAGCCAGGGCAACTCGACTCCAAGCACTTCCTTGTAGAGAAACAGTAGCGCCGACAGCGCCTGCTGGTGCGTGGAGGCCGCCACCTTCGCCTCGCTGGCAAGGTGCCCGAGAAAGGCCCGCACCTCCGGCGCCCCCATGTCACGTGGATGAGACTGGTTGTGGAAACGGACAAAACGGCGTACCCACTCGACATAGGTTCGCTCCGTCCGTATGCTGTAGTGCTTGTAGCGAATGGCCTCGCGCACGCGGCCAAGCAAGGTAAGGGGCTGATTCGGGTTCATGCCGTATTCCTCCAAGCCATATACTGTATATATTTACAGTATATGGCTTGGGATCGTTCTGGCAAGGGGTTTTTACGATGCTTCCATTTCTCGACCACCGGGCCGCGCCAGCATCTGCGGCGCAAATGCCGCCTATCCGCGCAACACGCCGCGTTGGCTCGCCGCCCATCCTGGCGAGCAGGCAAGAAAAATCCAATTTATTCCAACCCAGGCAATGCCTTGGCTCCGCCAGAACGTCCAGAATGGATGGCGCGCTGGCAGGATGGCCGGCGCATATGCAATCGACTTCACGTTAGGGGCTTGTCATTCTCGCTATGGAACACTTCATCGCGTATCACAGCGCCAAGACAATGGGCTACGAACTTGAGCCCTCCGGCGAACTCCGCTTTCTGAGCCGAAAGCTCGGTGTTCTCAAGAAGGCTGTCGGAAACACCGTCTGGGTCGTCCAAGGCATTCCAGACGGAAAGAAGACGGCATTCTTCCTTTGCGGCGCTTACGTGGCTGACCGTATAGACGTTGAAGATCCATCCTCTAATCTTCACGTCATTTCCGGCCAACGGGTGAAGGAGTTTGTCCCTCCCGTGCCCCTGAACGGCCTTGATTGGTTCCCCTCACTTCTGAAGTCTCAAAGCAACTTCAGCTTGGGCTTCAACCGCGTCAGCGACGAAACAGTCGTCCAGGCCCTCACTACCCTTCAGGTCAAAGGCAGCCAACCGTCTCCTCCATCTGATCTTCCCGACATCGACCTTCCCG
Organism: Rhodocyclaceae bacterium; assembly: GCA_041674785.1. Classification (GTDB taxonomy): domain Bacteria; phylum Pseudomonadota; class Gammaproteobacteria; order Burkholderiales; family Rhodocyclaceae; genus Proximibacter. Next base: position 10,233 of record JBAYVG010000090.1, read on the forward strand.
CCGCCGAAACCGAAGGCGCTGTTCGTCTTGTATCCCATCTCCGCCGAGAACGTAATCGCGCACTCGTCGATGCAAAGAAAGTAGCAACGCTCAATGCCATGGGGCGTCTGTGTTGCGAAGTATGCGGCTTTGATTTTTCTGCTACCTACGGCGCCCTTGGGGAAGGTTTCTGCGAGGTTCACCATCTGGTACCGCTATCGGCATCCTCAGTCCCAGTCACCACGACGCTCGACGATTTGGCTGTCTTGTGCTCCAACTGCCACCGAATCATTCACCGTTCTGCGCCTATGCTTTCGGTCGCTGAGCTATCCAAAGTGGTTTCCCGCAGCCGCCCCTAACATGGCGCTCGACCTCGCTCCCTTCGGTCGCTGGACGCTGCGCGATAAAGCCGCGCAGCGCCGGTCAGCTCTACGTTGGGCGTCTTCAACAAACAGGAGCTATCCGTGCGACCAGTGATACGAACCGCCGCTCAAATTGCCGCCATCGCATCGGGCCTATTTTCATTTTCAACAGTGATTGGGGCTCCGTTTGCTGAGTTGCTGCCCGAGAATTCCTTTGTTTCCTTCACCACCGAGCGGACGAAAGTCTCGTCTTACCTTGCTTGTGCCAAGCCAAGAATGAACCAGGCGAGTGGAGACCTAGGCGCTCTCTATAGCTGCATTGGCGGCAAAGCAGAAACGGTGAAGTTCTTTATCAACGAAATGCCCAACTCGGGTGGTCGTGTGAAGAACATCAAGTTTCTTTGGAACGACTACACGAAGAACGTTGGCGAAGGCATCCACGCCGATTCAGCAATTGCAAAACAATGGGCCGGGCATTTAGCCGACATGTATGCTCCAGCTCATAAAGAGCAGGTCCTAAAAGTCTTTCTGGGTAACAAGAACGCTGTCGTTCAAAGCGCTACTCACGTGCTGACGTACACATACAGCAAGGGGCCAGCCGCCGATGAAAGAATGTTCGTTGTCATCAAGAAGTAGTTCTGTGGCTCAGCCTAAGACGCCCAACCCGGCAGTCGAGCGGACCTGCGCGAAAATCCGCGCAGGCCGCTCACTTCTACGTTGAAGCTGTAGAAAAACGTACTTTTCATCGGATTCCTACCAAAAAATGGCGCGGGTTTTTCCGCGCCATTTTGCTTTAGAGCTTTGAAGCTGACAGCCCCCAGTAACCTTGTTCACTGA
>JBAYVG010000091.1:0-11240 GCA_041674785.1 Rhodocyclaceae bacterium
ATGCAGAAGACGCTGAAGGAAATCCGCGCACACGGCATGGCTCAGGTCGTCAGCGAGCCGCTGCCCGGCATCAACGCACTTTCGGCCCCGGTCTTCGACCACGACGGCCATCTGGCGCTGGTCATCACCGTGCTCGGCCCGACCGCCCTGTTCGATCCCGATCTCGATGGCGATAACGCCGGAGCGCTGCGCCAATGCTGTGCCGAGCTCTCGCATCGGCTCGGCTACGTGCCGGGTTGAAGACAAAGGTGCTCCGCAGCCGGGCCGCCGCCTGCTGGAGATAGACCGAAAAACCGGATACCTGCCGACCGGGCAAGCACATTCGACAAGCGCAGCCTCGGCAGCGCGGCCCGACTTCGATAGAATGGCGTACAGGGGCCACGTGCCCCGCTGCCAAAACATCCCGCATTTGCTGTATCCACGCTTTCGTAACCAGAGGAGTTGGCGCGTTGAGTTCCCCGGCAGATTTGATCAAGGCTGTTCGTAGCGGGCACCTGGTAGAAGTTCTCGCGGCGCTGGAGGCGGGCGCTACAGCGGAGCTGAATGATGGCCAGGGCGTTCCCGGACTTCCCCTCGGCATCGCTTGCTTCATGGGCTTTCCGGATATCGTCCGCGAACTGGTCAAGCGTGGTGCCAAGGTCAACATCGCTGACAACCGTGAGCCGGTATCGCCGCTGTCTATGGCTATTCGTGGCGGCAAGACGGAGGTCGTTCGCCTGCTCGTCGAACTGGGCGCGGAAGTGCCGGAAGGCATGGCCACCGGACTCAGCGACGCTGACCTGGCAGCCGCCAGGCAGGCCGCCAGTACCAGGAATACCCCCAAAGCGCATCAGTTCCCCGGCGACATGCATGTCATCGAAGAAATCGTCATGCCGCGCGCCTTCGGCACCGACACCACGGTTCTCGAAGCCGACGTGATGCGCGCTGTGCGCGAAGCCGAAGCGAAGAAGAATCCGCGTTAGCCTGCCAGCCGCGCCAGGCCCAGCCGTCCACACGACCTAGGTATCCCGCCTTGAGCACTCACATTGCCGACCTGATCGACGGGCTCGAATTCTTCCGTGAATTCACTTACCCGGAACTCAAGACCCTCAGCGGCTACTTCGGCCAGATGAGCCTCGACATGGGCCAGGTCGTCTTCAACGAGGGCGACCCCGGCACCTACATGCTGATCCTCATCGAGGGCAAGATTTCGATTCACAAGACCGGCGAATCCGGCCGCCACCTGCTTTCCTACGAAGGCAAAGGGCGCATCATCGGCGAAATGGCCCTGCTCGACCGTGAACGGCGCTCGGCGATGTGCGTGGCCGAAAGCAATTGCGAGCTCCTCACCATCAATCACGAAGGGCTGGAAAAGCTTTCCCGGGAACACCCACTGCTTGCCTACCGCTTCATGTTCAGCATGGCACGTCTGCTTTCCAAGCGGCTACGCCGCACCTCCGGCGTTCTTGCCGAATTTCTGCTGAACTGAGCATCCGGGATATTCACCCCACGGCTAACGACTCGCCGGGCGCCGCAGCCCCCCGAACAGCGCAACACTGTCCCAATAAGGCTCCGGCCCGATACGCTCGACGAGAAAATCGACCAGCAGGCGCACGCGCTGCGGCAGATAGCGGTTACCCGGAAAGATCGCGTAGATAGCAAGCTCCGGCAGCGCAAAATCGGTAAGGATCGGCTTGACTACCCCGGCTTCAATCGCCGAGGCGGCGATAAAGGTCGGCGGGTTGGTGATCCCCATGCCGCGCTCGGCCGCATCGAGCAAGGCGTCGCCGTTGTTGGCACAGAGGCGGTTACGGACAGGGAAGTTCTCCACCTGGCCGTTAATGACAAAGGACCAGGAATAGCGATCCACCGGCGTATAGCCGAAGCATTCGTGATCAATCAGTTCGGCAGGATGCTTCGGTTCGCCGTGCGCCTTGAGGTAGGCCGGTGAGGCCACCACTGTCGCACGGCAGACACTGATCCTGCGCGCGACTTCCTGCGGTCCGAGGCGCCCGGTAATGCGAATGGCCAGATCCGCCCCCTCTTCAATGAGGTTGATGCGCCGGTCGGTGTAATCCACTTCCAGCGAGACCTCCGGGTAGGCTGTGCCGAAGTCGAGCAGCAGGGGCGTCAGATGGCGCAACCCGAAACTCAGCGGCACGCTGATGCGGATATGGCCGCGCGGCACCTGCCGCTCCTCCGCGACATCCGATTCCGCCGCCTCGACTAGATTGAGGATTTGGTTGCATTTCTCCAGATAGGCGCTCCCGGCGGAAGTCAGACTCAACTGCCGCGTACTGCGGGCGATTAACTTGGCGCCCAGATGAGCCTCCAGCGCCGCCACATGACGGGTCACGACGGAACGCGCCACATCCATCTGGCGGGCAACAGCGGAAAAGCTGCCAAGCTCGGCCACCCGCCGGAAGACTTCCATGCTGTCGAGTCGGTCCACGAACGATCCTCCAGAATTCGACACCTTTTGTTGCACTAAATGCAACAATCAATTCCAGATTGTCTCCTATTTCAGCCAGACAATTGCGCCTAAAGTTCGCTCATCGCCACTCACCTCCGCCGCAAACAACCTCCGATGACACGCTCCAGGCAAACCCTCCCGACGCTGTTCGTGCCCCACGGCGCCCCCACCTTCGCCCTTGCCCCTGGCGCAGCCGGGGCTGCCATGGCGAAGACGGCGGCCCGCTTGCCCCGACCGCGCGCCATCGTCATCGTCAGTGCACACTGGAGTACCGCCGAGCCGACGATCGGCGCCGACGGGCCGCGCCAGGCGTTTCACGATTTCCACGGTTTCCCCGCCGGGCTCTACAACCTTGACTATCCGGCAAGCGGCGACCGCGCAGTGGCTGCCGAAGTTCACGCAGCACTCACCGCCGCAGGATTTTCCGTCCATCTTGAAAGCAGTCGTGGACTCGACCATGGTGCCTGGATCCCGCTGCGCCTGATGTATCCGCAGGCCGACATCCCGGTTATCCCGCTGTCGCTGCAGAACCTCCTCGGCCCGCAGCACCACTACGCGCTCGGGCTTGCGCTCGCTGGCCTTGCCGGCAGCGGCATCCTCATCGTCGCCTCCGGCAATCTGACGCACAACCTGCGCGACTACCAGCGCGCAGCCCAGGTCAACAGCGAACCACCGGCTTACGTGCAAGCCTTCGCCGACTGGATAGGGGAACGCCTGGAGACGCATGACATCGAGGCCCTGCTCGACTACCGCGCACTGGCTCCCGAAGCCACGCAGGCGCATCCGAGCGAAGAGCATCTGCTGCCGTTCTATGTCGCACTCGGTGCGGCAGGGAACGATTGGCATGCCGAGCGACTCTACTCCGGCATCGACGACCACGTGCTGTCCATGGACAGCTTCGCCTTCTGGCCCAGGCACTAAGGAAAGGCGCCATGCCCACCCAACGCTACACAAGCACCGCCATTCACCTGCACTGGCTGATCGCCCTCCTCGTCATCGGCCTGTTCGGCGTCGGCCTGTACATGACCGGTTTGAAACTGTCACCACAGAAACTGCAGATCTATTCCTGGCATAAATGGGCCGGTGTCACGGTTTTCCTGCTCGCCCTCATTCGCCTCGGCTGGCGCATTGGCCACAAGCCACCGCCCGACCCGACCGGCATGCCTCGCTGGCAGAAAATTGCCGCACACGGCGTGCACCACCTGCTCTACCTGCTGCTGATCGTCATACCGCTTTCCGGCTGGCTGATGAGTTCGGCAAAAGGCTTCCAGACGGTGTGGTTCGGGGTCTTGCCGCTGCCCGACCTGCTGGCCAAGGACAAGGCACTCGGCGAGCAACTGCAACTGCTGCACCAGGCGCTCAACTACAGCCTCGCCGGCCTCGTGCTGGCCCATGCCGGCGCAGCGCTCAAGCACCATTTCGTCGATCGCGACGGAGTTCTGGCGCGCATGCTGCCGTTTCTCGAAAAAAACCGCTAACCCGCCAAGCACAAAAAAAGGACGCCCCATGATTCGCAAGCTGTTCATCTCCACTGCATTTGCCACTGCGCTCACCACCCTGGCGATCAGCCCGGCTGGCGCCGTCGAGTACGCCAGGGTGCAGCCTGAAAAGAGCCGCATCGCCTTCACTTCGAAGCAGATGGGCGTTGCCGTCGACGGCCACTTTCGCAAGTTCAGCGCGGCCCTGAATTTCGACCCGGCGAAGCCTGCCGCCGCCAGCGCCAAAATCGACATCGACCTCAACAGCGTCGACGCCGGTTCGAAGGATGCTGATGACGAAGTGGTCGGCAAGCAGTGGTTCAACGTCAAGGTCTTCCCCACCGCCAGCTTTGTCTCTTCAAGCGTCAAGCCACTGGGTGGCGACCGCTACGAAGCCAGCGGAAAAATCAGCATCAAGGGCAAGACGCAGGAGGTGACCCTGCCCTTCACCGTCAGGCAGGAGGGCGGCAACGCCATCTTCGACGGCAGCATGACCATCAAACGCCTCGACTTCGCTATCGGCGAAGGCCCGTGGACCGATGTCGGTACGGTGGCCAACGAAGTACAGATCAAGTTCCATTTCGTTGCTGCAAAAAAGTAAGCCCCAACCCCAGGAGAAAGCCATGAAGAAGACACTCACCGCCCTCGCCCTCGCTGCCATCATTTCCACCCCGGCACTGGCCGCGCCGGAGACTTACAACATCGACGGCACCCACACTTACCCGCGCTTCGAATACAGCCACCTCGGCTACTCGACGCAGGCCCACCGCTTCACCAAAACCAGCGGCAAGATCGTCTGGGATCGCGCGGCCAAAACCGGCGCAGTCGATATCAACATCGACGCCACCTCGGTCGATACCGGCTATGCGCTGTTCAACCAGCATATTCAGGGCGAGGATTATTTTGATACCGCCAAGTACCCGACCATCACCTACAAATCCACCGCCGTGAAGTTCGAAGGCGACAAGCCGGCCAGCATCGAAGGCAACCTGACGATCAAGGGGGTCACTCGCCCGGTAACGCTGACCGTCACCTCATTCCATGCCATGCCGCATCCGATGCTGAAGAAAGACGCCATCGGCGCCAATGCCACGGCCAAGATCAAGCGTTCGGAATTCAACGCCGGCAAGAATGCCCCCCACGTCAGCGATGAAGTGACGCTGGTCATCCCCGTAGAAGCCATCAAGCCGTAGAAAAACACTGCATCACAAAAAATGCCTTCCCCTCCAAGGGTTGGCATTTCCATTTCCACCCATTGCACATTCGCTGCCGTTTTTTTACCGTTGAGATCAGCGGGTGACAGAACGAAGATACGAATTGGCTCTCAATCACCAGTCGGCGAGATTCTGAATTCCACTACAGTCGGAGTCGCCTCTAGCACCTTCGACAATCGGGAAGCACTGGATCGATCATCCCCGCGAAGCACCATGCTGTTACGTTGAATGCGGCCTTTCGCTTCGAGGCGGTAACTGAAATTTGCAATACTGAATCCATGCTGCTCCAGCAGGCTTCGCAAAGCATCTTCAGTCATTTCATCGCCGCGCGAGAAACGGATATCAAAGTGGTAGTAGGCATGAGTAGGCATCCACGCTTCGATCAAACGGAACAGCGACAGAACGCCAAGTGTCAGGATTACCGATACGGCGAGCGGAAAATAAAACCCGATACCTGCGAGGATGCCAATCGCCGCTGTAATCCAGATAGATGCCGCGGTAGTAAGGCCTCGCACCGAAAGCCCCTCCTTGACGATGACGCCTGCACCAAGAAAGCCAATCCCTGTCATGATTCCCTGCGCCATTCGCGTCGGATCCAGTCGAACGGAGTCAGCTGCCGCCTGGACCCAATGGGCTTCGTAAACCGTCACCAGCATCAACAGACTGGAGGCGGTGCACACCAAGGCATGAGTACGGAATCCGGCTGGTCGCCCATGGAACGATCTTTCGTATCCAATCATCGCACCGGCCAACAGTGCCGCAAGCAAGCGAACAACCATTTCGACATCATCTGCAGTCATTGCCCACCTCTCGTCATGACTATAGGCAACTTCAAACGTCGAATACGTATACACCTATCGATCGCCCACCGGCAACAACAGCCTCATTGCTAGCCCACCTGAATCCACATTCACGGCAACGACACATCCACTGTGCTTTTCGATCACACTGCGGGTGATCGCCAGACCCAGGCCATAGCCGGAAAACGCGGTCTGCGCATCGCTGCGGAAGAAGGGCTTGAAAATATCCGCCAGCATTTCTGCCGGTACGCCGGGACCGTTATCGCTGACCGTGATTTCCACGTAGTGGCTGGCGGCCGTCTCGCGCGCTGCGATCCGGACATGACCACCGGCGGGAGAATGGCTGACCGCGTTGCGCAGCACATTCTCCAGCGCCCGGCGCAGCAATTCGCCGTTACCACGCACGACCAGCGACCCGCTGACATCAAGTTCAACGGTACAGGGCACGGCTTCGGCCTCGAAGCGGACATCCTCGACCAGCTCCCCGATCAGTTCGGCGAGCGCTACTTGCTCAGTCAGATCAACGTTTGTTCCAGCATCCAACCTGGCCAGCGTCAGCAACTCGCCGACAAGGCGATCCATGCGCGTGGTATCCCTTTCGATGCGCTCGACCAGTTCCGCGCTACGTTCCGGCTGTTGCCCCATTAGCCCGGCGGCCGCCTGCAGTCGGGCCAGCGGCGAGCGCAGTTCGTGCGAAACATCGTGTAGCAGACGGCGCTGGCTCTCGACCAGGTTCTGCAGGCGTTCGGCCATGCGATCGAAATCCTGCCCCAGGTCAGCCAGCTCGTCCTGGCGCTGACCCATGGCAGCGGCCACCCGCGTCTCCAGCCGACCTCCGGCTACCGCAACCAGTGCTGCGCGCAGGCTGCGGATCGGGCGCGAGAAATACCAAGCCAGCAGCCCGGCAAACAGCAGGCTGACGATGCTGCCGGCGATCAGCGGCATCAACGGCGGCAGAAAGCGCAGACCTGGCGGTGGCGGCGGTGGGCGATACGGAGCGCCATCAATGAAATGCAGTGGCCTTGATTCAGGGGCGCCGGATGGCGCATGTTGCTGCGCCGAGAACGGCGAAGGGGGCGGTGGCGGAAAGGGACGTTCCGGACGCAGGCTCCAGATGGCGATACCCACACCGAGCGATGTGATGAACTGTGCCAACCAGAAAAAGAAGAAGAACTTCCAGAACAGCCTGCCCATACCTGCCCTCATCATTTCCCCCTCAGCCAATCAACTGGTAGCCCTTGCGGATCACCGTCTGGATGCAGGAACGGCCGTCCGGCAGTGCGCCGAGCTTCTGGCGGATGCTACTCATGTGCACGTCGATGCTGCGGTCGAAGCGACTGAGGGGGCGGCCCAGTGCCGACTCTGAGAGCATGGCCTTGCTGACGACCTGCCCCGCGTTGCGGGCCAGAATTTCGACCAGGCTGAACTCGGTACTGGTCAGCGCCAGAGCTGTACCGGCACGCACGGCACGGCGCTCGCGGGGCCACAGCGTCAGTGTACCGATCGTGAGCGGCGACTGCGCCATCGGCGCACCTCTAGCGCCAGCCACGACACGTTTGAGGATGGCGCGCAGGCGGGCCGTCAGCTCCCTCGGTGTGCAAGGCTTGGGAACATAATCGTCAGCGCCGAGTTCGAGCCCGGCGATGCGGTCGTCGTCGTCACCACGCGCGGTCAGCATCAGCACTGGCACGGCCGACGCCGAACGGATCAGGCGCAATGCCTGAATGCCATCGATACCGGGCATCATCACGTCCAGCACGACAACATCGAAGCTGCCGCTCAGGGCTGCGCGCACTCCGGCATCGCCATCGTGACGCAGCTCGACTTCGAAACCTTCACCGACCAGATAGTCGCGCAGCAATTCCATCAACTCGACATCGTCATCCACCAGCACGACTTTGGCCATTTATCTCCCCTCTTCCCGTTTTCCCCGACAGAGCGGCAAAGCTTGCCGGTCAAGGGAATGCACTCGCCCATTTATCACATCAGGCAAGTTTCAAACGATTGTGTTTAAGGCGATTTAACACCGATTTACACCAGCAAATTTCGCCGCCGGGCTTGCCTTCGCCGGCGACTGGAGCGACGCCGGCAAGCTGCCGTAACACCGACCTTTTCCGCCCAGGATCGACATTGCACCAGATTCCTGTTTTTTCTTAACGCTTCTTTACACGCTTTTACCCGCAGGGCACTGAATTTCAGGGTTTTCTGGCCGATGTCTTGCATAGCAGGAGAGCGTGCGACACAAGGGCACGAACAACCGGTACAACGAAAGGAGCAAACAATGAGCACGATTGGCGCAGTAGGTAGCAACAACATGGCTGTACAAGGAATGCACGGTGGCCGACGCCGCCCAGACCCGGCCGAGATGGCAGAACAGCTATTCAGCAAGCTCGACACCAGCGGCCAGGGCTACATCGAACAAAGCGATCTGCAAAACGCTTTCAGCCAGATCGGCAGCACTGGCGAGAGCGGGAGTGCCAGCGATCTGTTCGCGAAGCTCGATAGCAACAGTGACGGCAAGGTCACCAAGGATGAATTCTCCTCCGCACTGAAGGCTGCGGCCGAGGAACTCGACAACCAGTTCACCAGCATGCGCATGCAGAAAGGCATGTCCGGCAGCATGCCCCCGCCGCCGCCCGGCAGCGATGCCGGCTTCACCAAAGACGAACTGAGCAGCCAGCTCAATGAGATCGGCACCTCCGACAGCCAGCGTTCATCGCTGATCTCTGACATCGTGCAGAATTTTGACGAGGCGGACAGCGACGGTGACGGTAAAGTCAGCTTCAAGGAGGCAATGGCCTACGACCAGGAGCAATCATCCACCACCGGCAGCACGAACAGCGAAACAGTGGCCAGAACCGAGGATTCGAGCCGCAAGCTGATGATGCAGATCATGCAACTGATGCACGCCTACAACCCGGAGAACAACGAGAAAAATACTGCCGCCACGCTAATCGCCACCGCCTGAAGCCCCTGGCAGCCTGCATGCGGCACAAAAACAAAAGCCGACCCCACAAGGTCGGCTTTTGACTTTCCGCCGGTCAGAATCGGGACGGTGCGACCGCGCCGGTAGTTACATAATGAACCCAGTCGGCATTGCTGCTCTCTTCCGTCGCTGCGGAAAAGGGTTCGCCAAAACTGATCTTGCCTCGCCCGGAGAGAAGCAGTTCGCGCTTGCGAACGAATTCCTCCTCGCCGCCCTCCGTCTGCACGAAGGTACCGTTGGTACTCTGATCGATCAGCACATAGGCGTCGCCCCGGCGCTCTATCTTTGCGTGTACGCGGGAGCAGCTGCTCCGATGCAGGATCAGGCCGCAACTGCTCAGGCGCCCGATCGACAGCAGCGGATGAGTGGCATTAAGCTCAGTTGTCGTACCGTTGTAGTGGATGAACAGGCGCTCGACCTCGTCATTGGCCGGTGCCGCCTTCATATGCGCTGTACCGAAGCTGCGCCAGTCGATCTCGAAAACCCCCAGCTTGCGTTTGCCGCTGCTGAGCGACACTTCCGGACGACTGCGGGCAGGAACACCGTTCCACTCAAAACCCTGTGTGCGCGACGGGACGCTCATCAGTACTTGCCCGGGTTCCGCAAAGCCGGAAAGGCTGACGGCGGCATTGCCGACCTTGTTCTCGAAGAAAGACATTTCATTGCTGGCATGGCCGACGCAGACACCAACACGAATTTCCAGCGCCACACCGGAAAGCGGCGGCAAACCCGCCACCCGGCGCTGGATCTCGACAGCCGACTGCAGCGCCTCTTCGGCGTCGGAGAAATAGGCCAGCACGCGGGAATCGGAGCAGCGCGCCAGTCGCCCGTGAAAACCCTCAAGGGTTTGCACAATGCGCTTCTCGCAACGGCCAATGGCGTGCGCTGCCTCTGAGGGTGCCAGTTTTTCGTACAGGCGTTCGCTACCGGTCAGGTCCGCGCACAGAATGGAAAGGGTTTCCTTGCTCATGATTCTCTACCTGCATTTCAGAAAATGTGTTGCCGGGAGGCGAGGCCGCTTCGGCTACTTCTAGTTGCACCAGACTCAGGGTACAAAAATGACATGGAAATAGACAGGAACTACGTCACAGAAAAGACCGAATGCAGGCAGAGGGGCAAAAGAATTACAATTGGGACACAGAAAGGGGCGCGCTGGTTCCTGCCCGGCAGATATCGTTTTCCACCCCTTGCCCACAGAGCAATCGCCATCGCCCCCGTAACCTCTCCCCCTGCTACCCCAGCCATTTCCTGTGCCACCTGCAAGGCCTGCTGCTGCCGCCTGGAAGTCCTGCTGATGGGTGACGACGACGTTCCCCGGCGCTTCACCGTCGAAGACGCATGGGGCGGTGAAGTCATGCGTCGTCTGGATGACGGCTGGTGCGCGGCGCTCGACCGCGAGACCATGCTCTGCACAATCTATGAACGCCGGCCGAATGTCTGCCGTGAATATGCGGTCGGCGACAGCGACTGCCTCGTCGAGCGTTTGCAGCTCGCCGTGATACATCTACCGGCACGCGCATAGGCCGGATCGGCCACGCCGACAGCCAATGAAACCAAAAGCCCCGACCAACTACCTCGCCGGTTACCCGGCGGCGCTGGCCGCACAGGTGCGGCAACTGATCGCACAGGATCGGCTGGCGGCGCTATTGCTGCAGAAATATCCGCAGGCCCACGCCGTCCGCACCGACAAGGCCCTCTACGACTACGTGCAGACTCTCAAGGGGGATTTTTTGCGCAACACGGGGCAGCTGAGCAAGGTCGCCTTCGACAACAAACTCCATGTCATCCGCAACGCCCTGGGGACGCACACCCGCGTGGCGCGGGTGCAAGGCACCCAGTTGAAAACCAAGCGCGAGATTCGCGTCGCCACCGTGTTTCGGGAAATGCCGGAAGCCTTTCTGCGCATGATCGTCGTGCACGAACTGGCACACCTGCGGGAACTCGATCACAACAAGGCCTTCTACCAGCTGTGCCTGCACATGGAACCGGACTACCCGCAGCTCGAATTCGACCTGCGGACTTATCTCAGCCATCTGGAAGCGACCGGGCAGGCGCTTTGGGATTAGCACCGGCAAACCTAAAAAGCTTTTAATCAATCCTCCAGCGCGCGCACTTTCACCGTCTTGCCCTTGACCTTGCCGGTCGACAGGCGGCGCACCGCTTCCACCGCGATCTCGCGCACGACCGCGACATAGGTGTTCCAGTCGGTCACCGTGATCTTGCCGACCTGCTCGCGGGTGAAGCCAGCCTCGCCGGTCAGCGCACCGAGCACATCGCCGGGGCGGATTTTTTCCTTGCGCCCGCCGAGAA
>JBAYVG010000092.1:0-11107 GCA_041674785.1 Rhodocyclaceae bacterium
CGCGCGAAGAAGTCTTTCATGCCATCGTGTCGCAGGCGGCTGACGGCATTTTCCTGCTCGATCCGGAAACCCTGCGCTTTGTCGAGTCCAACGAAGCCGGTTGCCGCGACCTCGGCTACACGCGCGAGGAGTTCGCAGCGCTGACCCTGATCGATATCCAGGCGGAGTGGGATGGGGCAGAAGTGCGCCGGCGGATGGAATGGATGATGGAAGCTGGCTGCACCACCTTCGAAACCCGCCACCGGCGCAAGGATGGTTCGATCCAGATCGCACATGTCAGCACCAGCGTCGTCACCATTGGCGGGCGCCGCATGCTGACTGCGGTCATCAGCGACACTTCGGCCGCGCACAAGGCGCGCGAGATGATCGTCGCCCACAACCAGATCCTCGAAGGCATTGCCCGCAACATGCTGCTCGACGTGACGCTCGAAGCACTGGCAAAACTGGTCGAGAACCAGGTCGAAGGCATCATGGCCTCGGTGCTCCTGCTCGACCCGGACGGCATTCACCTGCGCCACGCGGCAGCCCCCAGTCTGCCGGATCGTTTCAACATGGCCGTAGACGGCGCGGCCATCGGCGAAGGTGTTGGCTCCTGTGGTACGGCAGCCTTCCGTCGTGCACCGGTATTCGTAAACGACATTGCCAACGATCCGCTCTGGGAAGGCTATGCCAAGCTGGCGATCGCCAGCGGCCTGGCGGCCTGCTGGTCAACGCCGATCATCGATGCCGATGGCAGTGTACTCGGCACCTTTGCCCTTTACGCCGGCCAGCCGGGCCCGATGCCGGAGGCATTGCCGCCATTGATGTCCACGCTCATCCAGACGGCTGCCATCGCCATCCGCCGCAAGCGTGACGAAACCGCTTTGCGCGAAAGCGAGAACCGCTGGATCATGGCCCTCGACGCTGCCGGCCACGGTGTCTGGGACTGGAACGCCAAGGAACATCGACTTTTCATTTCGCGCCAGGCGAAAGCCATCATTGGCTATTCCAACGATGAAATCGGCGACAACTTCGACGACTGGCAAGCGCATCTTCATCCCGACGATCTTCCGGGCTGCAAGGCAGCCCTGATAGCACACCTGCGCGGAGAAGCCGCTACCTACCACCACGAACACCGGGTCCGCTGCAAGGATGGCCACTGGAAGTGGATTCTTGATCAGGGCATGATCGTCGACCGCAACGCCGAAGGCCATGCCCTGCGAGTCATCGGCACCCACACCGATATCAGCCCCCTCCGCGCCACCATCGAGGAATTGCGCAAGCTGCAGCTGGCCGTGGCGCAAAGCTCGAACAGCATCGTCGTCACGGATGTTGACGCCCATATCGAATACGTCAATGACGCGTTCACTGCTACCACCGGCTACAGCCGGGAAGAGGTCATCGGCCGCAAGGCCGGTTTCCAGCGCTCGGGACTGACGCCACCGGAAACCTATGCCGCCCTGTGGGCCGCGCTCAGGAACGGCGAAAGCTGGCGCGGCGAATTCATCAACCGCAGGAAAAGCGGCGAACCGCTGATTTCCTTTGCCCATATCTCGCCGGTTCGCCAGGCCGACGGCACCATCACCCATTACCTCTCGGTGCAGGAAGACATTACCGAGAAAAAGCGCACCGCCGCCGAACTCGATCGCCACCGCCACCACCTGCAGGAACTTGTCACCGAACGCACTGCCGAGCTGGAGGATGCCAACCGCCGCCTGCAGGTCTCGGACACACGCCTCAACGCACTGTTCGACATCAGCCGACGCAGTAGCGACCTGAACGAACACGACCTGCTGCAACTCGGCATTGACGAGGCTGTCCGCCTGACCGGTAGCGACATCGGTTATCTGCATCTACTGAGCGACGATCAGGAAACAATCCATCTCTACCTGTGGTCGACCGGTACGCTCCGCTACTGCAATGCGTTGCCGCTCAAGCACTACCCGGTCTCCGACGCCGGTATCTGGGCCGATACCGTCCGCACCCACCAGCCTGTCATCCACAACGACTTCCCCGCCCTCATTGCCGGAAAATGCCTGCGCAACGGCCTGCCTGAAGGGCACTCACCGCTGATCCGGCATATGGCCGTGCCGGTAATGGAGGGCACCCTGGTACGCATGCTGATCGGCGTCGGCAACAAGCCCACCGACTACGACGAAGGCGACGTGTGCGAGTTGCAGCTGATCGGTGCCGACCTCTGGCGCATTGTCATGCGCCGCCGTGCCGAAGATGCGCTGGCAGCCGCCAAACAGGGAGCCGAGGAAGCCAGCCAGGCAAAATCGGCCTTCCTCGCCAACATGAGCCACGAAATCCGCACACCGATGAACGCCATCATCGGTCTTACCCATCTGGCCCTCAAGGAGGCCAGCACCTCCGGCCAGCGCGACCGCCTGCACAAGGTATCGGAGTCGGCGCAGCACCTGATGGGGATCATCAACGACATCCTCGACATTTCCAAGATCGAGGCCGGCCGACTGGCACTCGAATCAACCGATTTCGAGCTGGCGCGTATTTTTGACAATGTCGCCACGCTGGTTGCCGAGAAAATTGCCGAAAAAGGGCTGACCCTGCAGCGCGACATGGATAGCCGGTTGCCCGAGGTAGTGCGCGGCGACCCCTTGCGTCTGGCACAGATCCTCATCAATTTCGTTGGCAACGCAGTCAAATTCACCGATAGCGGACACGTTATCCTGCGCACACGCCAGCTCGAGTCGACCGACACCCATCTTTTCCTGCGCTTCGAGGTCGAAGATACGGGAATAGGGATCGACGAGACCTCGCAACGACGCCTTTTTAACGCCTTCGAACAAGCCGACTCCTCGACCACGCGCCGCTTCGGCGGCACCGGGCTGGGCCTGGCCATCAGCCGGCATCTGGCCACGCTGATGGGCGGCGAAGTCGGCGTTCGCAGCACGCCTGGCGTGGGTAGTACCTTCTGGTTCACCGCCCGCCTGCAACACAGCAAACAGGGCATTGCCACCCTCATCGGCAGCCACGTCAGCAGCCGGGCTCACGCCGAAAGCCGCCTGGCGGAGCACTACAAGGGTGCCCGCATCCTCGTGGTCGAGGACAATCCGATCAATCAGGAAGTGACGCTGGAACTACTGCGTGGCGTCGGCCTCACCGCCGATCTCGCCGGCAACGGTGCCGAGGCCGTGGACATGGCCGCAAAAACCACCTACGACCTGATCCTGATGGATATGCAGATGCCGGTCATGGATGGCCTTGAAGCCACCCGTGCCATTCGTGCGCAGGCATCGGGCAAGATGCCTATCCTGGCGATGACCGCCAATGCCTTCGGCGACGACCGCCGGCGTTGCCTCGACGCCGGCATGAACGACCATGTCGCCAAGCCGGTCGACCCCGATATCCTCTTCTCGGCCCTGCTCCGCTGGCTACCGCTCTCGGCGGCTGTGCAGCCGTCACCGGCAGGCGCTACGGTGCAAAGTAGCGGCAGCACCACCATCAGCGACGAAGCCTTCATCAAGCGGCTGAGCACCATAGCGGGTATCGACACCCGCCTCGGCCTGCGCTCCGTCCGTGACCGCATTGCCAGCTATCGTCGCCTTATCCGCCTCTACGCCGATTCGCACCAGGGCGACATGGAAATCCTGCGCCAGCAACTGCTGGCCGGCGACGTCGACGACGCACGCCGAACCGCGCATTCGCTCAAGGGTGCCGCCGGCACGCTAGGCGCAACTGCCCTGCAAATGGCCGCCGCCGAGATCGAACGCTTGCTGCGCACCGATACCCCCCACAGCGACCTGACCGGACACATCGAGCATGCCAACCTCCTCAACCGCAATCTCTGCCGGGCGCTGATTGCTGCCGATGGCGCCACGCTTGCCCCCCCGGAATTGCAGACGCTCGACTGGTCGGCTGTCAATGCGGCCATTGAAGCGCTGGAAAACCTGATTGCCGAGGACGACGTGCGCGCCGACACGGTACTCCACGATTCCGAGGCCATTCTGCAGACGGCACTGGGTAGCCATTTCGACACCATTGCCCGCCATCTCTCCCATTACGACTTCGAATCAGCCCTGCAGGCGCTGCGTGCCGTGCGCGACACCCTGCCGACTAACAAGCCAGATGACGACTGAACCCTCCCGCCCCGAAATCACTCCCGGCAGCGATACGCAGCGCTGGCTGGCCCTCACCTACCTGTTCGCGCTGGCAGTCATCCTGGCTGGCGGCTCGCTGCTCTATCGCGCCCAAGAGCGCCAGGTGCGCGATCAGGTGGAGGCGCAGTTGCTGACCATCGCCGAACTGAAGACCCACCAGATCACGCAATGGCGCAACGAACGCCTGGCGCACGCCAGCGTGCTTTCCGACAACGTGATTTTCGCCACTGCAGCGAAAGATAGCTTGCGGGACATGAAACCAGCCAACCGGGCCCGTTTGCGTGACTATTTTCTGGCGCTCGAACGAAACTATGGCTACGTCAACGTCTTCCTCCTCGATACCGAGGGACGCATACGCTTCCGCCTCAACCCCTCCGCCGTTGCACTGTCACCGGACATTGTCGAACTCGTGCACGAGTCCTTCCAGCGCCGGCTACCGCTGCATGGCGAGCTGCACCGCTATGCCGACGAAGCCGAGCCGCACATCGAAGTCATCGCGCCAATCTACGATCCCGACCAGAGCCATCAGCCGGCAATCGGCGCGGTTGTGCTGCAGGCTGACCCGAACACCTTTCTCTATCCGCTGCTCCAGTCGTGGCCAACGCCCAGCGCCAGCTCGGAAACGCTGTTGGTCCGGCGCGATGGTGAGGAAGTGGTTTTTCTCAACGAATTGCGCCACGCCAAGAACACTGCACTGAAGCTGCGCCGCCCATTGAGCGAGCTGACGCTGCCGGCCACACAGGCTGTACTCGGCAAAAAAGGCATCTTCGAAGGGCTGGACCACCGCCGCGAAGCCGTGATTGCCGCGCTAAAACCTGTGCCGGAAACCGGCTGGTACGTCATCGCCAAGACCGACCGCGAGGAAGCGCTGGCAACCGGTCGCTTCATTGCCAATCTGCTGATCGTGCTCATCTGCGGCACCATGCTCGGTGCCACCGCTTTCTTTGGCGTGCTTTGGCAGTACTACGGCAAGCAGCGCTACCGCTTGCTCTTCGAGGCGGAAGCGGCCAACCGTGAGCTGCGCGAACGCTTCCTGATCGTCTTCCAGGCCAGCCCGGTAGCCGCCTCGGTCACGCGCCTCGCCGATGGCCGCTTTGTTGACGTTAACCGGCGCTACGAAGAATCCTTCGGCTGGACGCGAGACGAACTCTTCGGCAAGACCTCGGTCGAGGCCGGCCTCTGGCGCAACGAGGCCGATCGGCAAGCATGGCTGCAGTGTCGAAACGAGCATGGCAACGCCATCGACCTGCCGGCCCACTTTGTCCATCGCAACGGCGAAATCCGCGACGTTGCCATTTCGGCTGCAACCGTCAGCTTCGACGGCGAAGAGCACCTGATCGCCTTCGTCACCGACATCACCGAACGCAAGCGCACCCAGGCCGAGCTGGAGCAGCACCGGCATCACCTGAGCGAGCTGGTCGAACAACGGACCACTGAACTGGCCGCTGCCAAGGATGAAGCAGAATCCGCCAACCGGGCAAAAAGCGCCTTCCTGGCCAACATGAGCCACGAAATCCGCACACCGATGAACGCCATCATCGGCCTCACCCACCTCGCCCTGCGCGAAATTCCTGGCACCCCGCAGGCCAGCGGGCAGCGCGAGCGCCTCGCCAAGATCACCGACTCCGCACAGCATCTGCTGGCGATCATCAATGATATTCTTGACCTGTCCAAGATCGAAGCGGACAAAGTCACGCTGGAGCAGAGCGACTTCGAAACTGTTGCCATTTTCGAGAATGTCGCCACCCTGATGAGCGCCCGCCTGACCGAGAAAGGCCTGACCTTGAGCCGGGAGATCGACCCGACCATTCCCTCGGTGCTGCGCGGCGATTCGCTGCGGCTCGGCCAGATCCTGGTGAACTATGTCGGCAACGCCATCAAGTTCACCGAGCATGGCCGCATCGTCATGCGCGCAGCCATGCTCGCAGAGGAAAACGACTCCCTGCTGCTGCGCTTCGAAGTCAGCGATACCGGCATCGGCATCGCCCCGGAGGTGGTGCCGCGCCTGTTCAGGGCGTTCGAGCAGGCCGACACCTCGACTACCCGGAACTTTGGTGGCACCGGCCTCGGGCTGGCCATCTGCCAACGCCTGGCACGACTGATGGGTGGCGATGTCGGCGTCAGCAGCCAGCCGGGCCAGGGCAGCACCTTCTGGTTTACCGCCCGCCTGCGCCGTGGCCGCCACGCCGTTGCCGTCGCCAGCAGCGGTACCCAGGCGCACGCCGAGCAGTTGCTGGTGCAACGAGCGTACGGCATGCGTGTGCTGCTGGCAGAAGACAACCTGATCAACCAGGAAGTCGCGCGCGGCCTGCTCGAAGCCGTCGGCCTGATCGTCGATGTTGCCGAAAATGGTGAAGAGGCCCTGCGCATGGCCAGCGAACAGCGCTATGGAGCGATTCTGATGGACATGCAGATGCCGGTGATGGATGGTCTCTCCGCCACCCGGGCCATCCGCCAGACTGACGACGGTTCAGACGTACCGATCCTGGCGATGACCGCCAATGCCTTTGCCGATGACCGTCAGCGCTGTCTCGATTCCGGCATGAATGCCCACCTTGCAAAGCCGGTGAATCCCGACGAACTCTACGCCATGCTGCTGCGCTGGTTACCGGAACGGCAAACCACCAACAGCTCGGGCGCTGCCCGACAGACGCCACAGGCGTCATCTCCAACACTGACCCCGCCAGCCGCTGCCGATGCTCAGCGCATGGCCCGCCTGCGCGCCATTTCCGGGCTAGACACAGAACGCGGCCTGCACGCCGTACGGGGAAGGGAATCGACCTACTGCGGGCTACTGTCCACCTTTGCCGACAGGCACACCGAGGACATGACGCACATCAGACAACACCTTGCTGCGGCTGACAACGAAGCGGCAAAGCGCATCGCCCATTCGCTCAAGGGGGTCGCAGCAACACTGGGGTTGACCGAGATCGAGGCCGCTGCGCGCAAGCTGGAAGCCGTCATCGGACTGCACCCGGAAGCGGCACTGCTTGATGCGCCGATCGCCACGCTCGAATCGCTGCTTCTTGCTGCCAGTACGGCGATTGTTGGTGCACTCCCGCCGAGCCTTCCTGCGCCGGCTACGGATGTCGAGATCGACTGGGCTGCGGCCAGGCACGCGCTGGATGAACTGACCGTACTGCTCGCTGAGGACGATGTACGTGCCGCACAGCAATTACGCGATACAGCACCACTGATCGATCAGGCACTTGGCAAATACTGGCCTGAACTGCAGCACCGGATCGCTGATTTTGATTTCTCTGCCGCCCTGGAAACATTGCAGGCTGCACGCGCGGCAATCGACACACTGAAGGAGCATTGACGTGGCACTGATGACCTGGAACGAACATTTCGTCACTGGCGTCGCCATCATCGACGAGCAGCACCAGTGGCTGATCGATCTGATCAATGAGTCAGCACCGGTGCTGGCGCTGAATTACAAACGAAATCACATCCGCGCTGAGAGCCTGCTCGATCAGCTGGTCAGTTACGCCGTTTTTCACTTCGACACCGAAGACCGGCTGATGCGCGAGTATCGCATTGACCCGCGCCACCATGAACTGCACCAGCAGTCACATGAAAAATTCGCTGCCGAAGTCACCACCATGCGTACTGCCTACGCCAACGGCGACGCCCTGACTGGAGGCGACCTATTGACCTTTCTTGCCAACTGGCTGGTCTTCCACATCCTCGGCGAAGACCAGGCACTGGCACGACAGATACACGCCATCGAAGCCGGGGCAACACCCGTAGAAGCCTTTGAAACCGCCGAAGGCTACCGCAGCGACCCGACGCACGAGGCGCTGACGCAGGCGCTGATTGATCTCTACACGTTGACGACTGAACAGAACCGCAACCTGATGGAAAACAATTACGAGCTGGAGGCACATCGCGAACGTCTCGAAGAACTGGTCTCGGAGCGCACCGCCGATCTGGTGCGGGCGCTCGACGCCGCCGAGACGTCGAACCGCGCACGCAACAGCTTCATTGCCAACCTCAGCCACGAGATCCGTACCCCGATGAATGCCATTGTCGGTATCACCTGGGCACTCAAGCAGAACGCACAGGACCCGGCACAGCTGGCGCGTCTCGAACAGGTAGGCGATGCCACGCAGCAACTGCTGACAGTGATCAACGATCTGCTCGACATGGCAAGGCTTGAGTCCGAGCGACTGACACTGGAGCCACTGGATTTTGACCCGACCCGGGTACTGCACGAGGTCCATGCGGGCGTCCGGGAGAAAGCGGCCGCGAAGTCGCTGACCCTTGATCTCGATACCCCGGAACTACCGCCCCTGCTGCGTGGTGATCCAGTCCGGCTCGGTCAGATCCTCTCCAATTTCGCCAGCAACGCCGTCAAGTTCACCGAGCGCGGCGGTATTGCCATTCGCGCCCGCCGGCTGACGGCAGCAAACGGACACCACGGCAACATTCGCCTGCGCTTTGAGGTGGAAGACAGTGGCCCGGGCATTTCACCGGAAAACCTGAGCCGACTCTTCGAACCCTTCGAGCAACTGGATTCCTCCACCACGCGCCGCCACGGCGGCACCGGTCTCGGACTGGCAATCAGCCGGCGGCTGGCGGAAATGATGGAAGGCCGTGTCGGCGTCGACAGCACCCTGGGCAAAGGCAGCTGTTTCTGGCTGGAAGTGGCTTTTGAAGTCGTCGCGCAAGCACGCGTTGGAAATAGTGATAGCGCATACAATGCCGCCACAGCGGAACGCGATCCTGGTAGCAGACAACAGCCGGTCGCAAGAACGCGCGAAACACTGGACCGCCTGGCCGAACTGCTGGCTGACGACGACGTAATGGCGATCACCCTCTGGCACGAGTCATCGGCAGAACTGCAGGCGGTTTTCAACGGCCGCGTGGCGCCTTTTGAAGCGGCCCTGACCGCCTATGACTTTGCGGCTGCCCACGCCCTGCTGCTACAGACAGTCAGCGAACTGGAGTACGCCGAGTAGGATCAGACAAGGTCAGGTAGCGTCAGGGATTGCCCGACGCACGATGCAATCGTGCTGCCTTATTCAGGCTGGGCAGTCGGGGGCTCAGGCGCTGTCGTGAGCAACGCGACCCGGCTCTGCGGGGTCTCCAGGCTGATGCGCCCGAGGCTGCCGCCGCGATAGTCACCCAGCAGAATCTGCGAAGCCTTGTCGATGTCGAGCTCGCCGCCACGCCCCTTGATCAGGCAACCGCGCTTTTTCGCCACGGCCTCGATCACCGCCGGACCATCCATGCCTTCGACTGAAAATCCGTAGCGCGCCGTCAGCATCGCCGGGTAGCTGGCCAGCAGGAAACCCGCCAGCCAGGTCGCCACTTCCTCGTCGATATAGGCTTTGACGCCCACTGCATGGCTGGCTGCCAGCATCAGGCCATCAACCGGATGGGCGATCCTCGGCCAGAGCATGCCGGGGGTATCGTAGAGCGTCAGCCGCGGGCCGAGGTCGATGCGCTGCTGGCTCTTGGTCACCGCCGGCTCGTCGCCAACTTTCGCCACCTTCTTCTTCACCAGCGCATTCAGCAGCGTCGATTTGCCGACGTTGGGGATGCCCATGATCATCAGTCGCAAGGGTTTGAGGTTGCTGTCACGGTGCGGCGCCAGCGGCTGGCAGAGCGAGGGGATACGTGAAGCTTCTCCCGCCTTCTTGCAGGAGATGGCCACCGCCTTGACACCCGGCTGCGCATTGTAGAAATCGAGCCAGGCCTTGGTTGCCGCCGGGTCAGCCAGGTCGGCCTTGTTCAGCAGTTTGAGACACGGGCGCTGCCGAAAGGCGCGCAACTCGTGGATCATCGGATTACTGCTTGCAGCCGGCAGGCGCGCATCGAGCACCTCGACCACCACATCGGCCAGGGCGAGCGTTTCCGCCGCCTTCTTGCGGGCCTGGGTCATGTGGCCGGGATACCATTGGATCGACATTGGCTTTCTCTGTTGAACCTGAAAAATCAATTAACCACGAAGGACACAAAGATCACGAAGAAAATCAGATTCGTTTCTTTGTTTTTGCATCTCTTCGTGATCTTCGTGCCCTTCGTGGTAAAACAAATTCATTCTGACTGCCTGAGCGTATTATCGCAGGCCGCAACTTTCGATAGCACACGGAAAACCGCCATGCACATCTGGGTCGATGCCGACGCCTGCCCTGCCGTCATCAAGGAAATTCTCTACCGCGTTGCCGAACGTACCGGCCTGCCGGTGACGCTGGTTGCCAACCAGTGGCTGAAAACACCGCCCTACCCCAGCCTGCGTTCGGTGCAGGTCCCCAAGGGCTTCGACGTTGCCGACAACCACATCGTCGAACAGGTGAACGCCGGCGATATCGTCGTTACTGCCGACATCCCGCTGGCCGCCTTCGTCGTCGAGAAAGGCGCCACCGCGATCAACCCGCGTGGCGAACGCTACACCGCCGAAAACATCAAGCAGGCGCTCGACATGCGCAATTTCATGGAGACGCTCAGAAACAGCGGCGTCGAAACCGGCGGCCCGCCGGCCTTTTCGCAGGCCGACCGGCAGGCCTTTGCCAATCAGCTGGATCGGTTGTTGGCAAAGCGGTAAATAAATTAACCACGAAGATCACGAAGGACACGAAGAAAACCCGTTTTATTTTTCCGGATTTTGTTTCTGCCTTTCTTCGTGATCTTCGTGCCCTTCGTGGTTAATGCTTTTTAAGCCACTTCCCGCGCTTCCAGGAACTGCAGCTTCGGGTACTTCTCTTTCACCATGTTCAGATACACGTTGTTTGGCGCCAGATAGACCGGGTCGTCGGCGCCATCGAGCGCGACGTTGGCGCTGTAGCGGTCCGACAGCTGGCGCAGCTCGCCTTCGTCACCCTGAATCCAGCGCGCCGTCGAGCAGTTGTAGGACTCGAAGATCACCTGCACACCGTATTCGTGTTCCAGCCGGTGCGCCACCACATCGAACTGCAGGATACCGACGGCGCCGAGGATCAGGTCGCTACCGGAGACCGTGCGGAACAGCTGCGTCGCGCCCTCCTCCGCCAGCTGCTGCA
>JBAYVG010000093.1:0-10839 GCA_041674785.1 Rhodocyclaceae bacterium
TCAAGGCGCGCTCCGCCACCGGCGCCGCGATCAAGGCGCTGCTCGGCCTGGCGCCAAAGACCGCGCGCCGCATCCGCGACGACGGCAGCGAAGAAGACATTCCGCTCGCCCATGTGCATCCGGGCGACCGCCTGCGTGTGCGCCCCGGCGAGAAAGTGCCGGTCGATGGCGTGGTGCTCGAAGGATCGAGTGCGGTCGATGAATCGATGCTCACCGGCGAGCCGATTCCGGTGAACAAGTCGCCCGGCGACGCGCTCATCGGCGCGACGCTCAACGCCAGCGGCGCCCTGCTCATGCGTGCCGACAAGATCGGCGCACAGACGGTGCTCGCGCAGATCGTGCAGATGGTCGCGCAGGCCCAGCGTTCGCGCGCGCCGATGCAGCGCATGGCGGATGTGGTTGCCGGTTACTTTGTCGTCGGGGTGGTTTTCGTCGCACTACTCACGCTGCTTGGCTGGGGTTTGTTCGGGCCACAACCCAGCTGGGCCTACGGCATCATCAATGCCGTTGCCGTGCTGATCATTGCCTGCCCCTGCGCCCTCGGCCTGGCGACGCCGATGTCGGTGATGGTGGCCACCGGCAAGGCCGCCAGCCACGGCGTGCTGTTCCGCGACGCAGCAGCGATCGAAACCCTGCGCCGGGTCGATACCCTGATTGTCGACAAGACCGGTACGCTGACCGAGGGCAAGCCGATCTTTCATGGACTGGCCGCCGCCACGGGCTGGCACGAAGACGAGATGCTGCGCCTGGCGGCGAGCCTCGACCAGGGCAGCGAGCATCCGCTGGCTCACGCCATCGTCGCCGAGGCGCGTCGGCGCGAACTCAAACTCAGCACCGCCACGACATTCGAATCCGCCTCGGGCATCGGCGTGCATGGAAGCGTCGATGGGCAGGCGCTGGCGATCGGCAATAGCGCGCTGATGGACGAGGACGGCGTCGATTGGCATCCGCTCGAAGCGCAAGCCGAAGCGCTGCGTCAGGAAGGTGCCAGCGTGATGTTTGTCGCCATCGCCGGCAAGGTAGCCGGTCTGCTTGCCGTCTCCGACCCGATCAAGGCCTCCACCCCAGCCGCGCTAAGCAGCCTGCGCGCCAGCGGTCTGGCCATCATCATGGCGACCGGCGACGGCCTGACGACCGCCCGCGCCGTCGGTCGTCGGCTGGGCATCGACGAAGTCCATGGCGAGGTCAAGCCACAGGACAAGAACGATCTGGTCGCCAAACTCCAGGCCCAAGGCCGCATTGTCGCCATGGTCGGCGACGGCATCAACGATGCGCCGGCGCTGGCCCGCGCCGATGTCGGTATCGCCATGGGCACCGGCACCGACGTCGCCATGAACAGCGCCCAGGTCACGCTGGTCAAAGGCGACCTGCGCGGCATCGCCACCGCCCGCCAGCTTTCGCTCGCCACCGTGAGCAACATGCGGCAAAACCTGTTGTTTGCCTTTGCCTATAACGCGCTCGGCGTGCCGGTCGCGGCCGGGGTGCTGTATCCGTTCTTCGGCCTGCTGCTTTCGCCCCTGATTGCGGCGCTGGCGATGAGCTTCAGTTCGGTATCTGTAGTGAGCAACGCATTGCGGCTACGCAAGACGGCAATCTGAGATTTTCGGCCCGACACCGTCCACCGTACCGTCAGAGTCACCGGCATTAAATCAACAGCAATCCGCAGAAGAAAAAGAAAACCCCCAGCAGGGCCGGGGGTTTCGGTGTTTTTTCGACTGCCGGCAACAGCAGCTGAGAGACGTTGGATCACTCCCACTCGATCGTTGCCGGTGGCTTTCCAGAAATGTCGTAAACCACGCGGTTGATACCGCGTACTTCGTTGATGATGCGGTTCGACACCTTGCCAAGCAGACTGTGCGGCAGTTCGGCCCAGTGGGCAGTCATGAAGTCCTGCGTCTCCACGGCTCGCAGCGCGACGACGTATTCATAGGTACGGCCATCGCCCATGACGCCGACCGACTTCACCGGCAGGAAGACGACAAAGGCCTGGCTGGTCTTTTCGTACCAGCCGGCAGCGCGCAGCTCGTCGATGAAGATGGCGTCAGCACGACGCAGCAAGTCGGCAAATTCCTTCTTCACTTCGCCGAGAATGCGCACACCGAGACCGGGGCCGGGGAACGGGTGGCGATAGACCATGTCGTGCGGCAAGCCGAGGGCAATGCCGAGCTCGCGCACTTCGTCCTTGAACAGTTCGCGTAGTGGTTCCAGCAGCTTGAGTTTAAGGGTATCCGGCAGGCCGCCGACGTTGTGGTGACTCTTGATGGCGTGTGCCTTGCCGGTCTTGGCGCCCGCCGACTCGATGACGTCCGGGTAAATGGTGCCCTGCGCCAGCCATTTGGCGTTCGGAAGTTTTCCGGATTCGGCCTGAAAGACTTCGACGAACTCGCGGCCAATGATCTTGCGCTTCTGTTCAGGGTCGGAAACGCCCTTCAGCTGGCCCATGAACTGCTCGGTGGCATCGACATGGATGACCTTGACGCCGAGGTTGCGGGAAAAGGTCTGCATCACCTGCTCCGCTTCGTTCAGTCGCAGCAGGCCGTTGTCCACAAAGACGCAGGTCAGCTGGTCACCGATGGCCCGGTGCAGCAGCGCCGCGACGACCGACGAATCGACACCGCCGGAGAGACCGAGGATCACCTCCTCCTTGCCGACCTGGGCACGCACCTTCTCGATTGCTTCGTTGACGTAGTCCGGCATGTTCCAGTCGTGGCCGCAACCGCAGATCTCGTGCACGAAGCGGGCAAACATCTCCTTGCCCTTGATTGTGTGCGTAACCTCCGGATGGAACTGCACGGCGTAGAACTTGCGGGCCTCGTCGGCCATGGCCGCAATAGGGCACGATGCGCTACTGGCGATGACCTTGAAGCCGGACGGCAGATCGGTCACCTTGTCGCCGTGACTCATCCAGACGTCAAGCAAGCCATGACCTTCGTCATTGCTGCGATCCTGAATGCCCTTGAACAGTTCCGAATGGCCACGGGCGCGGATTTCGGCGTAGCCGAATTCTCGCTTGCCCGAACTTTCCACCTTGCCGCCGAGTTGCTGGGCCATCGTCTGCATGCCATAGCAAATGCCGAGTACGGGAACGCCCAGCTCGAACACCACCTGCGGCGCATGCCAGTCCTGCGCTTCATAGACGGAGTTCGGCCCGCCGGAAAGGATGATGCCCTGCGGCTTGAAATCACGAATGAACTGCTCTGATACGTCGAAGGGGTGCATTTCGCAATACACCTGCTGCTCGCGCACACGGCGGGCAATGAGCTGCGATACCTGGGAACCGAAGTCGAGGATGAGGATTTTCTGGTGAGCCATTTTCTAGCCTTGAATGAACAAGGGCGGCTAAAGAGCCGCCCTGGTGAATACGAGGTCGATCAGTCGACGTGGTAGTTCGGTGCTTCCTTGGTGATCTGCACGTCGTGGACATGCGACTCACGAACACCTGCCGATGTGATCTCGACGAACTCGGCACGTTCGTGCATCTGGTCGATACTCGAACAGCCGAGATAACCCATCGACGAACGCAAGCCACCCATCAACTGGTGAATCACGGCCAGTGCCGTGCCCTTGTAGGGGACGCGGCCTTCGATTCCCTCGGGAACCAGCTTGTCGACGTTGGCAGTGGTTTCCTGGAAGTAGCGGTCAGCGGCGCCGGCAGCCATTGCACCGATCGAGCCCATGCCCCGGTAAGACTTGTACGAACGGCCCTGGAAAAGCTCGACTTCACCCGGGGCTTCTTCGGTACCTGCCAGCAAGCCACCGAGCATGACGGCATTGGCACCGGCAGCGATGGCCTTGGCGATGTCGCCGGAATAGCGGATGCCGCCATCGGCAATCAACGGCACACCGGACCCTCTGAGGGCTTCGGCAACGTTATTGACGGCGCTGATCTGCGGTACGCCGACACCAGCAACGATACGTGTGGTGCAGATAGAACCGGGGCCGATACCAACCTTGACGCCGTCAGCCCCCATGTCCATCAGCGCCTTGGCTGCATTGGCAGTGGCAATGTTGCCGCCGATGACTTCGACATTCGGGAAACTGCGCTTGACCCAGCGGACACGATCCAGCACACCCTGCGAATGACCGTGCGCCGTATCGACGACGATCACGTCAACACCGGCTTCGGCCAGCAACTCGGCACGCTCCTCGGTACCGGCACCGACACCGATGGCAGCGCCAACCAGCAGGCGACCATGGTTATCCTTGGCCGCATCGGGGTGTTCGGTCGATTTGAGGATGTCCTTGACGGTCATCAGACCGCGCAGTTCGAAAGCATCGTTAACCACCAGAACACGCTCAAGGCGGTTCTTGTGCATCAGCGCCTTGGCTTCCTCGGAGGTGCACCCCTCCTTCACCGTGATCAGGCGATCGCGTGGCGTCATGATGTTGCCGACCGGCTGGTCGAGATTGGTTTCAAAGCGCAGGTCACGGTTGGTGACGATTCCGACCACGAACTTGCCTTCGAGTACCGGCAGGCCGGAAATCTTGTGGGTGCGGGTCAGCGACAGCACGTCGCGCACGGTCATTGTCGGCGTGATGGTAATCGGGTCTTTGAGTACGCCCGATTCAAAACGCTTGACCTTGGAAACCTCGGCTGCCTGGGCGCGCGGCTTCAGGTTCTTGTGCACAATACCGATGCCACCTTCCTGCGCCAAAGCAATGGCCAGGCGGGCTTCAGTAACAGTGTCCATGGCAGCAGACACCAGCGGCAGATTGAGGGTCAGCTTGCGTGTCAGGCGCGTTTTCAGGCTGACATCGCGGGGCAGGATTGCAGAGTGGGCTGGCACGAGAAGGACGTCGTCGAACGTCAACGCCTTTTGAATTACACGCATGGCCTTTGTTCCAGAGTCACAAAAACGTATTATACAGCAAGCCTTGTTACCACTCGATAACCATGAAACCTTCAATTGCGCTGATCGCAGCCCTTCTCGCCCTACTGACGGCGAGCTTTTCGGCTCAAGCCCAGATCTACCAGTACAAGGACGCCTCGGGGAAAACGGTAATTTCCGATCGGCCACCTCCCGGCGGCACCAGCAAGGTACGCACCGTTGCTGGCGAAGCATCTACCGAGAGCCCGTCCACGGCTGCAAGCGCAGCATCGGCGCCGAAAACAACGGCTGATCGCGAGCTGGAGTTCAAGAAAAGAGCGCAGGCGCAAAAAGAAGCCAATGACAAGGCACAGAAGGAAGCTGCCGACAAAGCTGCGCGCAAGGAAGACTGTGAAAGGGCGCGGCGCCAGCTGGAGATGCTCGAATCCGGTGAGCGGATGACTACCCGCGACGAGAAGGGGGAGCGTGTTTTCATCGAAGACAGCACACGTGCTGCCGAAATCGACCGTACCCGGAAATTTGTCGCGGAAACCTGCAAATAAGCCCAGCCAAGAATTACTCGGTGCCGGCCTCCTCGCCGGCACCTTTCTTCATGACCTTCCCCTCCGCCGCCCGCTGCTTGCGCACTTCCTTCGGGTCGGCGATCAAGGGGCGGTAGATTTCCACCCTGTCGCGTTCCCGCAAGACGGCATCGACCTTTGCCAACTTGGCGTAGATGCCGAACTTGTTTTTCTTGACGTCGATTTCCGGATGCTTCTCCAGCAACCCGGAGGCTTCCAGCGCCTGCATCACGGTACTGCCTTCCGGCAGATCCAGCGCCACGGCTTCGGATTTCTCCGGGAGGGAATAAATGACTTCAACTCTCATGCGTTGGCTCCATAAACTTGCTCAGCCCGTTTGACGAAGGCATCGACGAAGCTGTTGGCGATATGGCTGAACACGGGGCCGATAACCTTCTCGAACATACGGCTGGAAAACTCGTAGGCCAGTTCGAATTCGATCTTGCAGGCAGTTTCGGAGAGTGGCTTGAAGCGCCACATCCCTTCAAGCCGGCGGAACGGGCCATCGACCAGGCTGATTTTCATCCACATCGGCGTCGTCTGCGCCTCTTTCTCGTTTTCGGTCGTGAAGTGCGATTTGACGCTGTGATAATTGATGAACAGCGTCGCCGCCGTCTTGTGCTCGTCGCGGAATTTGAGTTCGGTTCGGTTGCACCATGGCAGGAACTGCGGATAGTCCTCGACACGGTCCACAAGCGCGAACATCTGCGGCGCGGAATACGCGATCAGCACTGATTTCTCGACCAAGGCCATCGCCCGTCAAACCCCGTGAATACTGTAGAATGGCGCATTTTAGCGCGCATTGACGGGAAATCCGAAGAGTCATGAGCATCTCCACGAACAAGAAGGCTTTCCACGATTATTTTGTCGAGGAAAAGTACGAAGCCGGCATCGTCCTCGAAGGCTGGGAGGTCAAGGCCATCCGTGCCGGCCGCGTACAGATCAAGGAAGCCTATGTCGTCATCAAGGGCGGCGAACTGTGGGTGCTCGGCATGCACATCACGCCGCTGACGGAAGCCTCGACCCACGTCAGCCCCGACCCGACGCGCACGCGCAAGCTCTTGCTGCACGAACGCGAGATCGCCAAGCTGATCGGCAAGGTCGAACGTGCCGGCTACACGCTGGTGCCAGTCGACCTGCACTACACGCGCGGCCGCGTCAAAGTGGAAATTGGCCTGTCGAAGGGCAAGAAGCAGCACGACAAGCGCGACGTCGCGCAGGAAAAGGACTGGAAGCGCGAACAGGGGCGCCTGCTCAAGGAGCGGGCGCGATGAGTCGGCGCGACTAGATCGACATGGCCGAATACATCTACTGGATCGGCATGGCGGCAGTGGCCGTAAACGCGCTCACCGGCGTCATGGAAGCCGAGCGCAAGGAAGTCGATCTCATCGGTGCCACCTTCGTCGCCGTCGCCACAGCGCTCGGAGGCGGAACGCTCCGCGACCTCCTGCTCAATCGCAACATCTTCTGGATCGCCGACCAGACCTACCTGATCACGGCGGTCCTCTGCGGGCTGGTGGCCTTTTTCGTACTGCGTAAAAAGGCAATCCAGGCTCGCTGGTTCCTCATCCCGGACGCCATCGGCCTCGCACTTTTCACGGCGATTGGTACGCAGGCCGCCGTGCAGTGGCATGCCCCCTGGCTGGCTGCTTCACTGCTTGGTGTTATTACTGGCGTCTTTGGCGGCGTTCTGCGCGATGTCCTTTGCAACGAAATTCCCCTGGTGATGCGGGCGGGAGAGCTTTACGCCTCAGCGGCCTGGGCCGGTGCCCTGCTCTTCATCGGCCTGAACGAACTGGGTGTGCATACGGTGTGGGCGAGCATGGCGACGATGGCATTCATCCTTGCGATTCGCCTCGCTGCAATCCGCTATCATCTGACCTTGCCGGCCTTCCCCGTAAAACGAATTTGATGCCAATACTTTTCGAGTTTGCCCAACGCGCATGAGCCATCCTTTCGATTCCGCCACGAACGCGCCTGCCTCAGCCGCTCCCGCAGACTCCTTCTTCGTACTGCGCGACGCACGCACCCTTTTTCAGCAACAGCTGACGAAAATTGTCCGGCAGGCTGGCGCCAATACGCCTTCGGTCCTGGAGGCCTTCACCGAAGCCCTGGGCACGGCCCATGACGAGCTGGCGAACGCCAAGCAAACAGACGGTTTTGAAATGGCTCAAGGCCTGACTGCCTCGCGTATGACACTGATGTGCGATGCCGATCTTGAGCTCGATATCCGTATCGGTGACATCGCCAAACACGTCATCGAAACAGGTGGGAACGCCCTATGGCGCGCGCAGCTTCGCTACATGACGCTTCTCAGCCGTCCGGAGATGACCCCGGAAGGCAATCCGGTCGGCCCCGAAGCCATCTCGCAGGGGCTGTTGGCGCTTTGTCAGGCGGGAAATCTCGGCCTTGAACGCAGCCTGCAATTGCTGGATCGAATCGAGGAGAAATTCTCCAAAGATCTGCCTGCAGCATACAGCGCACTGAACGACCTTCTCGCCAGCCACAAGGTCGAACCGGCACAGTCGAAGGTGTCCAGCGCGGCCAGCATTCGGGCGAGTAACAGCACGGGGACAGCTACGGGAAATGCGACGACAGCAGGGAGTGAAGGAAAGTCCGATGCCTTTTCCGCACTTCAGCAAGCCCTGAATGCACAGTTCGGCAGCGCCGTCCCCGGTACCGGGATCGCCACCGGCGGAGCCTTTGCAACCGGTCAGGGCAATGGCCCCGGCAACATGGCGCTTAATGCGGCTACCCTGGTGATGCTCAACCAGCTCACCACGCGCCTCGAACAACTGCAGTTATCCACCGGTGCCAATCCGCCAGGCGGCGGGGCCGGAGATGCGGCTGGCGAAATGCCGACCAGCCCGCCCCACGCCTTCAAGGCCGCTGATCTTGATCTGCCGCTGGGTAATCCTGAAGCGGTTGCGCTGGAAACGCTCGGCCATATTTTCGAAACCATTTTCAACACCTGGGATCTGCCCGACACCGTCAAGACTGCCATCAGCCGCCTGCAGATTCCGCTGCTCAAGCTATCCGTTTTCGACCCCTCGCTGTTTTCCGACACCGCCCATCCGGCACGACGCCTGATCAATACCATGGGGCGTGCAGCTGCAGGCTTGCCACGCAACATCGACCGCGCTCACCCGGTCTCGGTACGCCTGTGGACAATTGCCGGCATGGTTTCCGAAACCCTGCAGGGAGACGCCGCAGCACTGGCCACCCCGATCAGCGAGCTGGAAACGCTGATCGCCGAGCGCGATGCCGGGATTCGTGAAGCAGCACAGACCTATGTTCCTTTCCTGGCTGCCTCCGAGGCACAGGCGCAGGCCGATCAGTCGGCCAGTCGCTGGCTGCACGAAGTCTCCCAGCTGCCATCAGCGCAGGAAATCCACGATTTCATCCAGCAGTACTGGGTCAGGGTCATGGCCGCCGCCGCCCGCGATGGTGGCGAGGATGGCACGAGCTGGCAGGAATGCAAGGCAACCATTGCCGACCTGATGTGGAGCGTAGAACCGAAACCCGGTGCAGACGAACGCAAGCGCCTGTCGCTGCTGGTAGCCACCCTCCTCAAGCGCATCAATGGCGGGCTGGACCGCATCAACGCCACCCAGGAACAACGGGCACCATTCCTCGACGCCTGCTTCAACCTGCAGTTTTCCACCATGCGCGGCACACCACCACCCCTGGTTGTCCCGGCGCCAACGCAGGAAGCTGGTGCAGAAACCCCGGCCGATTCGGCAGTGACGATCACGACCGAAACCGTTGAGGGCAAGCAGTTGAAGATTCTCGCCCGTTCCGCTAGCAGTTCGAGCGCCTACCGCAGCACTGGGGGCGGCGTGCAGGCCGGGCAATGGCTGCAGTTCAGCCTTGAAGGCAACGAATCACATTGCGGGCTGGTCGCCTGGGTGCCCCCCCGCTCCGGCAAGCTGCTCGTTGCCAACCCTGACTGGCCCTATGCGGTTGCATTGGCTGCCGATATCGTCGAAAAGCAACTGCAGAGTGGTCAGGCCACAGTCGTCTCGGCACGTGCGCTGTTCGACGTGGCGGCCGAACAGGCCCTCACGCAGATCGCCAAGGG
This sequence comes from Rhodocyclaceae bacterium, assembly GCA_041674785.1. Taxonomy (GTDB): domain Bacteria; phylum Pseudomonadota; class Gammaproteobacteria; order Burkholderiales; family Rhodocyclaceae; genus Proximibacter. Next base: position 9,471 of record JBAYVG010000093.1, read on the forward strand.
GGCCGCGACGCCACCTGGCGGCACTGCCAAACTTCAGTAGCGGTTGTCGCCCAGCCGCTGCAGTTCCGCATCCAGCAGCGCTACCAGCCTCGGCTCGCCGCCTGGGCTGACGCGGAACTCGCCATATTTCGCCTTCTCGTAGCGCTTGCCCGTACCTTCCTCGAAAAAGAAGGCGTTGGTGGCAAAGCGGACAGCACCGCCACGAATGCCGAAACTCGCCGCCCCGGCGCGCACGCGGTAGCGCACTGCCACCTCGCCAGCATTGCGTGGTGCCGGGGTGGGCTGCACGCGCACAAAGCGGGCGACGCCCCTGGCATCCGGCAGCAGAACCACATAAGCATCTTCACGCTGCTGGCTGCTGCGCAGACGGTTGTTCACCTCATAATTCAAGGCCATGTAGTCGCCCTGCAGCAGCGAGCGTGGGTCAATCGGTGCCAGTTCGAGCCTGACCACAGCCCCATCAGCGAGAATCGTCTCATTCTCGTAAACGCTCCAGCTGACGACGCCCAGCACCAGTGCCAGACCGGCAATAATCGCTGCCCGTGTTCCAGCGCTAGCTTGCATCGTTGCCCCCCTTCAGCACCAGCTGGCGCACGGCAAGCAGCAGCACACCGCCAAGGGCCAGATATCCCGACTTGATCAGCAGATCGACCTGCAGGAAATAATAAAAACGCCCGATCGCCGCCAGCGCCACCAACCCGCCCAGCCAGAGCAGCCAGCGTCGGCTATGAGCAAAACCGAGGGCCATGGCGGTTATGCCCAGCCCGACACCCGGAGATTGCCAGGTAACAGCCAGCCCCCCGCCCAGCGCAGCCAGCAGCAGCAAGCCTCGCGGCGAACGCCATCTGGCCCTGCCAAGCCACGCCAGACAAACAAAAGAGACCAGAGATAGGGCCGCCTGCGCCATTCCTGGCTGCAGACGATGCGACATCCCCCCCCCTCCACCCAGTTCCATGAGCAGCGGCAGTGATGCAGAGCTCAGCGCATGCACGGCCAGCGCTGACGCGAGTGCAGCCAGCAGCGGAGCGGCCCGGGTCGTACGCCAGCGCAATTCGTCGACGAGTAACGCACAGGCAGCCGCCCAGTAAAGCGGCGAAAGCCAGACACCGACCCAGAGATCACCGCCACGCGCAAAAAAATGTCCGAGCGTTGCCGCCTGAATGGCATACAGCGCCGCCAATGCAGCAACAAAACGATGCATCGGCCAAGCGACAAAAACACCTACTGCCAACTCGAAAGCGGCCACCAGCCACCAGCCTTCCCCCTTGCCCAGTTGCACTGCCCCCATGGCAAATGCAGCCTGGCCGGCAAGCGAGAACGGCAGCAGGAACTGTCTAACGAAAACACCTCGTGCCGTCTGCAGCATCCA
>JBAYVG010000094.1:0-10714 GCA_041674785.1 Rhodocyclaceae bacterium
CGAGAATTTTGCGCATGACGACCCTGTTCAAGTAATGGCAACACAATGGTCAAGAATGCCCGTTCTTCCTGCAACGGGGTTTGGTTTAGGTCAAAGAACCTGCTTGATCGCAGCTTCCATTTCTGCCTTCGACATCGCCCCCAGCTTGTGTGCAACAAGCTTGCCGTGGCGATCGATGACCACGGTAAACGGGAGCCCGGCCTTGGTGTTGCCGAGCGCCTTCATCAATTCGACGCCTTTGCCAACACCGGCGAGGTAGACGCGGTAATCGACTTCGTAGGCCTTGGCAAAATCGCGGACGGCTTCCCGGCTGTCCGCCTCTTCGATCGCCAGGCCAACAATGACCAGGCCCTTGCTACGGTATTTCGCGTGCATTTCAACCAGATCGGGGATTTCCTTGCGGCACGGGCCACACCAGCGGGCCCAGAAATTCACCACCAAGGGTTTGCCATGCAGGCTGTCGAGCGCCACTAACTTGTTGTCGGTATCGATAACGGCAGCAGAGAAGAAAGGCGCTGCCGAAGCGTTATCGGCAAACGACGGCAACGACAAAATCAGGGCAAAGGCAAGAATGGCGGTACGCAACATGGCAGTTCCCTCGGGATGAATCTACGGCAGATCACTCTTGCGGAAAGTGAAGAAGCCGATGGCCGCCGCCAGCGTTCCGATTGCCACGGGATATACCAACGCATAGAGCTTGAAGCCGGCAACACCGAAGAGGTCGAGAATGACGTAGGCCGATGGCCCAAGCACGATCAGCTGCGGGTCGAACATGGCCAGCGCAGCAGTGCGGAATACCTGCAATGGGTTAGCCAGGGCGATGGTCACCGCCATCTCCGGCGCGATGCGCCCCTGGATCATGACGCCGAGCAGGATCAGGTCGAGGAAAAGCAGCATGGTCAGCCAGACCATGAAGGCCGAACCCTGTGCCACGTCGGTCGAGCGCGCCAGCGTCGAGATGAGCATGCCGATGCCAAGGAAGCACCAGCCCATGGCGGCCAGCAAGCCGGTGTAGAAGATGAACATGCCCCACGGCACTTCGATGCCCTGGACCATGGCCCAGAGCACGGCACCGAGCATGGCGACGAAGACCGGCAGGAAGATGGTGACGTAACGGCCGATGATCTTGCCCCAGAACCAGGCGGCGAGGCCGACCGGCAACGACAGCAGGTATTCGAAGACGCCCGCTTCGCGGTCACCGGCGACCGAACGCACGGTAGTCACCAGCACGAAGATGGGCAGGATGGCCATGGTCAGCTGGATGTAGGTAACCAGCAGACGGGAGAGTCCGATAAAACCGAGCACGCGCGATTCGGTCAGGCCGAAGGCAAAGAGCAGCGCGACGATGCCGCCGAAGACGATGCTGTAGACAAGGAACCAGCGTGCCCGCAGCGATTCGACGATGTCCAGTTTGGCGGTGAGCCAGAGGTGTTTCATTGCGTGATCCTTGTTACTTGCCCTTGGCGAGAATCTGCTTGCGGGCGTCGGCATAACTGACCGCGCCCGCCGCGTTTTCATTGACCGCAGCAAAACCGTAGAGCATCGGCGTCCGCTTGCCACTCACGTAGCCGGCCTTGCGTGCATCGAGCCACTTGGTGTCGCCCGCAGCCCCGGACGAATCGGCCGCCCAGAATTCGATTTCGGCGTCGCTCCAGGTCTGGTGTTCCTTCCAGAAGACGGCGCAGCCGAAATCGTCGAACTTCAGTACTTTTTTCATCGGGTCGCGGATCTGCGCGGCGAAATGCCGATCGCTGATGACCATACTGCAGCGGACGCAGACATCGCGATCCCAATTGATCCTGACCGGGCCGGTCAGCGGTTCGCTGCTGCAACCGGCGAGGACGGCACCCAGATAGGGGCCGGCAGCAAGTGCCGGTAGCGCAGACACAAAGCGGCGACGATCGATGCTCATTGCAGCACGAGATTTTCCGGCAGTTCGGCCATCTCGATACGGGCGACGAGCCCGACATAGCGCGAAATCATGCCGAGAAAGCGCAGACGATCCGGGCCGGCGACCTGGCCATGCCATTCAAGGCCGTCGCGGCGGTCGGCGAATGACCAGCCGCTCAGTGCTTTGGCAATCGCGGCATCGGGTCGCGTCAGTGTCAGGTGTACGTTGTAGAGCGAGGCCAGCCCGGTGTCGTCGGCAACACGATCATCGAGGACGATCTTGCCGGTATCCATTTCAATGACGCGATTGACCAGCGGCGCCACTTCATCGAGACGGTGGCTGGAGATCAGCATCGTCGTAGTCTCCAGGCGCTCGGCGAGCAGCTGGAAGAAGATGTGACGGGCTTCCGGGTCCAGGTTGGCGGCAGGCTCGTCCATCACCAGCACCTTGGCATCGCGGCCGAGCGCAACGGCGATCAGGAGCTTTTGCTTCATGCCGCCGGAAAGGCGATTGAACGGGCGGGCAAGAATGTCCTGCATGTCGAGCCCTAGCCGGGCGGCAATTTCGTGCATGCGCTGCGGGTCGGTGCCACACAGCGACGCAGCAAACTCGACCAGTTGGCCAACCGGCATCTTCAGTGGCGGCGGCAACTGAGGCACGAAACCGATCTTGCCAAGGACTGCCGTGCGTTCGCTGCGCGGACTGCGGCCATCGATAGTGACCGTGCCACCATGCGTGTATTCGCCAAGCAGACAGCGGATGAGCGTGGTCTTGCCGGCGCCGTTGGATCCGATCAGGGCAATGCGTTCACCGAGGGCGATGTCGAGGTCAATCCCGTCGAGCACGCGGTGACGCTTGAAGAGTTTGGTCAGGCCTTGGAAACGAATCATTCTAAAACTCACTTGAACCACGGCGAGCATGCCGCGAAGCAAATCCCATGGGACGGCGTACACGGCGAAAAGACCCCAACAACAGATCCCATGTTTTCGCCGTGCTCGCCGTGTGCGCCGTGGTTAATTATTTCTTCAAAGGCCGAGCACTGAACACGGTCAGAGCATCTTGCTCAGGCCTTTCACATCAAACTGCAGCGCGCCGGAGGGGCAGACGTCAACGCACAGACCACAGCGCGTGCAGTCCGGGCCGACCGGCACATGCGTGTGCTCGGCGCGCCCCTTGACCACCATGTCGAGCACGTGCGGGACGAGGCAGACTTTCTTGCAGTCGCCTTCGTGGAAGCAGTGCTCCAGACGGTACATGATGCGCACCGGCGAAAGGGTGCCAACCATACCATAGGTGAGGCCGATCGGGCAGACGTAGCGGCACCACGCGCGACGCGAGTAGAAGACCTCGAACATCAGCAGCAGGAAGACCCAGCCGAGCGCCAGCGAGGGGCCGTAAATCAGTGCCCGCGACAGGATGCCGGTGGGCGACAGGGTCTCGAACATGGTGTAGCCGGAAATCAGTGCCATCAGGGCAAAGAGCACCCAGAAAATAGTACGTGCGCCACGGTGGAACTGGTGGTCGCTGACAATCTTCTTGTCTACCAGCTTCAGGTGCAGCCATTCGAACCACTCGGCAACGAGGTGGTAGGGGCAGACCCAGGAGCAGAATGAGCGCCCGCCGAGGAGTACCCAAAGAAAGAAGACTGTTGCCGTGCCAATGAACAGATTCACGATGATGTGCTTGTGAGCAAGCATCACCTGCAGCGCGGAGTTCAGATCAATCAGGTGGAAGCCGACAAAGCGCGAGGCCGTGAGCGCACCTTCAAGCATCTGGATGTCGAGCCAGAAGGAAAAGGTGAACAGCAGGTTGCTGAGCAGCAACACCACCCAACGGCGGTTGCGCCACTTGTGGGTGACCAGCTGGTGCTCCCGTGCATGCTCCTTGAGCGACTCGAAGTCAGCCTTGTTCATGCGCTTCATCGAATGCCATTCCTTGGCTTCCGGGCTGAAGGAAGCCGGCTTCTGCGGCTCGCTGCCGAGCATCACTTTGATGCGTTCGATCATTGAAGCCATATCAAGCCTTCCACTCTTTGCGTTCGTCGATGATGATGGCCGCCGGCTCGACCGGGCAGATCATCTCGCAGACGCCGCAACCAACGCACTGCTCGAGAACAAGCGGACGATGACGCTTGCTGCCGTCCGGCCCGACAAATTCCTCCAGCTTGATCGCGTCGGCGATCGGGCATTCGGTTACGCAGAGGTCGCAGACATCGCGCTCATAGGGGTGGTCCTTTACCGGCACCGGTTTCCAGCGGTCGACCGACATATAGCGCATGGTGCCCTTGAAATTGGCACCGCGCGCCTGCCCCTTGAAACCCTTGCCCTGCACTGCCAGACACGCCTCTGGCCTGGCGAGGCGGGCGACGCCGATGCGCTCCTTGAGGTTCAGTGTCGGTTCGGCATCCTTGGCCTTGGCCTTGAGGATAGGGTCGTGCGCCAGCTTCATGCCGCTCCGTGTCTTGGTGAAGTCAGGCTTTTTGTAGGTCAGCGCCCCGGTCGGGCACGCCAGGATGCACTGCACGGCGTCGCAGGAAAAATCGCAGGCCTGATTGCGCGCATCGATGAAGGGGACGCCGATACCGTAGCCCTCGTCGATATCGCCAAGCTTGATCGCTGCCACCGGGCACACCTGAACACACTGGCCGCACTTGATGCAGGAAGAAAGGAAGTCGTGCTCTTCAAGCGCCCCAGGCGGGCGCAGGCGGGTTTTCGTTGCATTGGCCACGGGCAGCCAACCAGCCATCGACAAGCCGATGACGCCACAGGCCAGCGCCGAGGTGCGAATAAATTTCCGCCGGTTGGCTTCCTTGCGAACCGGTACTTTCGGGCGCTGGGCACCGGGAGGTGACTTCAATTCGTCGCTGTCTTCAGGTGGGTCGTTTGGGCGAACCTTGCCGTCACCTGTGTCGGTTATATCTTTCATGATTTTGCCTTTGCCGGATTCCTGAAGATCGGCTTTTCATCCCGAAGGATGAGTACTGGAGATGAGAAAGGAGCCAGTCGCTCAAGAAAGTCGAGCGACTCCATCACCGGCGAGTTGCGGAAAAAGCGTGCTGCCGGAAATTCCATCCAGATCTGGTCGGCAAAAGCGTAATGCTCGTGTGGGCGATCGCCGAAACCATCACCATCCGCGTCGAAACCCTGGTAATCGTCCCAGAAATTGCCGTGCCAGCGATTACGCGTCGAGCCTGCAGCGCCATCCACCGCCACATTGCTCATATTGCCTTCGAAAACATTGCCCTCGATGATGTGCCCCTCGCGATCCGAAACGAAGCGGATACCGATGACGTTGAAGGCGATGCGATTGTTACGGATGATCAGCGTGCTATCCGGCTCAAACGGTGAAATGTCGCTGGTGATCCCCGTGCCGCAGTAGATGATCTCGTTGCCCTCGACAACGACGTCGGAGGCCTCCTTGAAGCCGACGGCCATGCCGGTCGCGCCGTTGGCATGCGAAAAGACATTGTTGCGGATAGCGCCGTCGCCGGAATACATGACATAGACACCAACCGCGTTGTCGTAAAAGCGGTTGCCTTCAACAATGTTGCGGGCAGCAAACATGAAGTGGATCGAATAGCGGCTGCGACGGCCAATATTGCTCAGATAGAGATTGTCGTTGGAGTACCAGGCAACCATGTCGCGCGAATCGAGGATCTGGTTGCCTTCGATACGGTTTCGGTTGCTGTACCACAGGCGCAGGCCGTCGCCGCGGGTGCCTAGGTCATAAGGTTTCGAGGAAATGCGGTTGTCGCGGAGGACGTTGTCGTCGGACTGTTTGAGGTCGACGCCGAACAGGCAGTTATCTATCGTTACCCGCTCGATGACGTTTTTGTGTTTGCGCACATTGAGGCAGGCATCGTCGGTATCGTGCGATGCGCCGGAGTTGGTCAGGCGGATGTCGCGGACCTGGGAATCCCCGCCCTCAATGACCAGTACCGTGCCACGACCGCCCCCATCGATGACGACGCCATTGGAACCATCGATGATCAAAGGCTTGTCCACCACCACCGGGCCGGCGTAGGTACCCGCAGGGGGTTTCAGGACCGAACCGGCAGGGGCCTTGTCGACCAGGTCCTGGAACCAGCGCAGGTCACCCCGGTGCGGCCCCACCGGGCGCGGCGTCTTTTGGTCCGACGCGCCCCAGTTGGCGGTACTGGGCAAACCCATACCGGCCACGCTCTTGGCGGGTGCCCGATCCTCATCGATCAGTGCTGCCGCCAGGGTCGCCCCTGCAGCCAGGCTGAGAACCAGCCCAAGGGCACGGAGCGAAAGGAATACGACCGGTTTCATTGCCACAACCCTGAAAAGAATGGGGCTATTTTACTCGACCGCCCCGTCGTTCATCTGCTTGCGGCGGATCAGGATCGCCAGGAGCAATGCCAGCATTGCCAGCACCAGCAAACCGTAACCGTAATACGGGTACGAATAGGTTGAAAACTGAGCCACCTTGCCTTCACCGAATACGGTCGGCATGAAGGGCTTGACGGTAAAGGCCCCCCACGGATGCAGGTTGTGGCCAAAGAACCACAGCCAGGCTGAGTAGGTAATGACGAAAAACACCGGCAATCCAGCTGGCACGAGGGCCAACAGGAGGGTGAAGATGCGGAACTTGGCCACTCCGACAACAACGATGGCCATCACCGCGATCAGGCCGATGATGACCATATGCGAGATATTCAGTACGTTGTCACCCCAGACCTGGATTCTCGCCGGCTCCTTAAAGAAGGTGCCAGCTTCCTGCATGTAGTCGGCGACATGTTTGGCAAGACTGCCCATGACGTACTGATCGACCAGCATCCACGCTGCAACGGCGGCAAACCCGGCGGCCAGAACGGCCAGACGCGCCTTTTTCTTCGGCACGGCAAAAGCCAGCAGCATGACGGCGAAGAAACCGAAGAAGAACTTGGCCAGCGGCTTCTCGACCGGCGCGCCGGTAGCGATCGGGAACATGCCGACGTAATGGTTGATGGTATTCATTTCATGGACGCAATCGAGACCCTGCGCACCCTTGTTGAGGTCTTTCTTTGCGTCGGTGATCGGGTTGTAGCGCTCGACGCTATGGTCGAGATCCTTTTCGAGAATCTCGGTAGCCTGGCGTGTTCCCTTGCCGGCAATCCTGCAACCGTTATAGACACCGTCGAAGTGGAAGTGGATACGGATGCCATCCGGGAACGCATCGACGGGGTAATTCGGCGCCGTCAGCGAAACCCACCAGATGGGCGAAAAATAGGCAGCAATGATCATCGCCAGCGCAAAGAGACTGAGCCCGGCAACTTTCAGGTTCTGTTTCTGGGTAATTTGGGGAGATGCAGTCATTTTTGTCCTCGTATGCCTTGGGTGCCAAAGCCGCGATCGGACAACCGGCACCTGCAGGCTGACGCCATACAGCATATGGTTAATTGCTAATACTCTTGCGGGAGTAAAGCCCGCCATTTTGCGATGGCGGGCTTTACCGGTACAGCGAAAAACTTACTTCCGTGAGCCGCGCGCAGCCTTCGGCTTGCACATCGAACCCGGCATCGACAGGCTGGACTGATAAGCCGAAATCGAGATCAACTGATCATTGGTATAAGGCTTGATGACCTTGACCATGTCCGGGTTGGCGTTGCGGCGATGACCGTCACGAATTTCGGTCATCTGGCGCAGCAGGTACTTGTAGTGCTGGCCGGCAATCACCGGATAGAACTTATCCTTGACGCCTTCACCATTGGCACCGTGACAGGTCTTGCAATCCTTCTCGTACATCGCCTTGCCTTCGGCCAGACGCTTTGCCGTATCGGTCGGCTCCTTCCAGCCAGCGGTGGCATCACCCGGCTTCGAGTCGTACTTGCCGTGTTCGAGCGGGATACACAGGCTTTCGATGTAGGCGGCCACGTCAGCCAGTTCCTGGGCATCGGTCAGCGTGGCAGCGAACGGATACATCGTCGGGTTGTCACGCAGACCGGCACGGATATCGGCCATCTGCTTGATCAGCACGGTCGTGTGCTGGCCAGCGAGCTGCGGGAAAGTACCGTCGGGACGACCAGCGCCGGAAGGCAGGTGGCAGGCGCCGCAGGTTTCGTAACCTTCCTCGCCACGCTTCTTGTCACCCTTCTTGGTCAGGGCCTCGACCTTTTCGCCGTCCTGGGCGTTCCACTTGTAATCCTTGCCTTCGATGCCTTCTTTCTTCGGTGCCGGCGGTGCGGCATGCACCACGCCCAGCGCGAAGACCGACAGCGACGCGGCGATAATCAGTTTCTTCATCATTAGACAAACCCCTCAAGTATTGATTGATCACGCTGCGCTACGTTAGCAGGCGTGAAATGCGCTGTATATGACCTGAATCAATGGGATGCCGTGCACGCAGGCAAGGCACCCCAGCCGGCGATCAGGGCTTGAGCTTCGACAGATAGTCAGCGATAGCCTTGATTTCGGCATCATTCACGAGGTGCATGACCCCCTTCATCGCTGCCGTCTGACCGTTGTTGCGGGCACCGCTCTTGATGTCCTTCATCTGTTGTTCGGCATAGGCGGCATTCTGCCCGGCCAGACGCGGGTAGTTGGGCATCAGCGGTTTCTTGCCTTCCGGGCCGTGACAGGCATTGCAGGTCTTCTCGCTGAACAGCTTGGCGCCATCAGGAGCGGCGATGGCGGAGGCCGAAGCGAAAGCGGCGAGTGCAACAAAAGCCATTACTTTTTTCATGGTTTTTCCTTTATTCCAGATGAAAACGGGGAGCAGACTAGCGCTGCCCCCCGTGGTCCTGCATTGAGTCAGATCAATTTACTTACTTGGCGACCTTCTTGGCGCCGTTCTGCTCGAGATAGGTCTTGGCACGCAGACCAAGGTCGGCCGCCTTGACCTGGTATTGCCAGATCTGTTCGGTCCACAACGTGGCCTGGGTCCAGTCCTTCTTCTTGGCAGCTTCATCAGCCTTGGCCTTGGATTCCTTGATCTTGTTCAGCTGGTCGGTCGCATCTTCGACCATGGCAACAACATCCGGGAAGTCCTTGAAGTTGACGCTGGTGATATAGCCAACCACAGAGTCGATGACGGCTTGCGTATCAGCAACCTTCTTCAGCTGCTTCTTGTAGTCGTCTTCGTTGTAGGCTGCTTTCTCGGCTGCCGCCATCTTGCTCGGCTTCCAGCCCTTCGGCTTGACCAGCAGGTAACCCTGCATCTCAAGGTGCAGCGCCGAACAGAACTCCGTGCAGTAGTACGGATAGACGCCTTCCTTGTCCGCCTTGAACTTGACGGTAACGGTCTTGCCCGGCTCAACCGAGGCATGCACGTTGTAGGTCGACACCGTGAAGCCGTGGGTCTCGTCCTGCGCACGTTCAAGGTTGGTCAGGTGGATGGTAATTTCGTCACCCACATCAGCCTCGATGGTTTCCGGCGTGATGTGCGAGCGGATCAGCGTGCCATAGACCGTGATCTTGTTGCCCTTCTTGACGGTTTCTTCCTCACCTGCACGCGTCATGCCCGGATGCGGCTTGTCGGTGCGGGAATCGGTACCGACCTTGTAGCGGACACCTGGCTTCAGCTTGGTGGCGTCGATAGCCACGGCATAGTGCGGCTCACCCAGCGGCAGCGGCATGTCGTACAACAGTTGCATCTTGTCGTTCGAAATGTCGATCAGCTGGTGGTTCTGCGGGTGCAGCGGGCCGACCGGCACGAAGCGGTCAATAGCCAGCTTGTTCAGCGCAACAAGGTAACGGCCCTTCGGATCCATGGAATCGCCTTCCATGGTCATCAGGTGGCCGATGTTGTAGTGCACCGAAATCTTGTCGAGCACCTTGCCTTCGCAGTAATTCCACTTCACCACCTGCGAATCCACATAGAGCGAAGTATAGGCCACGCACTGCTTGGCATCGTACTGGGTGTGCAGCGGGCCGAGGCCGAGCTGAACCTGCGCGTGCAGGGCGTCCTTCATGCCGATGACCGGAATGCCGTACGGATCCTTGCCTTCGAACTTGCCGGCCTTGATCGCCGCCTGGATCTTCTCGAACGAGTAGACCGACACGTGCGTATCAAGCTTGCCGGCGACGGTGATGAACTTGCCGTCCGGAGTCACGTCGACGCCGTGTGGCGACTTCGGTTCCGGCACCAGGAAGAGAATGCCTTCCTTGATCGCGGTTTCCATCATCAGCACGTTGTGGCCGTTGATTTTCTTGGCCTTGCCGGCAGCTACCAGTTCAGCGGCCTTCTTCCAGTTCACGACGTGCATGTAGTCGGTGTCCTTGGCGGAACAACCTGCTTCATACGGCGGACGCCCCTTCTCGATACCACCGACGTAACGCTCGGAGCAGAAAGAGTTAGTGAAAGACCAGCCATCCGACGGCCCCTTGCCTGAGTCCGAGAGATCCTGCGAGTACGGCGGCAGTTCGAGCGAGAACGACAGCTTCGGATCAAGGCGGCCTTCCTTGCGGTCAAACTTCCAGTAGGTGACGCCACCGCGATACTTGTCGTTGAACTCTTCGAGCGGCTCGAACTTCTTGTTGGTCAGCGGCGTAGCGTACTGGGCGGCTTCGATGACGTATTCGGTGTTCGGTGTAACAAAGGCGCCGCCGTGCTCCGACTTGTAGATCGGGTTAACCACGATCTGCTTGGTTTCGAAGTCGCGCAGGTCGATCACGGCCAGGCGTGGGTTGGCCTTGTCGTTGATGAACAGGAACTGACCATCGTACTTGCCGTCGGTTTCCGAGATCGCCGGGTGGTGCGTGTCACCCCAGTTGATTTCCTTGCCATCGATGTTGCCCTGACGCAGAACGGCCTTCGAGTTTTCGTCGAAGCCATAGCCCTGCCAGGGTTCCGGCGTGAAGACGCCGATGTACTTGAGAATGC
>JBAYVG010000095.1:0-10508 GCA_041674785.1 Rhodocyclaceae bacterium
AAACCTTCGGCTGGAGCAAGGGCGACTACTGGTTCCCCGAGGTGCGTTCGCTGGGTGGTGCTGTCACCATGTTCGTCTTCGTTCTTTACCCTTATGTGTACATGATTGCCCGCGCGGCGTTCATGGAGCGCGCCAGCGGCATGCTGGAAGCAGCACGCACACTGGGTGTCGGCGCCTGGGCATCGTTCTTCCGCGTTTCCCTGCCGCTGGCCCGCCCGGCAGTAGCCGCCGGTACGGCGCTGGCGCTGATGGAGACACTGGCTGATTACGGCACCGTCTCCTATTTCGCCGTGCAGACCTTCACGACCGGTATCTATCGCGCCTGGTTTTCGCTGGGCGACCGTGTCGCTGCTGCCCAGTTGGCCGCCGTACTGCTCGGGTTCGTTGTCTTGCTGCTGGCGCTGGAACATGTTTCGCGCGGCCGGGCCCGTTTTCACAACACCACCGGCCGTAACCGCCCGTTGTCGGGGCGCCGTCTTTCCGGCTGGCGCGCGGTGGCGGCTTTCAGCATCTGTGCGCTGCCGCTGATCGTCGGTTTCCTGCTGCCGGGCGGGCTGTTGCTGCGGCTCTCGCTGGCTGAAGCCGAAACGCAGTATGGCGAGCGCTTCCTGATGCTTGCCCGTAACAGCTTCGTGCTCGCCGGCGTGACGGCAGTCTGTGCGGTGATGCTGGCGCTGCTGTTGGCGTATGCCGCCCGACAATCGAAGGGCTTGCTGGCGCGCGGGCTGAATCGTGCCGTCGGCCTCGGCTACGCCGTGCCCGGTTCGGTGATTGCGGTGGGCGTGCTGATTCCTGTGACGCGCCTCGATAACCTGATTGCGGCCAGCTGGCAGTCCGCCTTTGGCAGTAATCCCGGGCTGCTGCTGACTGGCGGGATTGCCGCGCTGGTCTATGCCTATCTGGTGCGTTTTCTCGCGGTCGCCCTGCAGACGGTGGGTGCCAGTTTGTCGAAAATCACCCCCAGCATGGACGATGCCGCCAAGAGCCTCGGCTGTTCGCAAAGCGAAACACTGCGCCGGGTTCATATGCCCCTGCTGCGCGGTAGTCTGTTCACCGCCGGCCTGCTGGTCTTTGTCGACGTGATGAAGGAGTTGCCGGCAACGCTGGTGATGCGCCCGTTCAACTTTGACACGCTGGCAACACAAACCTACACCCTGGCCTCGGATGAACGGCTGGCCGAAGCCTCAACGGCCGCCCTGGCGATCGTCGCCGTCGGTATCGTGCCGCTGATCGCGTTGTCGCGGCAGATCGCCCGCTCGCGTCGTTGAGGCTTGACGCTTAAAACCTCAGCGCAAACCACGAAGCGCACGAAGAACACGAAGGAATTCGGGAAAATACAAGCGGTGTCAGCAATCACCCAGGAGGTGAAGGCTGATTCAATTTGTTGTTTCTCTTCGTGAACTTCGTGTTCCTCGTGGTTGACAGGGTTTTCCAGGCCAAAACCTCGGTGCCTGCCGCGCCGAAACAAAAACGCCCCGGCTACGCGGGGCGTGTTCATCGGGATCCAACCTTCTTTCAGCGATAGCCGGCCTTGTCAAAGATGACCTGCGCCTTCACTGCATACATCGCCAGATTGCCTACCGGAATGCTGTCGGCCTTGAACGGGCCAAGCGCCTCCAGTGCCGGGTTGCTGACCTTGACGCTGGCGACGGCCGGCCATTCGTTGTTGCCATCGGCAAAGTAGCGCTGGGCGTCGTCGGACGCCAGGTATTCCAGGAACTTCACTGCCGCTTCCTTGTGCGGTGCATGCTTGAGAACTCCGCCGCCGGAAATGTTGATATGCGTGCCGCTGGTCTTCTGGTTGGGCCAGACGACGCCGACTTTCTCCATTACCTTCTTGTCCTCCGGCTTGGTCGAGCGCATCAGCCGGGCCACGTAGTACGAGTTGCTGATGGCAACGCCGCACTCGCCGGCAGCGACGGCCTTGATCTGGTCAGTATCGCCACCCTTCGGCGCGCGGGCGAAATTGGCGACAACGCCCTTGGCCCAGTTTTCGGCAGCGGCTTCGCCCTGATGCGAAATGATCGAAGCCATCAACGACAGGTTGTAGGGGTGCGAACCGGAGCGGGTACAGACAGTGCCCTTGAGCTTCGGGTTGGCGAGGTCAGCGTAGTCCTGGACATCGGCGGCCTTGACGCTCGCCTTGTTGTACACGATCACGCGCGCCCGGGTGGAGAAGGAAAACCAGTCGTCAGTGCGCAGGTTGGCTGGAATGCGCGATTCCAGAACCTTCGATTTCACCGGCACGAACAGTCCCAGTTCGTGAGCTTTGGCGAGACGGGCGGCATCGACGGTCAGCAGGATATCGGCCGGGCTGTTGGCGCCTTCGTTCTTGATGCGCTCAAGCAGCTCCTCTTCTTTGCCTTCAATACGGTTGATCTTGATTCCCGTCTGCTTGGTGAAATTGGCGTAGAGCGCGTCGTCGGTCTGATAGTGGCGGGCCGAGTAGAGGTTCAGGACCTTCTCTTCGGCGCCTGCATTGGCGACCAGTGCGGCGGCAAGCAGTGTGCCGATCAGGGGGCGGGCAATCATCTTGATCATGGTGTGGGCGTTCCTTGCGAAGTCAGTCGTTCAATAAGAATTGGTGAAGAGGTGAAAAGCTCGCAGCGATTCTAGCGTGGAGTTATAGGTTTGTAAATGAGAAGTGTTATCGACTGGTAGCGAAAAAAAAGCCGCAATGGCGGCCGTTTGCTCGGTACGTAGTGCCTGACCGCCGGGCGTCAGCGTTCGACGACGCGACGGGCGCCGTTATAGCGCTTGACCCAGTAGCTGCTGCCCATGTCTTCGACCCGTACTTCACCGCCGGGGCGTGGCGAGTGCAGGAAACGTCCTTCGCCGAGGTAGATTCCCACGTGGGAAAAGGCGCGGCGCATGGTGTTGAAGAAGACGAGATCACCCGGTTTCAGCTCCTGGCGATCAACCCGATCGCCAACTTCGCTCATTTCGCGTGAGGTGCGCGGCAGGCCGAAACCGATGGCATCGCGGAATACAAGCTGGACAAAGCCGCTGCAGTCCAGCCCGGCGTCCGGGTCGGTGCCGCCACGGCTGTAGCGCACGCCGACCATCTCCAGGCCTTTGAGGATCAGATCCTGCGCCTTGTTGGTATAGCGCTCGAGGAAGGTGCTGTCTTCGTTGCGACGGTTTTCCTCATCGGCCTGAACAGGCGCAGTGGTGCCGAACGCAAGAACAACGGCCGCAATCAGCGGTACGTAATAATGGCGGGGAGGCATAGCGAGGCGACGGATGGTGGTGCGGAAAATCGACATAGCGGCGCAATTTATGTCAATTACGGCCTGTTGTAAACCGCCTGTGTCTTGATTTTGCGAGTTCGCTGCTATTACGCCTTCGGGGGTAGACAACCTGCCCACTGGATGGAGTAATCTTTCCTTTGCGCTGGCAGGCCCTTGGCGGGGCGGTGCTGCAGATAGTTTGAGCGCGCTGATTTTGTGTTTATAATTCGTAATTATGAATTAGAGACGCAGCAGAGTACGGAGCCCCGCCTATCCAAGGAGTTGGCATGAGCCCGTTCAAGGCTTGTCTGAGATGTCTACAAAGCGCAGTGGAGCGAGCTGCACGGTGTGCCGGTATGGGTAGCGCGCGAGGTCAGGATGGCGAGTAATCTGAACCAATTGCCGCGCGTACTGATCGTCGACGATTCGCGCATGGTGCGTGCCACCATCGCCAAGCATATCCGCGGTCATTATGACTACCGTGAAGAAGGTGATGGCGAGGCCGGGTGGCAGGTGCTGGTGCTGGATCACTCGATCCGGGCGGTTATCTGCGACCTGACCATGCCGGTGCTTGACGGTTACGGTTTGCTGGCCCGTGTGCGTAATTCGCGCCTGGCGCGGATTCGGGAAATGCCGGTGATCATGATCTCCGGTGATGAGGACGAATCCGCGAAGGAGCGTGCCAAGGCGCTTGGCGTGTCGGATTTTATTTCCAAGGGCACCGGGGCGACCGAGGTGCTTGCACGGCTGGATTCGTTGATCCGGCTGGCACAGGCCCAGCACGAGCTGGAGAAGAGTCGTGATCAGCAGGTGCAGGACCCGGACAGCGGGCTCTTCACCCGCAAGTACATTGAGTTGCAGGCAGCACAGGCTTTGTCGCACGCCTCGCGTCATGACAACGAAGTCAGTGTGATGGTTTTGGGGTTTGACCGCTTTGATGTGTTGCGGGCCGAAGCCGGCGAAGAACTGGTCAAGCAGTTGCAGTTGCGCTTTGGGCGACTGGTGTCGGGCAAGATCCGCAAGGAAGACAGCCTTGGGCATTATGACGACAACTGGTTTGCCGTCATTTCACCGGGAACCTCGGAGATTTCCTGTGAGGCTTTTGGCAATCGCCTGCGCGAGGCGATCGAAGTGGCAAATATCGCGGCGCATGGTCAGCGATTGAAGCTTTCGGTCAGTCTCGGTGTGGCGAACAGCCCGACTGACCCGGTTGCTTCGGCAGGTGCCTTGCTCGACCTGGCGGCGCAGCGCCTGAAAATGGCGATTGCCGCGGGGGGTAATCAGCTGGTCGGAACGGCTGGCAAGGTGAACGCTGTGGCGCCGCCGCCAAAGCTGGCACATGCGCTTGATTTGTTGCGTGGTGGCCATGCCAATATGGTGCGGCCACATACGGGATTGCTGGTAACGGAGATCATGCCGTTGCTGGAGCTGGTTCAGGAGGAAAGTGGCATTGAGTTGCCGCTGGCAGCACTGAAAGAACGGTTTCGTGACCGGAGCTGAAGCAAATAAGACTTCCGGCAGAATGATTCGATGTGTGCAGGTTAATTTGCAAGAGGGAGTCTCATGACGACGCTTAGTACGTATAAGGAATTTCACCAGTATTCCATCGAGAAGCCTGACCAGTTCTGGACGGAACAGGCCCAGCTGATCGACTGGAAAGAGCCTTTCACGCAGGTGTGCGATTATTCCCGCCCACCCTTTGCCAAGTGGTTCGTTGGCGGCAAGACCAACCTCTGCTACAACGCAGTTGACCGGCACGCGGCCAAGCGCCCGAACGACCGTGCCCTGATCTTCGTTTCGACCGAAACCGACGAAGAAACGGTCTACTCCTTCGCTGAACTGCAGCGTGAAGTCGAGCGCATGGCGGCGATCTACAAGAGCCTCGGCGTCAAGCGCGGTGATCGCATCCTGATCTACATGCCGATGATTGCCCAGGCCTGCTTTGCCATCCTGGCATCGGCCCGCATCGGCGCCATTCACTCCGTCGTTTTTGGCGGGTTTGCCTCCGGTTCGCTGGCCACCCGCATCGACGATGCCAAGCCGGTGCTGATCGTATCGAGCGATGCCGGCATGCGTGGCGGCAAGGCAGTTCCCTACAAGCACTTGCTGGATGAAGCCATCGACCTGTCGGAGAACAAGCCGGCCAAGGTGCTGATGGTCGACCGGGGTCTGGTCAAGGAGTCGAACAAGGTCGAAGGCCGCGACGTCGATTACGCCACCCTGCGTGCCGAGCACATGGATGCCCAGGTGCCGTGCGAGTGGATGGAATCCTCCGAGCCGTCGTACATCCTCTACACCTCCGGCACCACCGGCAAGCCGAAGGGCGTGCAGCGTGATACAGGGGGCTATGCGGTTGCCCTGGCCTCGTCGATGAAGCACATCTACTGCGGTGGCGAAGGTGAAACCTATTTCTCCACCTCCGATATCGGCTGGGTTGTCGGTCACTCCTACATCATTTACGGCCCGCTGATCGCCGGCATGGCCACCGTGATGTACGAAGGCACGCCGCTGCGCCCCGATCCGGGCATCTGGTGGCAGATCGTCGAGAAATACAAGGTCAACGTCATGTTTTCGGCGCCGACCGCTGCTCGCGTGCTGAAGAAGCAGGACCCGGCGTACATGCACAAGTACGATCTCTCCTCGCTCAAGCACATCTTCATGGCTGGCGAGCCGCTCGACCAGACGACGCACGAGTGGTTCATGACCGAACTCAAGAAGCCGGTCATCGACAACTACTGGCAGACCGAAACCGGCTGGCCGATGCTGGCCGCGCTGCCGGGTGTCGAGCAGACGCCGATCAAGCTGGGCTCGCCCGGCTTCCCGGTCTACGGCTACAACCTCAAGATCTTCCGTGAAGACGGTAGCGAGTGCGATGCCAACGAGAAGGGCATTGCTGCGGTCATCCCGCCGCTGCCGCCCGGCTGCCTGTCGACGGTGTGGGGCCAGGACGATCGTTTCGTCAGCACCTACTTCACGCTGTTCAAGGACCCGCTGGTTTATTCGTCCTTCGACTGGGCGATCAAGGATGACGATGGTTACTTCACCATCCTCGGCCGCACCGACGACGTCATCAACGTTGCCGGCCACCGCCTGGGTACGCGCGAAATCGAGGAGGCAATCCAGAATCATGCCGCCATCGCCGAAGTCGCCGTGGTCGGTGTCGAAGACAAGCTGAAGGGGCAGGTGCCGATGGCCTTCGCCGTCGTCAAGGATGCATCGAAGGTGGCAACACCGGAGATGGTCAAGGCCCTGGAGAAGGAGGTCTTCGCCAAGGTTGACGGCATCCTCGGTGCCATCGCCCGCCCGGCGCGTGTGCACTTCGTCACCGGTCTGCCGAAGACCCGTTCCGGCAAGATGCTGCGCCGTTCGCTGCAGGCGCTGGCAGAAGGCCGCGATCCGGGCGATCTGACGACCATCGACGATCCTTCAACGCTTGAACAGATCCAGAACGCACTCAAGAACTAAGCTGCTTTCTGGCATCATTGAGGCCCGCCCGGCAAGACGCCCGGCGGGCCTTTTCAATGTCGTTTTCGGGATGTGCCGATGTCTTTCTCCTGGTTGATAACCAATCTGCTCGCAGCGATCCTGCTGCCGCCGTTCAACGGCCTGCTGCTGGCGGGTCTCGGTATTGTTTTCTGGCATACGCGCCCCCGGCTTGCGCGCTTTCTCGTCATTGCCGGCGTATTGCTGGTCACCGCGCTTTCGCTGGGGGTGGTGGCACGGGCACTGCTGGTGCCGCTGGAGGCGAAGTACCCGGCACTGGCTATCGGCAGTCTCGACAAGCTGGATGCCGAGGCCATTGTCGTTCTCAGTGCAGCCCGTTATCGTGGAACGCCGGAATTTTCGGAAGATGATGTGATCGGGCCAGCACTCGACCGTCTGCGCTATGCCGCCCTGTTGGCCAGGCAGTCGAAGAAGCCCTTGCTGGTTACCGGCGGTGCGCCGGATGGTGGCACCCGCTCCGAGGCCGAAGCCATGCGTGTTTCCCTTGAGCGTGATTTCGGGGTGTCTGTCCGTTGGCTGGAATCGGCATCCGACAACACCCTCGAAAATGCCCGCCTGTCTGCCGAAATGCTGCGTACCGCCGGAGTTCAGCGAATCGCGTTGGTGACACATGCCTGGCATATGCCCCGCGCCGTTGCTGCTTTCGAAGCAGCCGGACTCAAGGTGCTGCCGGCACCCACCGGGTATATGTCGGTTGGTCAGCTGACCGCGCTGGATTTCGTGCCGCGTGCAGGTGCCCTGCACGCTTCCACGCGCGCCCTGCACGAATGGATAGGGCAGGCCTGGTACGCGCTGCGACGTTAGAATTGCGACGAGTTTCGAAAAACCGCGCGTTGAAATGGAGTTCCAATGAAAAATTTGCTCGTTACCGTGGCCTGGCTGTTGTCGGCAGCGACGTTTCCGCTTGCGCTTCATGCGGCACAGGCCGAGGCCCCCGCAGCGGTCATCGGCGCCAACGACCAGCCGATTCACGATGCCGCGCGTCTGGGTAGTGGCAAGGACGTGGAGAAAATCCTCAAGGCCGATCCGGCGATGCGCGATGTCCGTACGCAGCACGGCTCGACCCCCTTGCATCTGGCGGCTACCAATCCCGACGTGTCAGCGTTGAAGGTGCTCATCGCGGCTGGCGCCGATGTCAATGTGCGCGACAGCGAAGGGCTGACGCCATTGCACATGACGGCCTATACGCAAAGTGCCCGGCAGGCCGAGCTGCTGTTGCAGGCGGGCGCCGATCCCTTTGCCAAGACCAACAATGGTCGCGATCCGACGTCAATGGCGCGCAAGACCCGTTCGGACGAGGTGTCCGGAGTCATTTCGTTGTGGATACTCAAGGGGTGCAAGGCCGGCAAGCCTTGCTGAGGGCAGGGCTTACTGCTTGAGAGCCAGCCAGCGTTCGGTCCATACCGCTGCCGGCTCCGGTTTGCCGAACAGATAGCCTTGTAGCAGATCGCAGTCGTGGCGAGTAAGGAATAGCCGCTGCGCCTCGGTCTCAACCCCCTCGGCAACCACCTTCAGTCCCAGGTTCCTGGCCAGCGCCAGCGTCGCTGCGCTGATTGCTGCATCGTTCTCGTCGGTTTCAATATCGCGAACAAAGGCGCGATCCAGCTTCAGCGTATCGATCGGCAGCAGCTTCAGATACGCCAGCGAGGAATAGCCGGTGCCGAAATCGTCGATGGCCAGCCCGACACCCATGTCGCGCAAAGCCTTGAGTTGGCCGATGGCGCGTTCGGGGTCTTCCATCGCGGCAGATTCGGTGACTTCCAGTTCCAGCTCGCCCGGGCCGATGTCATTGGCGTCCATCGCCGCGCGTACTTGCGCCAGAAGCGTCGGCGAGCGTAGCTGGTAGGCCGACAGATTGACCGCCATGCGTAGCTTGTCCAAGCCCTGGGTGCGCCACCGCGCCAGTTGCCGGCAAGCCTCTTCGAGGACCCAGTTGCCAAGCACCTCGATGACGCCGGTTTCCTCGGCAATCGGGATGAACTTCATCGGCGGGATCAGCCCCCGTTCCGGATGGCGCCAGCGGATCAGCGCTTCGACCCCGCAAACGTGACCGTCCTTCGTGCACACCTGCGGCTGATAGTGCAGTTCGTACTCGCCTGCTGCCAAGGCGCCCAGCATATCGCGCTCAAGCTCCATCCGTTCGCTGGCGGCGGCCGTCATTGCCGGGCTGAAAAACTGGAAATTGTTCCGCCCTTTTTCCTTGGCGTAATACATCGCCGTGTCGGCATTCTTCATCAGCGCTTCCGAGTCCTCGCCATTGGCCGGGAACATGCTGATGCCGATGCTGGGGGTGGTGTGCAAAACCTTGCCTTCTATCGTGCAGGGCTGGCCAAGCGAATTCAGGATCTTCGCGGCAATCATTGCCGCATCCATGTCGCAGGCGAGACTGGTCAGCGCCACGACAAACTCGTCGCCGCCGAGGCGTGCGACGATATCGCTCTCACGCACGCACTCACCCAGACGACGCGCAACTTCAACCAGCAGCAGATCGCCGACATGGTGGCCGAGGGTGTCGTTGATCACCTTGAAGCGGTCGAGGTCGATGAACATCACCGCCATCAGGCCGGCCTCCCGTCGCGCTGCAAGCAGTGACTGCGCCAGTCGGCTTTCCAGGTTGTAGCGGTTGAACAGGCCGGTCAGCGCATCGTGGTGGGCGAGGTGGTCGATTCGCGCTTCGGCTGCCTTGCGGTCGCTGATATCGGTGAAGCTGGCGATATAGTTCGTGCGCTCGCCCTTGTCATCGCAAATGGCCGAGATGGCCGCCCATTTCGGATAGGTAACGCCATCCTTGCGCAGATCCCACAATTCGCCCTGCCAGTAACCCGATGCCTTCAGTGCTCCCCACATTGCCTGATAGGTCTCGCGCGGCGTCTTGTGCGATGAAAGTACGCGCGGATCCTTGCCCTGCAGTTCATCCTGCGTGTAGCCGGTATCACGAATCAGCGCATTGTTCACCGCAACGATACGGTTATCGCGGTCGGTGATCAGGATCGCCTCGCCGCTGTTCTCGAAGACCTTGGCGTAGAGCCGGAGCGCCTCCTCGGCACGCTTGCGGTCGGAGATATCGCGCCAGGCGCAATAGATCGCCTGGCGGCCGGCAAGGTCGATGCTCGACAGCGTCACCTCGGCGGTGAAGTTGGAGCCGTTGGCGCGCGTGTGCACCCACTCGAAACGGTGCAGGCCCTTTTCACGCGCCAGCGACAGCATCCGCTGCGCCTTCGAGAACGAATCCTCGCCGTCAGGCTGCACCGGCGGTGACAGTTGTGACGGGTGCGTATTCAGGAACTCGCCCTTGCTGCGGTAGCCCAGCATGCTGACGGCAGCATCGTTGCATTCGATGAAGCGGTCATCCTCGATGATCCAGACCGGGTCGGGCGACGATTCGAACATTGTCCGCAGGCGGTTCTCGGCACTCTGGCGCAGCGTCATGTCCCGCAGCGTTTCGACAACGGCGATCAGGTGACCGTCCTTGTCGTGGATCATGCCGGCATCGATTTCCAGATAAAGCTGGGTGCCGCGCAAGGGCATCACGCACCAGTTCTCGGTGTGGATGCCGTAGGAAACTTCCTGCGAGTGGTGGTGGATCGGGTAGTAGCGGTCGAGTTCATCAAGCCGCCCATCGATCATCAGATCAGCGAGACACGGCCGTACGGTGCCATAGAAGGCGCGCCAGTGATCCTGGGTTCCCAGCACTTCTGCCGCAGGCATGCCGGTCAGGAGTTCGCAGGCCTTGTTCCAGACGATGACGCGTCGCTCTG
This sequence comes from Rhodocyclaceae bacterium, assembly GCA_041674785.1. Taxonomy (GTDB): domain Bacteria; phylum Pseudomonadota; class Gammaproteobacteria; order Burkholderiales; family Rhodocyclaceae; genus Proximibacter. The sequence goes on from JBAYVG010000095.1 coordinate 10,493, forward strand.
CATCGAGGACGAAGGT
>JBAYVG010000096.1:0-10246 GCA_041674785.1 Rhodocyclaceae bacterium
CCGGCGGACGCCGGGGTGACGGAGTTTTGGCGTCAGCAGCAGCCCGTCTTCGGGTTGCAGCAGCTGCCGGCCTTGATGTGCGGCTTGTCGGCGGTATCGAGCTTCAAATCCAGTTTCTGCGCCAGCTGTACCCGCGACGGATACATGCCTGTAGAAACGATATGACCGTCGACGGCAAGAATCGGCAGACGGTCCATGCCCGCCTCCATCTCCTTCAACACCGCCGGGTTGGCGGCGAAGGCCTGCGGTTCCTGGCCGAGGTTGTGGCGGGCGACGGCAATGCCGTGCGTCTCGACCCATTGCAGATCGGCGGCAAACTGCGCCAGCACCGGGTCAACCTCGACACCGCAAACGCCGGTGGAACAGCACATGGCAGGGTCAAACACTTCGAGTTTTTTCATGGTTTTCACCTCATCGATAGACGGCGAGCAGCAGCCGCGATCCATCTGGATCGGCGGACAGGGCACATCGCCGTAAGAACAGAATACACAGCAATCTCCAGGCTTCGGCTTGAGCAGGGTTTTGCACTGCACGCACTCGTAGAACCACTGGCAGGCATCGGTCGGCATGGTTTCGGTCCTGCTGAACCCGCAGACCGGGCAGGTCAGTGTGGAGGCGAGTGCGGGTGTCATTTGAGCCAGCCGGCTATCTCGTCCTTACTGGGGATATGGCCCGAGGATTTCACCTCTTCGTCGATCACCAGCGCCGGCGTGCTCATGACCGGGTAGGCCATGATCTTCTCCATCTCGCGCACGTGTTCAAACTCGGCGGTGATGCCGAGTTCGGCGACGACTTCGCGCGTCAGTTGTTCGAGGCGCTGGCACTTGGCGCAGCCCGTACCGAGGATCTTGATCAACATGTCGCTTTCCTTTCGATGAAATGCAGGGCGGTGAACAGCAGCCCGACGAAGCCGCCAACCACCAGCAGCAGAAACACGATGGGCGTGCCATCGACCCAGGCGCCGTAGGTCAAGCCGGCGGCGGTGGAGAACAGCGCGACGAGGCCGACGTAGGTCCAGGCCTTGAGCTTGCCGATGATGGCCGAGGTAATCAGGATGCTCTGCAGCGACAGCTCCGGGTCGGCCATCAGGTAGGCGATCAGCGGGCCGGGGTGCATGCCGAGCGAGAGGAACATCTTGGCAATCGGCACTTCGACCAGCGTCGGGAAATACATGAAGACGCCGAAGACGACGCCGGCGAGATTGGCGAGCAACGTGTTGCTGCCGGCGACCAGCTGGATCCACTCCGGCTGGATGAAGAGGCGGATGACGCCGACGATGAACACGCCCACCACCAGCAGCGGGAAGATCATCTTCACGAAGCGCCAGGTCTCAGATAGCCATTGCTGCATGTCCCATGCGTCGAAGCGGCGCGCCTGCGGCAACAGCGCGAGACTGAGCAGTGGCACGGCGAGCGTGCGGCCGGTGAGCGTCAGCGTCAGCCCGCCATCGCTGACGCGCAGGCCGAAGGCGGCGAAGGCCAGGGTCAGCACCGTCAGTGTCAATGCCAGCCAGGTCAGGCCGGTGAAACGGGCATCGACCTGCCCGAGGCCGCGCCAGCCGGCCGCGCCAATGGCGAAAAGTAGTGCGATCAACAGCACCCCCTGCAGCGACAAGGCTTCCGCGCCGACGGCCTCGTTGGCCGGCACCCAGCGGTCGAGCAGCGCCTGTACGCTGGCCGCATCGGGCGCGGCGAGGGTGTGCTGCCAGAGCGGCGCGGTGAGCAGGTCGACCTTGAGCGTGCCGGCGATGAGCAAGGCGACCAGCGTACCGACGAAAAGAAGGGTGCGTCTGGGGACACGACCGTCTTCAGTGAAGGCGCGGGCATCGCCCTGCCGCGCCGCTTCGCTCTTGCGGAAAACGATGGCCATGATCATGCCGATGCCGATGCCGAAGGACAGCGCCAGCACGACGCGGGCAATGGCGATGTCGGCACCAAGGGCGACGCCGGTGTAGGACAGCGCGAGGATATTGGCGGCTGGTGCGAAGAAGAGAAAGGTAATGGCCGGGCCGAGACCCGCCCCTTTCTTGTAGATGCCGGCGAAGAGCGGCTGCACCGTGCAGGAGCACACCGCCAGCAGGCTGCCGGCGCCGGCAGCGGCCGGATAGGCCACCCACTTCGGCGCCTCCGGCCCGAGAAAGCGCGTGATCGAGGCCTGCGGCACCAGCGCCGAGAGCGCGCCGGCGATGAAGAAGGCCGGCACCAGGCAAAGCAGGACATGCGCCGCCAGATAGGAGGCCAGGCTGGCCAGCCCGCTCTGCACGGCAGCGATGACGAGGTCCATCAGGTACCTTCCTGCCTCTCGTACCAGCCCTTGGTCGAATTGACCATGCGCACCAACCAGAGCATCACCGGCACTTCGATCAACACACCGACAACGGTGGCCAGTGCGGCGCCGGAGTCGAAGCCATAGAGGACGATGGCGACGGCCACCGCCAGCTCAAAGAAGTTGGAAGCGCCGATCATGGTCGACGGCCCTGCGACATTGTGAGCAACGCGGAAGCGACGATTGAGCCAGTAGCCAAGGCCGGCGATGAACAGGCCCTGCAGCAGGATGGGCACGGCGAGCATGGCGATGATCAGCGGCTGGGCAGCGATGGCTTCGCCCTGAAAGGCGAAGAGCAACACCAGCGTGGCGAGTAGCGCCGACATCGTGAAGGGTGCGATGCGTGCAGCGGCCGACTGGAAAGCGGCCTCGCCGCCGGCCATGAAGTGCCAGCGCAAGCCCTGCGCGATGGCCAGCGGAATGACGATGTACATCACCACCGAGAGCAGCAGCGTGTCCCACGGTATCGGAATGGCCGAGACGCCGAGCAGGAAGGCGACGATGGGGGCGAAGGCGAAGACCATCACCAGATCGTTCAGCGCCACCTGCGAGATGGTGAAGTTGGCATCGCCCCGACACAGGTTGCTCCAGACGAAAACCATCGCCGTGCACGGTGCGGCGCCGAGCAGGATGAGGCCGGCGATGTAGCTGTCGAGCTGTTCGGCGGGGAGGTAGGGCGCAAAGACATGGCGGATGAACAGCCAGCCGAGCGCGGCCATCGTAAACGGCTTTACGGCCCAGTTGATGAACAGCGTGATGCCGATGCTGGCGCCCTGCTTCTTCACCTCGTGCAGCGAGTTGAAATCGATCTTCATCAGCATCGGGATAATCATCACCCAGATCAGCAGGCCGACCGGAATGTTGACCTGCGCCACTTCCATGCGGCCGATGGCCTGGAACAGGGACGGGGCAAGCTGACCGAGGGCGATGCCGGCGACGATGCAGATCACCACCCACAGACTCAGCCAGCGCTCGAAGAAGCCCATCGGGCTGCCGGCGATTTCCTTGGCGGCGCGTTCAGCGCGTTCGCATTGGGCGCTCATACTGCCGCCTCGTGAATCTGCTTCGCCGCAGCCTTGATTTCATCGGCCGACAGGGTTTCCAGCGACAGGGCGAGGAAGGCCTTGATACGTCGTTCCAGTTGCCCGTAGGCGACTTCGAAGGCTTCGCGCCGTGCTGCCAGCGGCTCGATGTGCGCCGGGTCGGGGATGCTCCAGTGCGCTGTCGTCGGGTGGCCCGGCCAGATCGGGCAGGCTTCGCCGGCCGCACTGGCGCAGACGGTGAAGATGAAATCGATCTGCGGCGCACCGGGCGCGGCAAATTCCTCCCACGATTTGCTCCTCGGAGTGTTTCCCTGCGGGAGTGGAATGCCGTGCTTTTCCAGCGTCTCCAGCGCCACCGGATTGACCTTGCCGCTCGGCTGGCTGCCCGCGGAGAAGGCCCGGATGCGGCCCGGGGTTTCCAGATTGCCAAGGTGGTTGAACAGCGCTTCGCCGAGGATCGAGCGGGCGGAGTTGCCGGTGCACAGCACCAGCACATTCAGGGTTTTTGTCGTCATGGTTTCAGGCAGATTTTCGTTTGGCGGGTAACGACGCCGGGGAACAATCGGCGCCGCCGCAACAGTTCTCACCGAGATAGGCGAGCAAGCCGTGCATCACCGAAAAATCGGCAACGCAATGAATGAAGCGGCCTTCCTGACGCGTACTGACCAGACCGGCGTTGGCCAGCGTCTTGAGGTGAAAGGAGAGCGTGGCCGGCGGCACACCAAGCGCCTCACCAATGGCCCCAACGGTCAGCCCGTCCGGGCCGGCTTCCACCAGCAGGCGCCAGGCGGCGAGGCGAGTTTCCTGCGCCAGCGCAGCGAGTTGTTCTACGACAGTTTTTGTTTCCATATTTCCAATTATATCGAACCATTTTACAAAGACAAGTTGTTGCCCCTGTCGCTACCCGCCCATTACCGCCGCTGACGGCAGCACAGCAAGCATCCGTCATCAACGGCATGGTAAATTTCGGGTCGGGAGAAAATCTTGTCGGAACACAAACTACGTTACGGGCTCTACCTCGGCGCCATCCAGCGCCACGAGCGGCAGATCAGCTTCGGAGCGCTGGCCGAGGCTGAGCGCAACACCAAGGTTCGGCCAAAACTGCGCGCAGTCGATCTGCATCGCCTGGTCACCCCTTACGTCACCGTCCGCTTCGCCGAACAATTATGGGCCGTGGTGCCGCTGGCACTGATGCTGATCGGCTTCCAGGCGCTGGCACTGCGCACCTCGCTGCTGGACTCGCAACAGATCGCCATCGGCATCTTCTCCGTCATCGTCGGATTGATGCTGTTCATGGAGGGGGTCAAGCTCGGGCTGATGCCCTTTGCCGAAAACATCGGGTTCACCATGCCGGGCAAGGTGCACCCCAGCGTTCTGCTGGGTTTCAGCATGCTGCTTGGCGCCGCTGCCACCTTTGCCGAACCGGCCATCGGCGCGCTGCAGGCTGCGGCCAGCGCCATTTCTCCGGAGCGCGCGCCGTGGCTGCGGCAGTTGCTCGGCCCCTACGCCTTCTGGCTGGTGCTGGCTATCGCCGGCGGCGTCGGCGCTGCGGTCACGCTGGGCATGTTGCGCACGATCTTCGGCTGGCAGATGAAGACGCTGGTGCAGATCATCGTGCCGCCCCTTCTGCTGCTCACCCTTTGGGCATCACAACAGCCCGAACTGGCTACCGTCATCGCGCTGGCCTGGGATTGCGGCGCCGTCACCACCGGCCCGGTCACGGTACCGCTGGTACTGGCCGTTGGCGTCGGCCTGGCGGCCTCGGTCGGACGCAGTGACAACCCGCTCTCGGGCTTCGGTGTCGTCACGCTGGCCTCGCTCTTCCCGGTGGCTGCCGTGCTCGGCGTGGCGATTTACCTTTCCAGCCAGGGCGCTACCGCCATGCTGCCGGTGACCCCCTCGGGAGACACCAGCTGGGCAACGCAAACACCCTTTGCCGAAATTCTCGGCGCACTGCGCGCCATCGTGCCGCTGGTGCTGCTGCTGGTGGTGGTGCAGACCCTGCTGCTGCGGCAGAAAATCCGCCAGAAAAACATCTTCGTTTACGGCATCCTCGTCGCGCTGACCGGTATGGCGGTATTCAACCTGGGGCTGACCTCCGGCCTCGTTGCGCTCGGCGACCAGGCCGGTACCAACGTGCCCTGGGCTTTTTCGCCCAACCGGGTCACCGGTGAACCGGCGCTCTACCCCTACGCGCTGGGCATCACCATGACCATGCTCTTCGCCTTCGTCATCGGTTACGGCGCCACCGTCGCCGAGCCGGCGCTGAACGCCATGGGCATGGCTGTTGAAAACCTGACCGATGGCGCCTTCCGCAAGCGCATGCTGATCCATGCCGTAGCCGGCGGCGTCGGCATCGGTGCGGTGCTGGGCGTGGCCCGCATTCTCTTCGACCTGCCGCTGTCGGTACTGCTGATCGGCGGCTACACGCTGGCGCTAGGGCTGACCTTTTTCTCGCGAGAGGAAATGGTCAACCTGGCCTGGGACAGTGCCGGCGTCACCACCGGCCCGGTCACGGTGCCACTGCTGCTGGCATTGGGCATTGGCCTCGGTGAAGCGGTCGGTGCCGCTGAAGGTTTCGGCATTCTCGCCATGTGTTCGGTCGGGCCGATCATCAGCGTTCTCGGCACCGGCCTGTGGATCGACATGCATACGCGCGCACGGCGCAGGAGCAAGAAGTCATGAGCAACGCACAAAACGCCAACGAACTGATCGTCCTCACCGATGTGGTGCTGCTCACCGCCATCGTCCAGCGCGGCGCGGCCGATCTGGTCGTCCAGGCCGCGCAGGAATCCGGCGCCCAGGGCGCCACCATCTTCCACGCGCGCGGCACCGGCATGCGCCAGAAGCACCTGGGCATCCTCGGTCTGACAGTGAACAGCGAGAAAGAAATCATCTACATCGTCGTCCCGTCGGAGCAGGCGGACCGCATGTTCGAGCGCATCTTCGTGACCGCCAAGCTCGACACACCGGGCATGGGCATTTTGTGGATGACCAACCTGGAAAAGATGGCGACCTACGTGCCGCACGAAGTCGCCGCACGCTTCGGGGTCCACACGGAACGCAAGGAATGAGCGCGCTTGCGCACATCGGCCACGGTGTCGAGAAGAAGCTGGTCACGGCCATCGTGCCCAGTGGCCACGGCCGCCTGCTGCTGGAGATTGTCGAGAACCGGCCGGGGGTGTTGTCGGTCACACACCACCACGCCCGAGGCACCGGCAGTCGGCGCATGCGCCCCGGCCATACTTTCTGGGCGGAAAAGGATGTCTTGATGGTGTTGGTCGAAGCCCCGCAGGCCGATGAAGTGTTCAAGCTGCTCTTCGACGCCGGCGGCATCGGCGACCCACACCAGGGCATCATCTTCATGGAAGCCATCCGCCGTGGGCATCCGATGATGCCGCTGGCCTGACGACGGAAAAACTGCCTACGCCGACCGGGGAAGCGCCCTGAATCGGCCCGCTACGTCAAATGAATCTGATAGCAGTTGCGCCCGGCCTGCTTGGCGGCGTACATGGCGATGTCCGCCTTTTTCATCAGACTGACACTGTCATCGCTGCCATCAACCGCCAGAATGGCGATGCCGATCGAGGCCGAGGTATCGAAGGCGTCGTCGCCGCAAACGACGGGCGGACGCAGGACAGCTAGCAGTTTCTCGGCCACGGCTGAGGCATGATCGGGGCTGGCGATATCCGGCAGGAGAACGATGAATTCGTCGCCCCCGGTGCGAGCGACCGTATCGCTGGCACGCAGGCAGGAGGCAAATCGGCGCCCGACCTCGACCAGCAAGGTATCGCCGACGTGGTGACCGAAGGCATCGTTGATCTGCTTGAACCGATCCAGGTCGATGAACATCAGTGCCAGCGGGCAACGTTGCCGATTCGCCAGCGGAATTGCCTTGCCAAGCCGGTCTTCCAGGAGGCGGCGATTGGGCAGGTTGGTCAGCGCATCGTAATAGGCCAGCTTGTAGGCCAACTGCTCCGCCGCTTTAAGGTCGGTGACATCACGATTGCTCACCCGCCGCCCGTTACGTTCACCGTTTCGCGTATAGACCGGACGACAACCGTGTGAGATCCAGCGTTCCTCGCCTTCCTTGGTGAGAATGCGAAACTCCACTTCCAGGTCCTCGTCGCAATCCGCGTGGCAGAAGTGCTCATTGAAGCGCGCCTGATCGTCCGGATGAATGATGCGCACAAGCAGACCGGGGTCGCGGATAAAATCGCTTTGCGAGTAACCGGTCACCCGCTTGCACGATGAGCTGATATAGAGCATTTCCTGCTGCTTGCCCTGCCAGTACTCCCAGTCGTAGGTGAAGTCGGCAATGGTGCGGAACAGCTGCTCACTCTCCTGCAGAGCCATTTCCTGCAGCACCTGCATGGTCACGTCCTGAACGGTGCCGACCGAGCGCGCGGGCTGTCCCGATTCGGAATAACTGACCTCCGAACGCTGATGCACGTATTTGATGGAACCGTCGGCCAGCAGCAGACGATGCCGCAAGTCGAAGGGGCGATGCCGTTCAAGCGCCTGCAGGTAGGTCTTGGCGACATCGCCGCGATCATCGGGGTGCAGCGCATTCAGAAAAGTATCTTCCGAAGCTGTAACTCTGTGCGGATCGAGGCCGAGAATATGGAACATTTCCTCAGACCAATGTAGTTCGCCGCTACGATGGTCCAGCGCCCAGCTACCGATCTGGGCAACCCCTTGCGCCTCACGCAGGGCCTTTTCGCTCGCTGCCAGACGTGCCTCGGCCCGGCGCTGCTCGGTGACATCAACCCCCACGCAGAGCATGCCGACAACCCGGCCATTTTCGACTGCGGGGCTATTGCGCCAGACAACCTGGCGCTCGCCTCCCGATTTAGTCACGACAACACTTTCGAAACGGTCGCCATCGCCACTGCTGAGCAGATTGGTCAGCCGCGCACGGACACTGGCATAACGGGCCGGCGGGGACACCGCCTCAAACCAGTCTTTCCCGGCGAGATCGGCCGAGTTGTAGCCGCTCATGTTTTCGACAGCACGATTTAGCCGACCGACGCGCCCTTGGTTATCCAGCTCAACCACCAGCACATTGGCGGAATACAGCAGATTTTCAGCGTAGGCCTTGGCGGCATCGAGCTTGCGCTCGGCCCGTTTTCGGGCGGTGACATCCTGCATGACGGCAATACTGCGCAGAATCTGGCCGTCGTCACCGCGAACGCAGGTGGCGGAAAGAAGGACATCGAGAATATCGCCATTGCGCGCGATGACCTGATACGGCACATCGACACAGCGCCCGCTGCGAAAGAACTCCGGGATGACATTCTCGGTTGCGTAGGCGCGGGACTCTTCGGTAAGGAAATCGGTGGATTTCCGGCCGATGGCTTCGCTGCGGGAATAGCCAAGAATTTCCAGCCATTTCTGGCTGACATCGATGATCGTCCCACTGGCATCGATCGAATGAACCATGGCCGGCATATCACGAACCAGCGAACGACAGAGATCCGAGGCGCGCGCCAGCTCGACGTTATGGGCCTTCGCCAAACTACCGCCCATCATGATTTTCTTTCTCATGGCCCGGAACTTTCACCTGTAATCAAGGGCTTGATTATCTCAAACCTATGACTTTACGCATATGACAAAAGTCACACAGCCGGCGGTTCACCCTCAGCTCCGGCCGGCATCCTCGATCAGCAGAAGATGCACGCGATACGGGCCATGCGCCCCGAGCACGATGGTCTGCTCGATGTCGCCGGTGCGTGAAGGGCCGGAGACAAAGTTCACGGCGCGTGGCAAATTCTCACCGAATTCAGCACGCAGCAAGGCAAAGCCCTCCTCCATCGCCGGCACAATACGCGCAACCGGCACCACGGCAATGTGGGTTTCTGGCAGCAGGCTCGTGGTGGCGGCCGTTTCCGGCCCGGAAACCAGCATCAGCGTGCCGGTTTCGGCGATGGCACAGAAGCAGCCAGTGATGCCGACCGGATCGTCACCGTTGGCCGCGCGTGCTGCAACCGCCAACCCGGCCCCCGACCAGTCGAGCCCGCCCAGCGATGGCCAGCAGGCGGCCTGCAGCGGCAAGTCCTGTGCCGCCAGATAGCGGACGACGGCGGCCGGTACGTCGCCGAGACTCGCCAGACGCTCGACCGTCGACGCCATGGCCTGCGACTTGGCAAGCAGGCGTGCAGCCAGTTCGGTCGGGGCAGCAGCGATCGCTGGCCGGGGCCCGGCCGCCCGTGCGGCGACGTACGATTTGGCTGTGGCGACACGCTCCGCATCAGGGGAGTGAACACCGAGCTTGCTGCGCACCCGCGCCAGAATGTCGTCTCTCGCACTCATGTCGCCACCATTTTCAGGCCGGCAATCACGAGGACGACGGCCAGAAGTTTCTGGATCGTGGTGTTGCCAAGACGGCGGCTACCGTACTCAGCGCCGACCAGACCACCGATGACCGCTGCGCCAGCCCAGAGCGGCAGGGCGGGCGGCAGGCTGGCCCCGGCTGACATGACCCCGGCCAGACCGGCCAGCGAATTGGCCAGGATAAAGGCGGCAGAGGTGCCGGAAATCGTTTTCAGCGGTGCCCACCGCAGGAACAGCAAGAGCGGGCTGAGGAAAATGCCCCCCCCCACGCCGGTCAGGCCGGAGAGGAAGCCAAGGATGATTCCGGTCGCGAGCAATAGCGGCAGCGACGGCTGCGCCAGTTCGTAATCGCTTTTGCTGGCAGTAAAGAAAAAACGCCAGGCAGCGTAGAGCAGCACGACGCCAACGATCGGACGGTAAAGATGCGCTGGCAGGGTCAGGATGCCCCCAAGGTAGGCCATCGGCACCGAGGCCAGAATCAGCGGCAGGAATAGCTTCCACGAGAAGGCGCCGACACGATAAAAACGAACCGTGGCAATCAGCGA
>JBAYVG010000097.1:0-10149 GCA_041674785.1 Rhodocyclaceae bacterium
ACCCCGGCCAGGCGCCACAGGTGGTCGAAGACCAGGTGACCTACCCGCTGACCACGGCCATGCTCTCGGTGCCGAAATCGAAAGTGGTGCGCGGCTTTTCCTTTTTTGGCGCCTCCTTCGTCTACATCATCTTCGAGGACGGCACCGATATTTACTGGGCGCGTTCGCGTGTTCTGGAATATCTCAACTTCGCTTCCGGCCGGATGCCCAAGGGCATCACGCCGCAGATCGGGCCGGACGCCACCGGCGTCGGCTGGGTCTACCAGTACGCACTGGTGGCCAAGGAGAAGACGCTGGCTGAACTGCGCAGCATCCAGGACTGGTATCTGCGCTACCAGCTGACCAAGGCGCATGGTGTTGCCGAGGTGGCCTCGATCGGCGGCTTTGTGCAGACCTATCAGGTGACCGTCGACCCGGTGAAGCTGCGTGCCTACGGCGTGCCGCTGACCAAGGTGGCACAGGTCATCCGCGATTCGAACCGCGACGTCGGCGGGCGTGTCGTCGAGATGGCCGAGACCGAGTACATGGTGCGCGGCAAGGGTTACCTGCGCGGCAAGGGCGATATCGAGCAGCTGGTGGTCAAGGCCGAGAAAGGCACACCGGTACTGATCCGCGACATCGCCCGCGTCGAACTGGCGCCGGACGAGCGGCGCGGCCTGACCGAACTCAACGGCGAAGGCGAGGTGGTCTCCGGCATCATCATGGCGCGCTACGGCCAGAACGCGCTGGAGGTGATCCACAACGTCAAGGAGAAGATCGCCGAAGTCTCCGCCGGCCTGCCCGAGGGGGTGTCGGTACAGACGGTCTATGACCGTTCTGACCTGATCCATCGTGCCATCGATACGCTGAAGGCGACATTGCTTGAGGAAAGCCTGATCGTCGCGCTGGTCTGTGTCGTTTTCCTGCTGCATGTACGCAGTGCGCTGGTCGCCATCCTGATGCTGCCGGTTGGCATCCTGATCGCCATCATCGCCATGCGCGCACTCGGCATGAACTCGAACCTGATGAGTCTGGGCGGCATCGCCATCGCCATCGGCGCCATGATCGATGCGGCCATCGTCATGATCGAGAACGCGCACAAGCACCTGGAACGGCTGCCAGCGGAACATACGGCGAGCGACCGGGCTGAGGCAATGATCGCCGCCTGCAAGGAAGTCGGCCCCGCCCTCTTCTTCTCGCTGCTGATCATCACCGTCTCCTTCCTGCCAGTGTTCACGCTGGAGGCACAGGAAGGCCGGCTGTTCGCACCGCTGGCCTGGACCAAGACCTTCGCCATGGCCGGTGCCGCGCTGCTCTCCGTCACGCTGGTACCGGTGCTGATGCTGCTCTTCATCCGCGGCCACATCATTCCGGAAGCGAAGAACCCGGTGAACCGCGTGCTGATCGCCGCTTACCGGCCGATCATCACCTGGGTCATGCGCTGGAAGAAGACGACCATCGCCCTCGCCGGGGTATCGCTGCTGCTGTCGCTCTACCCCGCCTCGCGCCTCGGCTCGGAATTCATGCCGACACTCAACGAAGGCACGCTGTTCTACATGCCGGCCTCGCTGCCCGGCATGTCGATCACCAAGGCCGCCGAGGTGCTGCAGACGCAGAACAAGATCATCAAGAGCTTCCCCGAGGTCGAATCGGTCTACGGCAAGGCCGGGCGCGCCAATACGGCCACCGACCCGGCGCCGACCGAGATGTTCGAGACGGTGATCAACCTCAAGCCCGAGTCGGAATGGCGGCCGGGCATGAACATCGACAAGCTGATCGCCGAGATGGACAAGGCGCTGCAGTTCCCCGGCATCGCCAACTCGTGGACGATGCCGATCAAGGCGCGCATCGACATGCTGTCGACCGGCATCCGCACGCCGATCGGGATCAAGGTCTTCGGCAAGGATCTCGACGAGATGGAGCGGCTGGCCAAGGAGATCGAGGCGGTGGTGAAAGCCGTACCCGGCACCACCAGCGCCTTCGCCGAACGTATCACCGGCGGCTTCTACCTGAACATCGAACCCGACCGCGCACAGCTGGCGCGCTACGGCCTCGGCATCGGCGAACTGCAGGAAGTGATCGCCACCGCCCTCGGCGGCGAGATGGTAACCACCACCGTCGAAGGCCGCGAGCGCTTCGGTGTTGGTGTGCGCTACCCACGCGAACTGCGTTCCGACCCGCAGCAGATCGCGCGCGAAGTGCTGGTGCCGACCATGGACGGCGCCATGATCCCACTGGGGCAGGTGGCAAAGGTCGAGGTCGCCAAGGGCGCCCCCGGCATCCGCACCGAGAACGCGCTGCTCTCGGCCTACCTCTACGTCGATATCCGCGATCGCGACATCGGCGGCTACGTGACCGATGCCAAGAAGGCGGTCGCCGACAAGGTGACTTTCCCGCCCGGCTACTACATCACCTGGAGCGGCCAGTTCGAGTACATGGAGCGTGCCATCGCCAAGATGAAAGTGGTCATCCCGGTGACGCTGCTGTCCATCTTCCTGCTGCTCTACCTCAACTTCCGGCGCGTCACCGAAACACTGATCGTCATGCTCTCGGTGCCTTTCGCGCTGGTCGGCGGCATCTGGTTGATGTGGGCGCTCGGCTACAACCTGTCGGTGGCGGTGGCTGTCGGCTTCATCGCGCTGGCCGGCGTCGCCGCCGAAACCGGCGTGGTGATGCTGATCTACCTCGACCATGCGTGGGAAGCGCTGAAGACAAAGTGCCGCGAGGCCGGACGTGCACCCAACGCCACCGACCTCTACGCAGCGGTGATGGAAGGCGCCGTCGAACGCGTGCGACCGAAGATGATGACCGTGGTCGCCATCATGGCCGGCCTGCTGCCGATCATGTGGGGTACCGGCACCGGCTCGGAAGTGATGCGCCGCATCGCGGCGCCAATGGTTGGCGGCATGATCTCCTCGACCGTGCTGACGCTCGCCGTGATTCCGGCAATCTATGCGCTGGTCAAGCAGTGGCGGCTGGAACGGGGGTACGAAGCATGAAGCAGATCATCGCCGGCGCGCTTGGCGCCGTCTTCATCTGTACCGCAGCGGGCGCAGGTTTCATTCAGGCGGGAGGGATCGATGTCGCCGCCGACACACCGCACGCCCCGATCACCCTGCAGTTGCTCGAATGGGCACGGGATCGATCAATCGATCGCCAGACCCGTGAAATCGTGCCGCCAGCGGATCTTGCCGACGCTGCCCGCGTCCGCCGCGGCGCCGGCAACTACGACGCCATGTGTGTCGGCTGCCATCTCTCGCCAGGCGCAGGCGACAGCGAGCTACGGAAAGGGCTCTACCCGCAACCACCGGATCTGTCGCTGGCGTCACCCGGCACCGATGCCCGGAGATTCTGGATCATCAAGCACGGCATCAAGGCTTCGGGTATGCCGGCCTGGCGCCAGGGCGGCATGGAGGATGAGGCCATCTGGGATATCACCGCTTTCCTGAAAGCGATGCCGACGCTCTCTGCCGAGGCCTACCGGCAGCAGGTCGCGGCCAGTGACGGCCACAGCCATCAGGGCACCCACCCGCCACAATCTACTACCGAGCCCGCCCGCCGGAAAAACGACAAACCCCCGGCGCATGACCATGCCGGCCACAAGCATTGAACCAACTGTTTTGAAAGAAAGGATATCCATGTTGCCGACGCGTAGCCAACTCGTCACAGCCGTAGTTCTCGCCCTCGCCAACCTTCCGGCAAGCGCCCAGAACTGGCAGGTTCCACAGCCCAGCGCCGGCCTGATGCCGAATGCCGCCGCCGGCAAGAAACTCGTCGACAAGCACTGCGCCGCCTGCCACGGCGCCGATCTGAAAGGTGTCGACAAAGGAGAGAAGAAAGGGCCGCCACTGCTGCACAAGATCTACGAGCCCTCGCACCACGGCGATGCCGCCTTCCAGCTTGCCGCAAAGAACGGGGTGCGTGCCCACCACTGGCCGTTCGGCGACATGGCGCCGGTGCCGCAGGTAACGCCGGATGATGTGGCGCACATCACGGCTTACGTTCGAGCAGAACAGCGCAAAGTCGGGATTCGCTAGCGCCTCCATCATGCCCAGCCTGCTGCCAATCATGTGGGACACCGGCAACGTTCCGGAAGCCATACGCCACATCGCCACGCCGATGGTCTGCGGCATGATTTCCTCGACCATGCTGACGCTGGCAGAGACGCCGGTGATCCACGTGCCGGGCAAGCCGTGGCGGCGGGAACATGGCGAGGAAAACAAGCACTGAAAGCAGCGTGCTGCGTGGCAAGAAAGTTTGCCCGGGCAACCCGGCCAGAATCGCTTCTGGCCAGCCTCCAGAATTTCGCTCTCGATAAGGAACCCATCATGAAGAAAAGCATCAAGCCAAGCATCGTTGCCCTGCTCACCGGCCTCGCCTTCAACACGCTGGCCGCCGAACTGCCGGAGGTCGAGGTGTACAAGAGTCCATACTGCGGCTGCTGCACCGAGTGGAGCCAGCACATGCTCGACAGCGGCTTCAAGGTCCGCAACATCAATGTCGATGACGTTCCCGCCGCCCGCAAGAAGCTCGGCATGCCGGAACAGTATGGTTCCTGCCACACCGCACGCATCGGCAACTATGTCATCGAGGGCCATGTTCCGGCTGCCGACGTAAAGCGCCTGCTCAAGGAAAAGCCGCAGGCCGTCGGGCTTGCCGCTCCCGGCATGCCGGGCGGCTCGCCGGGAATGGAGAGTGCGAAGAAGGCGCCGTACGAAGTGCTGCTGGTAGAGAAGAACGGCAAGTCGAAGGTGTTTGCACAGCATTGAATACACCAGTGGAGACGGCGCATCGTCTCAAAAACGAGGACAATGCTCCGCCATCGCCAGCCGCAACGACATGAAGCCATGAAAAACAAAGCTGCCCCTCCCTGCCCCTGCGGCAGCGGTCTTGCCTACCCGCGTTGCTGCGAGCCCTGGCACCTAGGCTCGCCAGCGCCGACGGCCGAGGCCTTGATGCGTTCGCGTTACAGCGCTTATGTGCTGCAACTGCACGACTATCTGCTTGCCACGTGGCACAAAAGTACGCGCCCCGAATCGCTGGAAGATTCGCCGACCCGTTGGCTCGGGCTGGAGGTAAAACGGCATGCGCTGGATGAAACGGACAACAACGCCGCCACCGTCGAATTCGTTGCCCGTTACCGCACCGAGGGGCGTGGCCATCGTCTGCACGAGATCAGCCGCTTCGTGCGCGAAGACGGACGCTGGTATTACGTGGCCGGAGATTTCAGTTGATCACCCAGCCGGAAATGTCGCCACCCGCCACCGACGAGCTCACCATCCTTTACCGCGACGACCAACTGGTGGTCATCGACAAGCCGGCCGGCCTGCTGGTGCACCGCACCGTGCTCGATCGGCATGAAACACGCTTCGCCGTGCAATTGCTGCGCGACCAGATCGGCCAGCCGGTGTCGCCGGTACATCGGCTTGATCGCGGCACCTCGGGGGTTCTCGTCTTCGCGCTCGACCGTCAGACAGCGCGTACGCTCTCGGATGCCTTCGCTGCCCAGCAGGTAAGCAAGCGCTATCTGGCCGTCGTCCGTGGCTGGCCCGACGAACATGGCCGCATCGACCACGCCTTGAAACGCCAGCCGGACGCCGCCGAGTGGGTCGACCCGCGTGCCGAAAACCTGCCGCAAGCCGCGTGCACGCACTGGCGACGGCTGGCAAGCACCGAGCTGCCACTGCCCAACGATCGCTATCCGACCAGTCGCTATGCCTTGCTCGAACTGACCCCGGAAAGCGGACGTCGGCACCAGATCCGCCGCCATCTCAAGCACATCGCCCACCCCATCATCGGTGACGCCACCTACGGCAAGGGGCCGCACAACCGCGCCTTCGCTGCCCACACCGGCTGCGCGCGCCTGCTCCTGCACTGTCTCGAAATGGCGTTTGCGCACCCACTCAGCGGCGCCCCACTGCAGATTGCTGCCCCGCTTTCAGGCCCCTTCGCAGCGCTGATGCAAACGCTTGGCTGGCAAGCCGCGCTTGAATCGGCTCAGGCCTGCGAGTACCATCCAGCAATCAACACTGTTGTTTCCTAATCAGTGAATTAGCCTCTGAATTTCATGCGCATAGTGAAGTAGAAACCATGCTGACCCACCCGCTACAGGATCTCGAAACCTGGCTGCTCTTTTTCAGCGGTGCTGACTTGCCGGTACTGCGCCACACGGCCCGCCAGCTTGATCAGATGCGCGCCAGGATCGACCGTGTCAACGGCCGCGAAGTGGCCCGTGTCGTACTGCAGGACCCGCTGATGACAGTGAAGGTGCTGACCTTCATCCAGCCCTTTGCCGGCAAGAGCCTGCGCAGCGATATCACGACCATCGCCAGTGCGGTGATGATGGTCGGCGTCGAGCCTTTTTTTGAAAAATTCAAGGACCTGAATACAGTCGAGGGGCTGCTGAAATCCGATCCACCGGCGATGCTTGGCACCTTGCAGATCGTTCGCCGCGTGCAGCGGGCAGCCCACTACGCGCACGAATGGGCGCTGTGGCGGCAGGATCTGAACATCGAAGAAGTAACCATCGCCGCGCTGCTGCACGATCTGGCCGAGATTCTGCTGTGGGTCTTCGCCCCCAAGCTGGCCATCGATATCCGCGAGATGCAGAAGACCGACCGCAGCCTGCGCAGCGCCATCGCGCAGGAACGCGTACTCGGCATCCAGTTGATTGACCTGCAGCTGGCGCTTTGCCGTACCTGGCACCTGCCGCAGCTGCTGTCGAACCTGATCGATCCGGCGCACGCGGAGCACCCGCGCATTCGCAACGTGTTGCTGGCCGTCGACCTTGCCCGTCATTCAGCCAATGGCTGGAACGATGCAGCCCTGCCCGACGATTTTGCCGCACTCGAAAAACTGCTGCATCTCAACCGCGACTCGCTGATCGAACGCCTCAAGCTGACCGATGAGGAAAAGGCCCAACTGCCACCGATCCCGTTGATGCCGCCACCAGAGTCGCCAGAAAATTCGCCGCAGGAAACCGTCGCACCGAAAGCCTGAAGCAGCACGGCAATAGCCACCGCCGTGGGGCCGCCCCCTGCGAAGACCGTAAGCCACCCTGAAAAACCGAAACCAACCATGCACGCTGGCCGTCGCAACACGCTCCGCTCGCTTGCCGGCACCCTCGCCCTCGGTGCCGGCAGTGCCGTGCCGTGGCTAGCCCACGCTGCACCAACGCTGCTGCCTGCCACTCGCCAGCGCCGAGTAGTGGTCGTAGGCGGCGGCTGGGGCGGTCTGGCAGCCGCCCGCCAGCTCCGTGAACTGGCGCCGGAAATCGAGGTGGTGCTGCTCGAGCGCAGCCCCGCCTTCTGGTCGTGCCCGCTCTCCAACCGCTGGCTGGCCGACCGTATCGATGGCCGCCTGCTTGCACACGACTACACCGTGGCAGCAAAAGCCTTTGGCTACACCTTCATTCGCACCGAGGTCACCGCCATCGATCGTGACCAGCGACAGGTGATCACCCGCGACGGCACGCTGACTTATGACTGGCTGGTACTCGCCGTTGGTATCCGCGACGATTTCACGCCCTGGTTCGGTGACGACCCGCGACCCGCAGCTGAATCGCGCCAGCACTTCGGCAGTGCCTGGCAGGCTGCCGAGCAACAGGCACTGAAAGCACGACTGGAACGCTTTAGCGGCGGCGATCTGCTGATGACCGTGCCGACCATGCCTTACCGCTGCCCACCGGCGCCCTATGAGCGCGCCTGCATGATCGCCTCGCTGATCCGCCGCCGGAACCTCAAGGCCCGCGTCATCCTGCTCGACCCCAACCCGATGATGCAGGCGTTCAACCGTGTTTTCAGCGGCCAGTACCGCGAGCAGATTACCTACGTGCCGCAGGCACGGGTCAAGACGGTTGATCCTTTCCGGAAAACCGTGACGACCGATTTCGACACTTTCCGCTTTGATGAGGCGATTCTGATGCCGCCACAGCAGGCGGGCGATCTTGCCTGGCAGGCCGGCCTGATCGGTCGCAAAACAACGGGCGACGCAAGCAGCCAACCGAGTGGCTGGGCGGCACAGGATGCGGTGAGTTATCGCTCGCTCACCGACCCGCGCATCTTTCTTGTTGGCGACATGGTCGACCGCGCTTCGCAGCTGTTTGGTCATTACCCGAAAAGCGGGCACATGGCGGCCAGCCAGGGCCGCATCGCCGCCACACATATCGTGGCCGAGGCACGGGGCAAGGAAGCGCAACGGCAGCTACCGGAAAGCACCTGTTTCGTGCTGGCCGGGGCCGACCCGATGGAGATGATGCGCATCGAAGCGCGTTACCGCTTTCGCGGCGACGGCCTCATCATGCAGACCGTGCAGCAGCACTACGATGCACAACCACGCGACGAGGATCTCGCCTGGGCCAAGGGGATGTTCGCGGCGCTGCTCGCGGCACCGGCTTGAGCCGGGCCTGGCGCCTCAGACTGGCTTGAGCGGCGGCTTGCCGAACTCGCTCGACACACCGAACTCGCCCAGATCCTCGCGCGCCACCTCGCCGACAACGTAGTCGTCCATGTTGATGGTTTCGGTAAAGAGCAGGTCGTCCACGGAGAGTTCCGCAGCCGGCAGCGCGGGGAAGGTATCCGGCAGATATGGCTCCATTTCGCGCATGCGTTCAAGCACGCGGCGGTACTCGCTGCGGCTGCGTTTGAGCATGCGCGCCCGCTTGGCGCGCGCGACAACGGTGGTCACCAGCAACGACATGTCGACCGGCTTGATCAGGAAATCATCGGCACCGAGATCCAGCGCCTCCAGACGACGCTCGACATCCGGCTCGCTCGACAACAGCATGATCGGCGTATCGGCCAATGTTTCATCCTGACGCAACAGCGCCAGCAGCTCGAAACCGTTGCAACCGGGCATGAACAGATCGCTGACAACCAGATCGGGTTGAAACTCGGCAATGCGGGCCGGCGCCTGCAGCGGGTCGTTGATGACACAGGTCTCGATGCCGGCGTGTTCCAGCCCGTCACGGTAAACCTCACCGAGGAAGGGGTCGTCTTCCACCATCACCACACGGAACGGCCTGGCCGGTATCTGTACGGTCACGCCCTTGATGATGGCGACCAGGCGTGCGGTATCCACCGGCTGCGCCAGAAAGCGCGTGGCCCCCAGACGCACGGCCTCAAGCCGGGCGGGTATGTCATCGGAGGGGGCAACGCAGAACAGGTGCGGCGACGGAAAGAAGCGTTGGCGCAAGGCAGCAAAGACTTCGGCCGCCTGCGGGTGCAGCTGACAGAGGTTGAGATCGGCAATGATGGCCGCAGGCGCCTGTGCCGCTTCCGTAGCGGCCAGCGTTTCAAGCGAATCGACAGCGACCGGTTCGAGCCCGGCCTGGGTCAGCGTTTCCTGCAGCATCAGCTGCAGCACGCCACTATCCACATAAAGCGCGATGCGGCGATTGACGGTCGCCGACGACGGCGAAATCGGCGTCACCAGGGGGCGGCGGATTTCTGCAGGCACTTCGGCGGCGCCGGGGGCGAATTCCTGCAGCAGGTTTTCGATGAGCACGGTGATCTGCAGACGCTCCTGCGCATCCGGCACCTGTTCGCCGGAGTGGTGCAGCAGGCTGGCGAGCGAACGCGCCGTTTCCCCTGCCCGAGCCAAGCCTGGATGAAGCTTGGTCGCAATATGGAAATCGAGCAGGGCTGCGGTCAGCTGGGGCGGTATCACCACCTCGGGCGAAACCAGCAATGCACTCAATACGGGGCTGACCAGCGAGCGGATTCGGTCTACCTGCTGCGGCAGGGTTTCATGAGCTATTTCGTCTTGCACAAGGCGTCTCTTCAAACGTCACATTCGTGACGCAAATATAGACCACTTCCGAGCGCAATTCATGCCTGAGGCTGAAAAAAAGGGGCGCCTCCAGGTTCAGGTCGCCCCCTTCCATCACTTGCTATTGCAGACCACTAGCGTGTCAGCCCCAAGGCTTTTGCGACCCCGGCACCGTAAGCCGGATCAGCCTTGGTGCAGTTGGCGACGTGACGACGCTGGATATCCTCCGGCGCCCCGCCCAGCGAACGTGCCGTGTTCTCGAACAGCACCTGCTGCTGCGCTGGCGTCATCAGGCGGAAGAGCGCACCTGGCTGCGAGTAGTAATCCTCGTCGGCACGGTGATTCCAGTGGTCGGCAGCACCTTCCACCGACAGCGGCGGCTCGCGGAAATCCGGCTGCTCC
>JBAYVG010000098.1:0-10119 GCA_041674785.1 Rhodocyclaceae bacterium
GCCGGGGACGGGTCGGTCAAGTCATCGGCGGGCACGTAAACGGCTTGGATAGAGGTGATCGAGCCAACTTTGGTGGAGGTAATACGCTCTTGCAGACGGCCCATTTCTTCAGCCAGCGTCGGCTGATAGCCCACGGCGGAAGGCATACGGCCGAGCAGTGCGGAAACTTCCGTACCGGCAAGGGTGTAGCGATAGATGTTGTCGACAAAGAACAGGATGTCGCGGCCATCGTCACGGAAACGCTCGGCCATGGTCAGGCCGGTCAGCGCCACGCGCAGACGGTTGCCGGGAGGCTCGTTCATCTGACCGAAGACCATCGCCACCTTGTCGAGAACGTTGGAGTCCTTCATCTCGTGGTAGAAGTCGTTGCCCTCACGGGTACGCTCACCCACGCCAGCAAACACCGACAGACCGGCGTGCTGTTTAGCGATGTTGTTGATCAGCTCCATCATGTTAACGGTCTTGCCGACGCCGGCACCACCGAACAGACCGACCTTACCACCCTTGGCGAACGGGCAAACCAGATCGATAACCTTGATGCCGGTTTCGAGCAGGTCAACCGAAGGCGACAGTTCGTCGAACTTCGGTGCCGGTTGGTGAATGGCGCGGAGTTCGCCGCCGGCAATCGGGCCGGCTTCGTCGATCGGGCGACCGAGAACGTCCATGATGCGACCGAGGGTGCCGTGACCGACCGGAACCGAGATCGGGGCGCCGGTGTTGTTCACCTTCATGCCGCGACGCAGACCGTCGGAAGAACCCATGGCGATGGTACGAACAACCCCGTCACCAATTTCCTGTTGAACTTCAAAGGTCAGTGCCGCTTCAACGTTGGCGTGTTGCTCGCTTGCGTCGAGCTGCAGCGCGTCATAGACCCGGGGCATCGTCGCACGCGGGAACTGGATGTCCACAACGGCGCCGATACACTGAACGATGGTACCTTGACTCATATTGAATCCCTCAATGATTGAAACCTGTTACACCGCCGCGGCGCCGCCGACGATCTCGGACAGCTCTTTGGTAATCGCTGCCTGGCGCGCCTTGTTGTAGACGAGCTTGAGATCGCCAATCACGGTCTTGGCGTTATCGGATGCGGACTTCATCGCCACCATCCGGGCGCTTTGCTCGGATGCCATGTTCTCGGCAACCGCTTGGTAAATCAGCGCTTCGACGTAGCGGATGAGCAGATCGTCGACAACTTCCTTGGCGTCCGGCTCATAGACGTAGTCCCACTTGGTTTCGGCAGAACCGACCGCGTCGCCAGACAGCGGCAGCAACTGTTCGATCACCGGTTCCTGCTTCATCGTATTGATGAAGCGGGTATAGCCAATGAACAGTTGGTCGATGTCGCCCCGGATGTAAGCGTCGAGCTGAACCTTGACCGGTCCGATGAGCTTTTCCAGATGCGGCGTATCGCCCATGCCGATGGTGTGCGAGATGATCTCGGCGCTTGCGCGCTGCATGAAGCCGAAGCCCTTGTTGCCGATGGCCGTTACCTGAACCCCGGCACCTTGTGCTTCCCATTCTTTCATGCGCGTTACGGCCATGCGCAGAACGTTGGTATTAAGGCCACCACACAGGCCCTTGTCGGCCGTCACGAGGATCACGCCCACCTTCTTCACCTGCTCACGCTTGATGAGGAAGGGGTGCTTGTACTCAGCAATCGCATGCGAGAGGTTGGCAGCAACACGCCGGATCTTCTCACCGTAGGGACGAGCGGCACGCATCCGATCCTGCGCCTTGCGCATTTTGGATGCAGCCACCATCTCCATGGCTTTGGTGATCTTGCGCGTGTTCTCTACGCTTTTGATCTTGTTGCGAATTTCCTTGCCGCTAGGCATGGCATTCTCCTAGCTGGTTAGGCCCAGCTGCTCTTGAAAGCAACGATACCGGCGACGAGTTGCTTCTCGGACTCGGCGTCCAGTTCCTTGGTCGACTCCATCTTGTTCATGAGGTCGGCACAATTGGACTTGAGGTAACCGATCATGGCCTTTTCGCATTCCAGGGCGCGCTTGACTTCGACGTCATCAAAATAGCCCTTGTCAGCTGCGAACAGCGTGACAGCCATATCGGAGACGCTCATCGGCGAGTACTGGAGCTGCTTCATCAGCTCGGTCACCAGACGACCACGCTCAAGCTGCTTGCGGGTGGCTTCGTCGAGGTCGGAAGCAAACTGCGCAAAGGCGGCCAGTTCACGATACTGGGCCAGCGCCAGACGGACACCGCCGCCGAGCTTCTTGATGATCTTGGTCTGCGCAGCACCACCGACGCGGGAAACAGAAATACCGGCGTTGATAGCCGGACGGATACCTGCGTTGAAGAGGTCGGACTCAAGGAAGATCTGGCCGTCGGTAATCGAGATGACGTTGGTCGGAACGAACGCGGAAACGTCGCCAGCCTGCGTTTCAATCACCGGCAGCGCGGTCAACGAACCGGTCTTGCCCTTGATTTCACCGTTGGAGCACTTCTCGACCCACGCTTCCGAGACACGAGCGGCACGCTCAAGCAGACGGGAGTGCAGATAGAAAACGTCGCCCGGGTAAGCTTCGCGGCCCGGCGGGCGGCGCAGCAACAGGGAAACCTGACGGTAGGCCCAGGCTTGCTTGGTCAGATCGTCATAAATGATCAGAGCGTCTTGACCGCGATCGCGGAAATATTCGCCCATCGTGCAGCCGGCGTACGGGGCGATGAACTGCAGCGCAGCGGATTCGGACGCGGTGGCGGCGACGATGATCGTGTATTCCATGGCGCCGTGCTCTTCGAGCTTGCGCACAACGTTGGCGATGGTCGAAGCCTTCTGGCCGATAGCGACATACACGCAGAAAAGGTCTTTACCCTTCTGGTTGATGATCGCATCGACAGCCACGGCCGTCTTGCCTGTCTGACGGTCGCCGATGATCAGTTCGCGCTGGCCACGGCCAACCGGAACCATCGCGTCGACGCACTTCAGACCGGTCTGGACCGGCTGCGAAACCGACTTACGCCAGATAACGCCCGGTGCAACCTTTTCAATCTTGTCGGTCTGCTTGGCGTTGATCGGGCCCTTGCCGTCGATCGGCTGACCGAGGGAGTTGACCACGCGGCCAAGCAGCTCGGGGCCGACCGGCACTTCGAGAATGCGGCCCGTGCACTTGACGGTGTCGCCTTCGACGATGTGCTCGTATTCGCCCAGAACAACTGCACCGACGGAGTCGCGCTCGAGGTTCAGCGCCATACCGTAGGTGTTGTTCGGGAATTCCAGCATCTCGCCCTGCATGACGTCCTGAAGACCATGCACACGGCAGATACCGTCGGTCACGGAAACAACCGTGCCCTGGGTGCGAACTTCACTGGTCGCCTGCAGATTCTGGATCTTGCTCTTGATCAGTTCGCTAATTTCGGATGGATTCAACTGCATGGAAATCTCCTAGTTTTTCAGCGCCACGGCCATGGCTGCGAGCTTGCCGCGCACGGAGGCATCGAGCGTCTGGTCGCCAACGGTCACCACGACACCGCCGATCAGGGTTTCATCAACCTTGACCGTCAGATTGAGCTTGCACTTGAAGTGCTTCTCGAGGTCGGGAGTAACGTCGCGAACCTGGGCGTCGGACAACGGGAAGGCAGAAATGACTTCGCCGTCCCGGGTGCCTTCTTCGGCGCGCTTGTAGGTCTCGTAGAGGCCGGCAATCTCGGGCAGACAGGTCAGTCGGTCGTTCTTGGCCAACAGCTTGAGCAGGTTGGTCAGACCGTCATCCACCTTGCCGCATGCCGCACTGAACAGCTCGACGAGCTGTTCCTGCCGAACATTCGGATCGTCGATGACAGCGGCCACCTTGGTGTCGTTGGCTACAAAGGCCAGCGACTCAAGGCGATCGGACCACTGTGCCAGCGCGCCTTGTTCGCGCGCCAGCTGGAACACCGCTTCTGCGTACGGCCGGGCAATGGTGACGGTTTCAGCCATTTGCTTTACAGACCTTGCTTAAGCGAGGTGAGCATGTCGGAATGTGCGGCGGCGTTGACTTCCTTCTTCAGGATTTTCTCGGCACCGGCAATAGCCAACTCGGCAACACGCTCACGCAGTTGCTGCTTGGCACGCTCGACTTCCTGCTCGATCTCGGCCTTGGCACCGGCGACAACCTTGTCCGCCTCGACCTTGGCTTGACCCTTGGCTTCTTCGACGATCTGCTGAGCACGCTTGTCAGCGGCAGCAATCACTTCCGAAGCCTTTTCCTTGGCTTCGCGCAGAGCGTCGGCAGAACGCTTGGCAGCGATCTCCTGCTCCTGCTTGCCACGCTCGGCAGCAGCCAAGCCTTCAGCGATCTGCTTTTGGCGGTCAGCCATCGCCTTTTGCAGCGGCGGCCAGACGTATTTCATCGTTATCCAGATGAAAACACCAAACCAAATCGCCTGACCAATCAGAGTAGCGTTGATATTCACGCCAGACTCCTTTCTGTTAGGGATCGGGTGATTACTTGATCAGGGCCAGGAACGGATTGGCGAAGAGCAGGAACAGGGCGATACCGACACCGATCATGGTCACGGCGTCAAGCAGACCGGCGACGATGAACATCTTGACCTGCAGCGTCGGGATCATTTCCGGCTGGCGAGCGGCGCCTTCCAAGAAGCGGCCACCGAGAATACCGAAGCCGATGGCGGTACCGAGAGCGCCCGCACCGATGAGGATGGCGACGGCGATAGCGGTGTTGGAGAGAACGGTTGCGAGTTCCATGTTGACTCCTAAATGAGAGCGTTGTGGTTAATTAAAATAAAGCGGTTTGAAAACGGGTTACTGCAAACTCTTAGTGCGACTCAGCAGCCATCGACATATAGACGATAGTCAGCATCATGAAAACGAATGCCTGCAGCGTAATGATCAGGATATGGAACAGCGCCCAAGGCAAGGCCAACGGCAACTGATACAGACCAAGCAGCGCAATCAGGATGAACACCATTTCACCGGCGTACATGTTGCCAAAGAGTCGCAGGGCCAACGAGATCGGCTTGGCGATATCTTCAACGATACGGAAGATGAAATTGACCGGGGCCAGCTTGGCGCCGAACGGGGCGGTGAAAATCTCGTGCATGTAGCCGCCAAAACCCTTCACCTTGAAGTTCATCCAGATCATGATGAAAAACACCGTGATCGACATGGCGAACGTGAGGTTCGGGTCGGTGGTCGGCACCGCCTTCAGATAGTGGATACCAACCGCACCAGCGGCGAGCGGCAGGAAATCAACCGGAATCAAGTCCATGGCGTTCATGACGAACACCCAGACGAAGATGGTAATGGCCAGCGGCGTAACCAGCGCGCTCTTGCCGTGGAAAGTATCCTTGACCTGCTGATCGACGAGACCGACCACCATTTCGATGAAGTTCTGCAGGCCGCCCGGCACGCCGGAAGAAGCCTTGCTCGCCACCTTGGCCATCAGACCAAAGACGAGCAGACCAAGCAAGCCCGAAATGATCAGGGTGTCGGCATGGAAAGTCCAGAAGCCGTGGCAATGGCCATCGATCTTCGCCGCATCCGAACAGACAGCGAGGTTGGTCAGGTGGTGCTGGATATAACCTGTGGTAGTCAGGCCGCCTTCTGCGCTCATGATCTTTCCTCTAATCCCCGATTAACCTTTTGTACCGCTCAGCGCCGCCTAGCCAACGCCAACCAGTAGATGACGAAGGTCGATGCATACCCGACGAACAATGGGATGGGTGCAACGCTCTTGTAGCCGACAAACACCAGGACAAACCCTGCGAGCGTCGCCGCGAACTTATACGCCTCCCCCGCTGCCTGACCCCTGTATGCACGCATCGGATCGATCTTGCCAGCCCCATCGACCGACAGGCGCATCGCTCGCCAAACATAGAGCAGATTCGCCACTACCCCGATGCTGCCCCCGGCAAGAGCCGATAACGCAGCGTTCGTACCGCCCTGCACCGCCGCAACCATCGCTATCAACAGCGTTGTCGTTGCCTGCCAGCCAATAATCCAGCGGACTTGCGGGTGCAAGAGATGCTCCGACTAAAACCGCAGCAGTTTAAACAACTCTTGTACAAGAGTCAATGAATTGCTGCGGTGCACATAGTACTTATACGTAGCCGCCTATCGTAGACGAATCAGAATGCCTTCTAACTGATCCAGATCAGAAAAATCGATAGTTACCTTACCGGCCCCCTTGCGGTTGGCCTTGATCGCCACGCTGGCACCCAGCACATCCGACAACTCATCCTGCAGGCGCACCAGATCACGATCCGGCTTCGGCGGCACGCGCGTCGAGGGTGGCGACATTTCGCGCTGCACCAGACGTTCGGCTTCGCGTACCGACAGACCTTTCTGGGCGATACGTTGCGCCAACTGGACCTGCAGCGCGGCCGCCAGTGGCAGCAAGGCACGGGCGTGCCCCATGTCGATCTCGCCGGCCATCAGCATGTCCTGCACCGGCTGCGCCAGTTGCAGCAGACGCAGCAAGTTGGAGGCGGTCGGGCGCGAACGGCCGACGGCATCGGCCGCCTGCTGGTGCGTCAAGCTGAATTCATCGACCAGCCGCTGCAGGCCGAGCGCCTCTTCCAGCGGATTCAGGTTTTCGCGCTGAATATTCTCGATCAGCGCCATGGCCAGCGCATTTTCGTCGGGAATGTCGCGGATCAGTGTCGGCACTTCGGCCAAACCGGCCAGTTGCGCTGCACGCCAGCGACGTTCGCCGGCGATGATCTCGTAGCGGTCCTGCGCCACCGGGCGCACCAGGATCGGCTGCATCAGACCCTGGGCACGGATCGAGGCGGCCAGTTCGTCGAGCGAGGCCTTGTCCATCTGCGTGCGCGGCTGGTACTTGCCCGGCTGCAGCGCGCTGACCGGCAGCGAACGCTGCTGTTCCTTCTTCGCCGACTCGTCGCCGGCGAGCAGTGCATCCAGCCCGCGGCCGAGGCCTCTCATCTTGGTGATCATGCCAATGCTCCCTGTTCAGTCGCCGCGATCTTGCCATCGCGCCGGTCCAGCATTTCCTGCGCCAGTGCCAGATAGGCCTGCGCGCCACGCGACTGGCGATCGAAAGCAATCACCGGCTTGCCGTAGGACGGCGCTTCGGCCAGCCGCACGTTGCGCGGAATGATGCTCTGATAAACCTTGTCGCCGAAATGGCTCTCCAGCTCTGCCGACACCTGCTGCATCAGCGTCATGCGCGGGTCGTACATGGTCCGCAGCAGACCTTCGATCTGCAGCACGGAATTCAGGTTGGCGCGCACCTTGCGCAGCGTCGTCACCAGATCGGTCAGGCCCTCCAGTGCGTAGTACTCGCACTGCATCGGGATCATCACCGCCTCGGCAGCCACCAAGCCATTGACCGTCAGCATGTTCAGTGCCGGCGGGCAATCCATCAGAATGAAATCGTATTGATCACCGGCGGCTTCCAGCGCATCGCGCAGGCGAAATTCGCGGTTATCGAGTTCGATCAGCTCGACCTCAGCGCCGGCCAACTCACGGTTGGCGGGCAGGATGTCGAAGCCGAACTCGGTACGAATGCGCGACTGCTCCAGCGTCGAACGGCCGATCAGAATCTGGTAGACGGTCGGCAGCGCCTCGCGTTTCATGACGCCACAACCGGTGGTCGCGTTGCCCTGCGGGTCGAGGTCGATCATCAGCACGCGCTGACCGAGCGCCGCCAGGCTCGCCGAGAGGTTCACGGCGGTCGTGGTCTTGCCCACCCCGCCTTTTTGATTGGTTACCGCCAGAATCTTGGCCACGTCATTGCTCCCTGATCACCACCAGATGGCGTTCGCCATCCACTCCCGGCACATCGAGTCGATGCACTGCGCTCACCACTACCCCGGCCGGAAGTTTAGCCATTTCCGCCTCCGGGCGTTGTCCTTTCATCGCCAGCCAGACCCCATCAGGGGCCAAGAGATGGTGCGTAAGTTCCACAAAATCAACGAGTTCAGCAAAAGCACGCGAGGTGATCGCGGCGAAAGGCAGGGCCGGTTTGAATTCCTCGACGCGGGCCGTCACCACCTGCACGTTCTTTAAGCCCAGCTCGATCACCGCCTGCTGCAGGAAGGCCGTTTTCTTGCTGTTGCTGTCGAGCAGCGTCACCGCCAGTTCCGGCCGGGCGATCGCCAGCGGTATGCCGGGCTGGCCGCCGCCGCTACCGACATCGAGCAGATTCGACGTCGTCACGAACGGCAAGATGGCCAGTGAATCGAGCAGATGGTGGCTGACTGCCAGTTTTGGGTCGCGCAGCGCGGTCAGGCTGAAGCTACGGTTCCATTTTTCCAGAAACAGCGTGTAGGCCAGCAACTTTGCCTGCGCTTCGGCCGGCAAATCAATGCCGAGGGCCGCAAGGCCCGCTGACAACTGCTGCTCGCGGCTCATGCCTGCTTTTTCTCGTGCGAAGCGGCCGACGGGCCCGAATTTGGCCCCACTCGCTTCAGATGCACCAGCAGCAGCGAAATCGCTGCCGGCGTGATGCCCTGGATGCGCGAGGCCTGCCCCAGCGTCTGCGGCTGATATTGCGCCAGCTTCTGCTGCACTTCCTTCGACAGACCGGGCACGGTGGCGTAATCCAATCCCTCCGGCAGCAGCGTTTCCTCGTGCGCCAGGCTGCGCGCCACTTCGTCCTGCTGACGGTCGATGTAGCCCTGGTACTTGGCCTGGATCTCGACCTGTTCGATAACCAGCGGATCGCTCAAACCAGCACTCGCCTCGGGCAATGTCATCAATGCCGCATAGTTGACGTCCGGCCGGCGCAGCAAATCGAACAAGGTGTATTCGCGCTCGATGCCCTTGCCCAGCACACGCTCGGCCTCCGCCTGCGGCAAGGTCTGCGGCCGCACCCAGGTGGCTTTCAGGCGCTCCTGCTCGGCGGCAATGGCGTCGCGCTTGCGGTTGAAGGCATCCCAGCGCACATCGTCGACCAGTCCCAGTTCGCGGCCCTGCTCGGTCAGGCGCAGGTCGGCGTTGTCTTCGCGCAAGCTCAGGCGATATTCGGCGCGGCTGGTGAACATGCGGTACGGTTCGGACACACCGCGCGTGATCAGGTCATCAACCAGCACGCCGAGGTAGGCCTCGTCGCGGCGCGGGCTCCAGGCGGCCTTGTCCTGCGCGTAGAGCGCGGCATTGGCGCCGGCGAGCAGGCCCTGCGCCGCCGCTTCCTCGTAGCCGGTGGTGCCGTTGATCTGGCCGGCGAAGAACAGGCCGCGGATGGCTTTCGTTTCGAACGAGGACTTCAGCCCGCGCGGGTCGAAGTAGTCGTATTCGATGGCATAGCCGGGGCGCAGGATGTGGCAGTTTTCCATGCCCTTGATCGAGCGCACGATCTGCAGCTGGACATCGAAAGGCAACGAGGTCGAGATCCCGTTCGGGTAGATCTCGTGTGTTGTCAGGCCTTCCGGCTCGAGGAAGATGTTGTGACTGTCCTTGCTGGCGAAGCGGTGGATCTTGTCCTCGATCGACGGACAGTAGCGCGGCCCGACGCCCTCGATGACGCCGGTGTACATCGGCGATCGGTCGAGGTTGTTGCGGATGATGTCGTGGGTGTGCGCGTTGGTGTACGTCACCCAGCACGGCAGTTGCTGCGGGTGCTGGGCAGCATTGCCGAGGTAGGAAAAAACCGGCATCGGATCATCCGAGTGCTGCTCCTCCATCACCGAGAAATCGATGCTCTTGCCGTCCAGCCGTGGCGGCGTGCCGGTTTTCAGGCGACCAACCGGCAGCTGCAGTTCGCGCAGGCGCGCCGCCAACGACACCGACGGTGGATCGCCCATGCGGCCGCCGGTGTAGTTCTGCAAGCCGACGTGGATCAGGCCATTCAGGAAGGTGCCGGCGGTCAGCACCACGGCACGCGCCTCGAAGCGGACACCGAGCTGGGTCACCGCACCGGCGATGCGCTGCTGATCCGGGTGGCCGGCGAAATCGGTGCACTGGTGCGGCGTAACGAAGTGCTGGCGCGACTGGGCGGCGACGAATTCGCCATCCTGCTGCCGGGCGTGCAGGGCAAAGAGGCCGAGGCGCTGGCCGAGCGTATCGTACGCACGATCGCGCAGATCCCCTTCCGCTTCGAGGGGCAAAACCTGCGGCTCACCACCAGCCTTGGCATCGCCTACTATCCGGAACATGCCGCGGACGCCGACGATCTGGTGGCGCGTGCCGATATCGCC
>JBAYVG010000099.1:0-9878 GCA_041674785.1 Rhodocyclaceae bacterium
CTTCGTGCGCTGGACCGAGCAGCGCAATTTCGAGGCGGTGCTGGACATGATGGCCGACGGGCGGCTGGACGTGAAGCCGCTCATTTCGCATCGCTTCGCCATCGACGATGCCGAGGGCGCCTATGCCCTGGTGGGCGGAACCGCGCCTTCGCTGGGGATTTTGCTCACCTACCCGCAGGATGAAGCGTCAGCGCCGGCGGTGCGGCGGCAAACGGTGCAGTTGACGACCAACGTTGCGGTGAGTACATCTGCGTGTTCCTGCGGTTTCATCGGCTCGGGTAACTACGCGACCGCAGTGCTGATCCCGGCTTTCAAGCTGGCCGGGGCGCGGCTGAAGGTGGTGGCATCGAGTGCCGGCGTCAGCGGCTTGCATGCGGGGCGCAAGTTCGGCTTCGAGCAAACCACGACGGATACCGCCGGAGTGCTGAGCGACCCGACGGTGACTGCGGTGGTGATCACCACGCGCCACGACAGCCACGCCGGGCTGGTGATCGAGGCTCTCAAAGCGGGCAAGCATGTATTCGTCGAAAAGCCGCTATGCCTGACGCTGGATGAGCTGGCGGCGATCGAAGAGGCGGCGGCCTCGTCGGCCGGCCGGGTAGTGGTCGGCTTCAATCGCCGCTTTGCGCCGCAGGTGCAGCGCGTCAAGCAGTTGCTGGCCGGTGCCGGCGGGCCCAAGGCTTTTGTCATGACAGTGAATGCAGGAGCGATTCCGGCCGGGCATTGGACGCAGGACAGCGAGATCGGCGGCGGCCGCATCGTTGGCGAGGCTTGTCATTTCATCGACCTGCTGCGCTTTCTGGCGGGTGCGCCGATCACGGAATGGCGGCGCATGGACATGGCGAGCGCGACACAGGATACGCTGAGCCTGCAACTGGGTTTTGCCGATGGTTCGATCGGCACCGTGCATTATTTTGCCAACGGACCGAAGAGTTTTCCGAAAGAGCGGCTGGAAGTGTTTGCCGGCGGCCGTGCCCTGCAGCTCGACAACTTTCGCAAGCTCACGGGCTTCGGCTGGCCGGGGTTTTCGAAGATGAACCTGTGGCGCCAGGACAAGGGCCAGAAGGCCTGCGCCGCGGCCTTCGTGCGCACTGTCGAAAGCGGCGGCGCGGCACCGATTCCGCTGGAGGAATTGATCGAGGTGGCGCGGGTGACGATCGAGGTAGCGGGTGGCTGAGGGCAGGCCGCGGGAAGAGTTTCTGGTGAGGTGAGGGACGTACCGCAATGCTGCTGCCGAATATCGAGACCGCCACCATCGATCCCAAGAAGCTGGCTGACTATGTTCTGAATGCGAGCCACCCAGAGGGCCGGCACAAGGCGCGTGTGTTTCTTTCAGCGCTTGGACTTGTGGCGGCGGATGCGGAGTGGCTGTCCAATAGAGTCCTGGCTGGCCTTTGGCAGTCGGAAGCTGTACTGCAAACCAGTACGAACTGGGGACCCGTTTACCGGGTCGACATGGACATTGTTCGGGGCCAAAGGTGCGCGAAGGTTCGAACGGGTTGGCTCTGCTCGACAGAAGCGGCTAGACTTGTCACGTGCTACGTGATTGGAGAATGCGATGAAATTGCTTGATGTCGTTGCGACGCTGGAAGACGTGCCGGCAGCCCACCTCACCAAAGGCCAGGTTGGCACCATCGTCGATGAATTGGGTGGCGATGTTGTGCTGGTCGAATTTGCCGATCTTGGCGGCGTCGCGTATGCCATCGAACCTATTCACGTTCGCCAGCTTATTGAACTACGCCATACGCCAGCGATGGCCGCTTAACGATTTGCCTACGAAAAGGTAAGCCTGATCAAAATCAAATTTTGTCGCAGGCGACGATCGAGGTGGCGGGTAGCTGACAAGACCTGCGCTTGGGTCCGGAGCATGGAGTGCTGAGTCGTCCACTGCTTTATTTCCGTACGCTGCGATATCTGAAGCCGATCCAGATTTACGGTCGGCTTTTGTTTCGCCTGCGGCGACCGAATGCCGATCTGCGGCCGGCGCCGGCCTTGCGGCAGGTGTCGGGCGGCTGGATACCTTGTGCGCGACAATCCTCGATGCTTGGCTCGGCGACGTTCCGTTTTCTGTCGGTGACGCGGGATGCGACGGCAGCGGCCGACTGGAATCGCGCCGACTGGCCGAAGCTGTGGCTTTACAACCTGCATTATTTCGATGACCTGAACGCCGTTGAGGCGGTGACACGGGTCGAGTGGCACCGTGCCCTGGTGGAGCGCTGGGTTGCCGAGAACCCGCCGGCTGCCGGCAATGGCTGGGAGCCCTATCCGCTTTCTCTGCGCCTGGTGAACTGGGTGAAATGGGCTGCTGCCGGCAACGCGCCGGAGGCGGGTATGGTTCAGAGTCTGGCGGTGCAGTCGCGCTGGTTGATGGGGCGGCTGGAGCGACATTTGCTCGGCAACCATTTGCTGGCGAATGCCAAGGCGCTGGTGTTTTCGGGCTGTTTCTTCAGCGGGCCGGAGGCCGATACATGGCGACAGACTGGCCTCGCCATTTTGCGCCGCGAGCATGCCGAGCAGATACTCAATGACGGCGGACATTTCGAGCGCAGCCCGATGTATCACGCGATCATTCTTGAGGATCTGCTGGATTTGATCCAGCTTGCGCTGCACTGGCCGGGGACGGTCGAGGTGGAGACGGTTGCGGCGTGGCGTCGGCAGGCGGCACCCATGCTGGCCTGGCTGGCGGCGATGAGCCATCCGGATGGCGAGCTTGCGTTCTTCAACGATGCGGCCTTGGGCATTGCGCCGAACCTGGCCGGGCTGTGGGCCGAGGCGCTAGCGTTGGGCATCGAGGTGCCGATGCCAGCCGTGGCGCCACTGGTCATGCTGCCGGAAAGCGGCTACGTACGGGTGGAAAAGGGCGAGGCCGTGCTGCTGGCGGATGTGGGCGAGATCGGCCCGGACTACCTGCCCGGCCACGCTCATGCCGATACGCTGTCGTTCGAGCTTTCGGTGTTCGGGCGACGGGTGGTGGTGAATTCGGGCACGTCGGAATATGGGCTGGGTGCGGAGCGCCTGCGCCAGCGCGGCACGGCGGCGCACAGCACGGTGCAAATCGACGGCGCCGATTCGAGCGAGGTCTGGAGCGGTTTTCGCGTGGCGCGCCGGGCGCGGCCGGTGGGCTTCGCTGCGAGCGAGGATCGCGATGCAGTGGAGGTAACTTGTGCGCATGATGGCTACGGCCGTCTGCAGGGGCGCCCCCTGCACCGCCGCAGTTGGCGCATGACGACGCAAGGGCTGCGCGTTGTCGATACGATCGAGGGCGGTTTTGGCGCCGCCGTGGCGCGCTTCCATCTGCATCCGGCGGTCACGGTCTCCGGCGCAGGCGATGGCGGCCTGCTCACGCTACCCGATAGGCATACAATGCGCTGGTCCGTGACCGGTGGTAGTGCGCGCATCGTTGCTGCCACTTGGCATCCGGAATTTGGTCAGTCGATTGCCGGTACGTGCATCGAGCTTGTATTTGCAGGGCCGCAGGCGACGATTGAATTTTTCTGGGATTGAGATGCACATTCTTTTTCTGACCGACAATTTTCCGCCGGAAGTTAACGCGCCGGCGTCGCGTACTTTCGAGCATTGCCGGGAATGGGTGCGCGCCGGGCATCGCGTGACGGTGGTAACCGGCGCGCCGAATTTCCCCAAGGGCAAGGTGTTCGACGGCTACCGCAATGCCTTGTGGCAGAGCGAGGATATGGCTGGTATCCGCGTGATCCGCGTCTGGACCTACATCACTGCCAACGCGGGTTTCGTCAAACGCATCCTGGATTACCAGAGCTTCATGGTGGCAGCCATACTGGCCTCACCGTTCATCCGCGGCGTGGATGTCGTAGTGGGTACTTCGCCGCAACTTTTCACGACCTGCGCGGCGTATGCGGTGAGTCGCCTGAAGCGCATTCCGTATGTCTTCGAGCTGCGCGACCTGTGGCCGGAATCGATCCGGGCGGTCGGCGCCATCGGCAATTCGCGCGTGCTGGATATGCTGGGATGCCTTGAACTGTTCCTGTATCGCAAGGCGGCGCGGATTGTTTCGGTGACGCAGTCTTTCAAACGCAATCTGGCCGGGCGCGGCATCGACGGCGACAAGATCGCGGTGGTGACCAACGGGGTGGATGTCAGCCGCTTCAGGCCGCAGCCGCGTGACGCGGCACTCGAGACCGAGCTGGGCTTGCAGGGCAAATTCGTCACCGGTTACATCGGCACCCATGGCCTCGCGCACGCGCTGGAAACCCTGCTCGATGCCGCACGGCGCCTGCAGGACGACCCTGTCGGACGCGATATCCGCCTGCTGTTCCTCGGCGACGGCGCCAACAAGCAAAAGCTGGTGGCGCAGGCGCAGGCAATGGGCCTCGACAATGTGGTGTTCGTCGACTCGGTGCCGAAGGAACAGGTGGTGCGCTACTGGTCGCTGCTGGATGTGTCGATCATCCATCTGAAGAAGACCGAGTTGTTCACCACGGTAATCCCGTCGAAGCTGTTCGAGTGCATGGGCATGGGCATCCCGGTACTGCATGGAGTCGCCGGAGAATCGGCGGAGATTGTCGAACGTGAAGGCTGCGGCCAGGTATTTGCTCCGGAGGATGTCGATGCTTTGTGCGCCGGGCTGCTGGCGCTGAAGTCGGACGCGGCCTTGCGGCAACGCTATCGCCAGTGCGGGCTTGCCGCCGCCGGTCATTACGACCGCAAGGAACTGGCGCTGCGTATGCTGACTGAGATCGAGAAGTGCCGGTAACCGCTTCGCACCCGCGATAGGTCGCCGGCGGCGAGACCTGGCTGCTGTGTCGGATTCAGCCGGCTGTTGTTTATGCGTCAACTCATCTGCTTGGGCCACTTTCTGGCCGTATGGAAGACGCGCAGAATTTCGACGGAGCCACCACGGACGCGATAGGGCAGGATGTATGAGAATCGCGTCACGACAAGTTCCCGTGTTCCCGTAATACGACCGGGGCGTCCCATATCGGGATGGTCCGCGAGCATCGCTGCGCTGCCTCGCATGTGCAGCACGAACTCTGCCGCCATGCGCGGACTGTCCTTGGCGATATAAGCGGCTTCTTCGTCGAGATTCTCCAGAGCACGACGCAGCCACTTAACCAGCATACTTCCTCACAACTGCATCGACTTCCTCATCAGATGCGAAGTCGTTGGCATCCGCCTCCTTGAGCGCCTGCTGTATTTCGCCAATCTGCCAAGACTCAAGGTCCAGATACCGGCGAATGGCTTCTCCAGCCAGGTAGGACTTGGATCGATGGGTGGCGTCAGCCAGCTTGTCGAGCTGCTCCTTCATCTCTGACGGAACACGCAAGGTCAGTGTCGTAGTTTCCATTTGCGGCCCTTGTATTATAATGTGCACAATTGAATACTATCATGAAATCAAAGGGGTGAGCGAGCCACCGTCTCACCAGTTTTTTGGAGCGCGCAATGCCGATCAGGGAAGTCATTACATCGGAGCGGGTCCCGGTGAAAATCTGGACCTATGACGTCGATGAAAAGTCGAGGCAGCAGCTGGCGAACATCGCCAGCCTGCCCTTCGTCCACCATCACGTCGCTGCAATGCCGGACGTTCATCTGGGTATCGGCGCCACGATCGGTTCGGTGATTGCCACGCACAAGGCCATCATCCCGGCGGCCGTGGGCGTCGACATCGGTTGCGGCATGGTGGCCTGTCGTCTTTCGCTCACCGCCAATGACCTGGACGAGAAGTCCCTGCGCAAGGTCTTCGACCAGATCAGTCGCGATGTCCCGGTTGGGCGTGCCCAACACAAGGACAGCGACGTTCTGATTCACGCGGCTATGCCTTTCGAGGCCCGTCTCGACGCGATGACGGAAAAGCATCCGCGGCTGCTCAAAGCCTTTGGCAAGTTCTCCAAATGGATGAACCAGATGGGCACGCTTGGCGGCGGCAACCATTTCATCGAGGTCTGCCTCGATGAATCCAACCAGGTCTGGGTGATGCTGCACTCCGGCAGCCGGGGCATTGGCAATGCGATGGCGTCGTACTTCATCGAGCTGGCCCGTCAGGACATGGAACGCTGGATGATCCATCTGCCGGACAAGGATCTCGCCTACTTCCCCGAGGGCAGCGAGCACTTCGATGATTACGTCGAGGCCGTGACCTGGGCACAGGAGTATGCGATGCAGAACCGCGAGAGCATGGTGGATCTGGTCCTGGCGGCGTTAGGCCGGCACCTGCCGGCATTCGACGTGACCAGCGAGGTAGTGAATTGCCATCACAACTACGTGGCGGTCGAGCACCACTACGGACAGAACGTCTGGGTGACACGCAAGGGTGCAATTCGCGCCCGAGAGGGCGATCTCGGGATCATTCCCGGCAGCATGGGTGCGCGCAGCTATATCGTGCGTGGCAAGGGGAATCCGGAGAGCTTTACCTCTTGCGCGCATGGTGCAGGCCGCCGGATGAGCCGCACTGCCGCGGAGAAGCGCTTCACCGAGGCAGATCTGGTAGAACAGACCGAAGGTGTGATCTGCCGCAAGGACAAGGGCGTGGTCGATGAGATCCCCGGCGCGTACAAGGACATCGATGCGGTGATGGAAAACCAGTCCGATCTTGTGGACATCGTGCATCGGTTGAAGCAGGTAGTTTGCGTCAAAGGGTGAAGCACGGGTTGATCCCACAAAGTCCCCGAGCAAGGCATAGCATCTCCTTACGAATGGATTGTCACCCGATCGAATCCTGCTTTCCGCTTTTTGTCATGGAGGCTTGCCATGCCCGCATCAAAGCACAAGCGACACACTCGCCGCGAAATCCTTTCTCGCTATGCAACGATCACGGACTGGCGCCCGTCATTAACAGTGCTGGTAAGAAAGGTCCGCGGCACGCTCCCGGAAAGGGAGACGCTGCACAGCGTCGGGTTCAGCGGGACGCTGGAAGAACCGCTAAATGGAGTATCCGAACTATCCGGCACCATATTCGCTGCCCCTAATGTCTCCCTCACGAATGCCGTCGAACCAAGTATTGGATCGATCATCTCGCTTCGACCGGCCATTTCACTCGTGGTCAGCTTCTCGTTTGACGAGTTTTCCTGGTTGCTCACTCTGGTCGCCGGCAACCAGCTGGCGGCCTGTTCCTTCGCATGTGAAGCACCGTTTCGAGGTCACGCCCTTGTGCACTCCCTGTCATTTGACAAGACCCTAACGCCAGCGGACCAGCGATGATCCCTTATCCGCACAGTGATGCAAGAAAAACCAGAATCAACCAAGCGACAGACAAGCTAACAAATCGCCTCCTCCCTGCGCTCTCGCTTAAATCCTGCGGATCATTCATCCTCTACAGACGAGAAACTCCGTGAAAAATAAACTGGTATTGGGGGCGCGAGACTTTTCCCTACCCAGTCCTAAAGGACCCTCAACATCAATAATGGGCTCTGTGTTTCATTTTCTAGTCGATCGAGGTACTCGCGCCCATCGTACCGCTGCGTTCGAAGGTACTCTATTAGATATGGCTTTGTGGCAGCGGCGTCAGTGATGTCCCGAATCGTTTTGGCCACAACCGCGCCCTCGCCTTCTGATGCCTGAAATGAGCCTGGCGTTAATTGATCGAACAACATTTGATAGTCGTTCGCCACGCTCTCCGCAATTTCACGGGCATTGCGCAACTCATTTGTCCGAATACGGCAATCGATCCTAATGCTGTTACAAAGTGTCAAAACCTGCGCCAGCTGCCAAAACAACTCAACGTTGACCTTCCCTTCCACTTTGATGAGGAACTCAAGTTCGCCTTCAAAATGAGAAGCCTGCTCCGAAAAGTCCTCCGCAATCCTGCTGTATTCCCTTTCCGGCCGGGAAAGCGTTGGCGCTTGTTTTGCGCGTTTCACGAGCCCCTTGACCTGAGACATGTGTGCCCTCAGTGCTGCCTCCCGTTGGCTTTCAAAGCCCGTATGAACCGAAGCGATTAGCTTATCAATCCTCCCGTCCAGAGAATTGAAGCGCTTGTGCATGTAGATGAATCCAGCAACGGTAACACCCAGCCCAACTAGCGACACACCAAGCGTGGCAATTTGAAGGGATTGCAGTGAGGCGATCATCGATTTTAGCTGCGTGACCTGAACAGCCGTATAAACCCCCGACCCTACATTCATCACGTCCGCTGCCAGCTTCAGTGGAGAGGCCGCGCCGGCAACAGCCGTTGATATCAAGGAGTGGGCAAGGCCGCTCTCTTGGAGATGGGCGACGATCTGTCCGGTCGCCGCATTTTTCAGCAGCCCACCAATCTGAACCAGGGAACCTGCTTTGACTGCAGCCTCGTAAGCAGCGGGAATTTCAAAAAGAATTTGGGTGATCATGCCGTCGCTTCGAAAGTTTGAATGAGCTTACGAGCGATGCTCGCAGCATGGCCCCTGTAGGTCTCAACGAGGCCGCCCTCGCCGGATATCAGATTATCCATCCTATCGAGGATCTCTTCCTGATTGGTCGGCTTGAGTCCAATCTCGTCAAGGCAGGCCAGACGACTGTCCAAGTTCTGTTCTGTAAAGCTGAAAGGCGGCCAAATAGTCGTCGGCCACTTTGAAAGAATCTGAGCAAGGCTTTCTTCCGCCTCCTTCACTCTCTTAGTCAATTCCACACGTACGAGATCATCAAACGGTGTTTGCAGAATTTCACCTGCAGGCTTTGTGAATAGCCGTCCAAAAAACCCAACCTCAGCTGCCTTATTTTCGACATAGATTGAAAACTGACTGAATAGCTCTTCGGCCAAAGCACCGATCCGAACGTGGAACTCGTCACGCCAGTCGAGAATGTCTCTCCTGAATCTAAGTTGGTCCAGCTTCTGGAAATTGATTTCCGAAGGTAATGGATCTAGCTGTTCAGGCGCTGGCTTGTCCAAATTCGCGTTTGGCAATTCTTGCCTTGAGCCACCCCGGAACGATCGCAAATCGCGTCGAAGGAAGGAGAGTAAGTTCAACCACAAGGAGTTTATCCGGCCCATTAATTGTCTTTCGGCTACCAAGCTCTCTGAATTTGAAGCGATTATTGGCATGGGAAAATGACGGATTGCTAGCTCAGGATAGCCTATCGAAACAAGCTCGGCAGGTCGACGCTCCGATATTTCTTCTCCCCATCGCACCAAGCCAGATAGACGGCCGGGCGATTGTTGCCCGACAACTGAAAGACCCCGGGAGAGACAGGTACCGCTCCTACAGACTCGCAGAATGCATTGAAATCTTGCCTGCGATCAGCGGGAGTCTCGAAGGCATGTACCAGCATTACCGCCGTCGCCGCATGAAAATCCCGCGCCGTCAGAATCGCCGATGCAGTGCGGTGCAGCAGCTGGTACCGAATCGAGTCGTTGAACAGATCAACCCCCAACAGTTGGTGAAGGTAGTCGAGTCGTAGCCTCTGACCATCGGAAGCGTCCGCACGCTTCTCTCCCACTGTCGGGCCGAAGTCCTCCAGAACCTTCGCTTCGACGGCAAGCACGCAGAGACCGGAGTCATTCCGGCAAAACGCCATCACATCGGTATTCGAAGTGGTCTGCCCGCCTGGCAAGGCGACCTGCCACTCGGGGAACGCTGCAAGGAGTGTCAGATCCTCAAGTTCGGGCCGTCCGGCACGCGATAGCAGTAAGCTGATTTCCGGCGGAAGCTCACTCCCGGCATCTTCCCAGGCTGCCGCCGCGGTCATCGCAGAAGCGCCTTTCTTCCAGTGAAGTTTTGGTTTTGCGAGCAGAGGCTGCCAATCCGACCCATCGCGAGTCGGTACAAAGATTCTTTTCATGCAAACTCCTCCAGATTGGTTTCCCCGGCCGAGGCAATTAGCTCCATGGTATGCCCGGGTATTGCCAACGTACCCAGATCCCCGACCTGACGACACCAGTCTGCCGCATTCGTCCGATCATTCATGTTTGGCACGCCGGGTCGCAAGGTCCA
>JBAYVG010000100.1:0-9873 GCA_041674785.1 Rhodocyclaceae bacterium
CCTACACGGAATAGCTGCTTCTGCAGCTTCCAAGCAAGGCCACTGCGGAGTGGTAGTTCAGTTGGTTAGAATACCGGCCTGTCACGCCGGGGGTCGCGGGTTCGAGTCCCGTCCACTCCGCCACATACAAAAAGCCCAGCGTGAAAACGCTGGGCTTTTCCATTTCCGACCCGCGGCAGTTTAACCGCGACCTGCCTTGCCTCCACGACCACGGGCGTGGTCACCCATGGGGCTGAAGCGATCGAAGACCTGGCGTTGCTCAGGCGTCAGCGTGGCATAGAAGCTGCGCGTTGCAGCAACACCGACTTCCATTTCCTTCTGATGCTCCTTCATGCGCTCCAGCATCTTCTCCATGCGCTCGG
The DNA here is from genome assembly GCA_041674785.1 of Rhodocyclaceae bacterium. Lineage (GTDB taxonomy): Bacteria > Pseudomonadota > Gammaproteobacteria > Burkholderiales > Rhodocyclaceae > Proximibacter. The sequence goes on from JBAYVG010000100.1 coordinate 363, forward strand.
GTGCAGGCAGCTTAGACATCTCCGAAAAATCCGGGCGACGCTCCTTCATGCTTGCAGCACGTTGCTGCATTGGCGCGGACCATGTTTTCCAGCCTGCTTCCTGGTCAGCCGTCAATTTCAGGTCGGTATGCAGCTTTTTGAGGCGGGAGCCAACGTATTTTTCGGCTGCCTGCCCCTTCATCGCTCCGCCACAGTTGCCTTCACCACGGAAGGCGTGTGCGGCACCGCCAGTAGAAAGGCCAAGAACGGCAAGTGCTACGAGAATGGCGCGGGTATTCAGTTTCATGACAATCTCCTTGTTGGTAGGGTCATGTGGTCGGGCATATCGTCTTTCCACGGCACCCATTTGAACGCCAACATGTATCAACGATGTGTCGTCATCGCCCCCGATCGGTAACAACACGTATCTACGGGTACAAGTGATACAGAAGGATACAAAGAAGACAGGAAACGGCGATGACAGCACGCACCGACACGGGGAAAATGCAGCTATGGAAAATACAGCTCACATTCTCGTCGTCGATGACGATCGGGACATCCGCCAGCTTGTCGGCGACTACCTGCGCAAGAACGGATTCCGCGTCAGCCTCGCTGCCGAAGGAAGACAAATGCGCGAGGTGCTGGAAGGTGCGCGCATTGATCTCATCGTGCTCGACCTGATGCTGCCGGGCGATGATGGCCTGACCCTGTGCCGAAACCTGCGCGCCACATCAAACTTTGCGCAGATGCCGGTGCTGATGCTGACCGCTCGCGGAGAACCGATCGACCGGGTCGTCGGGCTGGAGATGGGTGCCGACGACTACCTGTCCAAGCCTTTCGAGCCGCGCGAACTACTAGCACGCATTCGCAACATCCTGCGCCGCACGCGTGCACTGCCTGAAGCGCAGGGCGGTGCGGTGAAACGCTACCGCTTCATCGACTGGGTACTTGATGCCGGACTTCGCCAACTGACTTCACCGCAGTCGGTCGTTGTACCGCTATCGGGTGCGGAATATCGCTTGCTGCAGATATTCCTCGACCATCCGCAACGTGTGCTCAACCGTGACCAGTTGATGGACATGACCAAGGGCCGCGATGCCGATCCGTTCGACCGTTCGATCGACCTGCAGATCAGCCGGCTGCGGCAAAAGCTGGGCGATGATGCCCGCGCACCGACGCTGATCAAGACGGTACGCAACGAGGGCTATATTCTTTCCGCCCCGGTGGAGCACGAGTCATGATGCACCGACTGCTGCCGGCCTCGCTCACCCTGCGCATTTTTCTCGTGCTCCTCTGTGGCGTGCTGCTCGCTGCAACGCTGACCTTCAGTCTCGCTCAGCGTGATCGCCGTGACGTGATCGAGCATTTCCATGGGCGTGAAGCAGTACAACGCATCGCCGACATGCTGCGCCTGCTGGCCAACCTGCCCATGAACCAGCGGCTGCCGGCATTGACGCCATTCAGCCCGGATGAATGGCGCCTGAGCGGGCTCGACGCGTGTTCCGGACGCCCGGCTCCGCATCTCGCACAAGGCCTTACCGATCGACTGTCCGGTACCATGCGTATCGATAGTGCCGTTCGCCTCGACCCGATGGGCGAAACACCGCACCCACCGACGCTGGCTGTGCGTGGCGAGTTTTCCGATGGCAGCAGCTTCTGCCTGATTCACAAGGGACAGCGACGCGTGCCGCCGCAGATCGAACAATGGCGATTCCCCGCCAGCCTTGGCCTGTTCGTGGTGTTGATCGCCCTAGTGTGCTGGTTTGCCGTTCGCCTCGCGCTGCGCCCGCTGCAACGCATGTCAGCGGCTGCCGAAGCTTTCGGTCGCGATATCCGCCAACCCCCACTGGAAACCAGCGGCCCGAGTGAGGTCAGGCAAGCCGCGCAGGCCTTCAACGCCATGCAGGAACGCGTACGCAGCTTCATGGCCGAGCGTACGCAGATCCTGGCAGCCGTAACGCATGATCTGAAAACCCCGATGACCCGCATGCGCCTACGCCTGGAGAACTGTAACGACGAAGCGCTACGGGAAAAGCTGGCCGGCGACCTGTCGGCAATGCAGACCCTGGTCAGTGAAGGCCTCGATCTGGCACGCAGCCTCGATTCGAGCGAGCCCGACGCGCGCATCGATCTCGGTGCGCTGCTGTCGAGCATTGCCGACGATGCAGCCGACGCCGGCCAGCCGGTAACTTTTTCTCCTCCGGATACAGGAGGAACGCTGCTCGCGACCTGTCGCCCCAACGGATTGCGGCGAGCCATAGAAAATCTGGTCGACAACGCCCTCAAGTACGGGCAGCACGCTGAGATATCGCTGGTGCGCAGTCCGCACCGCGCCTCGATTCATATTCGCGACCACGGCCCCGGGATTCCCGAGGACCAACTCGAAGCAGTGTTGCGCCCCTTTGTCCGCCTCGAAACATCGCGCTCGCGGGACAGCGGCGGGACCGGTCTGGGCCTCGCCATTGCCAACAATCTGCTGAGTGCCCAGGGAGCCTCCCTGAAGCTTGCCAATCTTCCTGCTGGCGGCCTCGATGCCTGCATCGAGCTGCCACTTGCGGGAACCTGACGGACGGCGTCGGCCTTGACCCCCTACATCATCCTCGCCAACCGCCTGCGCCAATCGGAGCGGGTTCTTTTCATCACCGGCGCCGGCGTTTCCGCCGACTCCGGCCTGCCCACCTACCGTGGGCTGGGCGGGCTCTATGAAGATGAAATCACCGACGACGGCATCCCCATCGAAGAGGCGCTTTCGGGAAGAATGATGGCAGCGCACCCGGCGCTGACCTGGAAATACCTGCTGCAGATCGAGTGCAATTGCCGTGGAGCAACACCGAACCTGGCCCACCAGGTCATCGCTCAACTGGAACAATATATCCCCGAAGTGATCGTCTATACCCAGAATGTCGATGGACTCCACCGCACCGCCGGAAGCACGAATCTCATCGAGATTCACGGCGACCTGCACCAGCTGCGCTGTACGCGCTGCCGCTTCCATCTGCGGGTTGAAACCTATGCCGGCTTTGCCGACCCGCCGCTTTGCCCGAAGTGCTCATCCCCGCTTCGACCGGATGTCGTCCTCTTTGGCGAAGCATTGCCGGAAGCCGCCGTTGATGCCCTGGAAGATGCCTTTACCGGTGGTTTTGACCTGGTTTTTTCCATTGGCACCTCCAGTCTCTTCCCGTACATCGTCGAACCCGTCGTCTGGGCGAAATCAGCGGGCATCCTGACGGTTGAAATCAACCCAGCCGATACCGGTATCAGCCACCTTGTCGACTTTGCCATCAAGGCGGGCGCTGCCGAGGCGATGGGCCGGATCTGGCAAGCATTGCAGGCCGGGGAATGACGCGTCGCAACATGCCGCCCCCCTCACCTAAGTTATAATCCAAAGGTTTTGCGGCCCCGCTGAACAGCCTGCCGTTCGCCAACGCGCCCCCTTTTTTGACGGGTGGAGGCAGCCAAGAGGAGACCGAATGACGTTCAGATGCATCTTCGCCCTGCCCTTCGTTTTATTGCCTGCAATTTCCGGCTTCGTCCATGCCGCCGACCTGCCGCTGAATCTTTCCGCAGCAACCAGCCTGAGCAGCGTTCCCCTGCCTGCCGATTTCGACACGCTGCCACCGCCGGCCGCTGGTGTAGCCCCTGCAGAGCCGCCTGCAACGGAACAAATTACTACGGACGCCGCCATTCCAACGGTGATTTCCACGTCAGACGCATCTGCCGACAGCGAGCTGCCGACCACCGAACTCGCCGCACCGCCATCACTGCCAGGTACCATCGACCTTACCACCGCACCGGACGATCTCTTCGAGCGTATCCGCAACGGCTTTGCCATGCCCAACCTGACCGGCGATCTGGTCCTGACACAGCAGCAGTGGTACATCAACCGACCGGACTACCTGCGCCGCATGGTTGATCGCAGCAGCCGCTACCTGCACCACATCGTTGAAGAACTGGAAAAGCGCGGCATGCCGACCGAACTGGCGTTCCTGCCGATGGTGGAAAGTGCCTATAACCCGATGGCCTATTCGCGCGCGCACGCCTCCGGCCTGTGGCAATTCATTCCCAGCACCGGCAAGAACTACAACCTGAAGCAGGACTGGTGGATCGATGAGCGCCGCGATGTCGTCGCCGCCACATCCGCCGCACTCGATTACCTGCAAACCATCTACGAAATGCACGGAGACTGGTTCCTCGCCCTGGCCTCCTACAACTGGGGTGAAGGTGCGGTTGCCCGGGCCATCAAGAAAAATGAAGCCAAGGGACTGCCGGCGGACTACCAGAATCTGACGATGCCGGCTGAAACGCGGAACTACGTCCCCAAGCTGCAAGCCCTGAAGAACATCTTCTCGAACCGGAAACTGGTGGCCCAACTCGATTTGCCGGTGGTTGCCAACCGCGCCTACTTCGCCACCGTCACCCCGAGCAGCAATATCGACGTCAAGGTTGCCGCCAAGCTGGCCGAAATGCCGGTGCAAGAGTTCGTCGCGCTCAACCCCGCCCACAACCGGCCGGTGATCAAATCTGATACGCCACTGGTCATTCCGGCCGAAAAACTGGAGACCTTTCATGCCAACATGGAAAGTCACCAGGAAGAAGACAAGCCACTGTCGAAATGGCAGACCTACACCTTGCGGGCCGGCGAAAAACTGGAGAAAGTGGCCCCGCGATTCGGCATTACCCTGGCCGACCTGAAGCGAGTCAACGGCATCACCCCCCGCCTGAAACCGCAGGCCGGACTGACCCTGCTGGTACCGGCAAGCGAAGGGGTCGGTGCGCCGGACATGACCGCACTCCCCGAGCAACCCCGTTTCCCCGCGGCCAACCAGAACACCGCACCGACCGCCAGATCGCTGGTCGTGAAAAAGGGCGAAAGCCTTACCGCCTTTGCCCTGCGTGGCGGCACCACCGTTGCCGAGCTGCGAAAAATCAACCGTCTGAAGAGTGATCGCGTGGCTGCCGGCACCCGACTGACACTCATCAATAGCCCGCAACCAGCAACCAGCCAAGCCGCAATCACGGCGAAGTCAGCGACGCCTTCCGGCAAGTCAGCGGCAAAAGGAGCCAAGGCGCCGCGCATCACGCGCTACACAGTCAAACGCGGTGATACGCTGTATTCGATCGCCCGCCGCTTCAAGGTCGAGCAGAAAGATCTGTTGCGCTGGAATGGTGGTGGAGCCAGCACCCTGCGCCCTGGCGAGCAGCTCATTATCCAATTGGCACAGAACGACTGAACGCCCCCGTTCACCGCCTGCCTAATGTTTCAGGAGCCTTGAAATGATTTGCAAAGTTGCACTGAAACGTTCAACCCGTGCGCTGGCTACCATCGGATTCTCGGTGCTGTGCATGGCATCGTCTGCCGCCGTACCGCTGAAAATTGTCGGCTTTGATGACATGAGCTGCCAAGCGTGGGGACAGTCTAAAAACGACAGTGAGCAGCGGACGGCTTACCTGACCTGGATGCGTGGCGTTCTCACCGGTCACAACTACGCCCGCCCCAGCCAGCAGGTTTCCGCAATTTCCAGTGGCACCATCGAGCAGCACGTCAACCGCTACTGCCACGAGAACCCCACTGGACGCTTTGATGATGCGACCTTCCGGCTAAGCGACAAATTCTCCGGAAGAAACGCGGCGATCACCAAGTAGGGGCAAAGCACTCGCCAAGGGTTATTCCAACGCAGAGAGTGCCAAGCGGTCTTCTATTCCAGCAGATGACAACGGATCACGCGTGTCGGTGAAAGGCGCGTTTCGCCCGGATACACCTCTCGGCAGACCGGCATGGCGTGAATGCAGCGCGGGTGAAAATGACAGCCTGTCGGCGGTTTCGCCGGTGATGGCGTCTCACCCGGCAGACGAATGACGCTGCCAACGGCTGCCGGCCTTGGGCTCGGCACCGCCGAGAGAAGCGCCTTGGTGTAGGGATGCTGCGGGTCGTGCAGAACCTCTTCAACCGTCCCGTGTTCAACGATCCGGCCGAGATACATCACTGCCACCTCATGTGCCAGATGCTCGACCACGGCGAAGTTGTGGGTAATGAAGAGGTAGGCCAGCCCCAGCTTCGATTGCAACTCAGCCAGCAGGTTGAGAATTTGCGCCTGCACCGAGACATCGAGCGCCGAAGTCGGCTCATCACAGATCAGGATTTCCGGTTGCACCGCGAGAGCGCGAGCGATGGCAATGCGCTGCCGCTGGCCACCTGAAAATTCGTGCGGATAGCGCCCGGCTGCCTCGGCATCGAGCCCAACCTGGGCCAGCATGGCGGCAACGGCTTCGCTCAGCGTACTGCCCTGCGCGATAGCCAGGGTCTGCATGCCTTCGGCGATGATCTCGCCGACGCGCATGCGCGGGTTGAGCGAGGCAAACGGGTCCTGAAAAACCATCTGCAAACGCCGTCGCAAGGGGCGCATCTCAGCACGCGACAAGCCGGCGATTTCACGGTCACCGAGCCGCACGCTGCCGGCAGTAGGCCGGATCAGTTGCAGTAGCGCCTTGCCAACCGTTGTCTTGCCACAGCCGGATTCGCCGACCAGGGCCAGCGTGCGCCCGGCAGAGAGGGCCAGGGAAACACCATCGACGGCACGTACATGCCCGACAGTGCGCTGCAGGATGCCGCGCCGTATGGGGAAATGGACCTGCAGGTCAGATACATCGACAAGTTCTTTCGGCGCAGCAACAGCCAGCGCAGAAAATCCGGCATCGGCCTGAGCGCTGGGAGCAATGGCAACACCTTCCCAGAAGCAGCGGACACGGTGCCCAGTGCTCAATTCACGCCACTCCGGCGCAGCTTCACGGCAACGCGCCATCACCTGCGGACAACGTGGTGCAAAGCGGCAACCGACAGGCATCGATGAAAGCGATGGCACCTGACCGGGAATGGTGGCCAACCGTGCACCGCGATCGGAAAGGTCCGGCAGTGCTGCAAACAGTGCCTGCGTATAGGGATGGCGCGGGGCAGAAAAAAATTCGGAACGGGGCGCTTCTTCAACCAGTTCGCCGGCGTACATGACGCCGACACGGTGCGCCATGCGCGCGACCACGCCCAGATCGTGGGTAATCAGCAGCATGCCCATGTCGCGCTCGGCCTGCAGATCCTGCAGCAGGTCGAGAATCTGCGCCTGAATGGTTACATCCAGTGCCGTCGTTGGCTCGTCGGCCACCAGCAGTGCCGGGTTGCCGGCCAGCGCCATGGCAATCATCACCCGCTGTTTCATTCCGCCGGAAAGCTGGAAGGGATATTCGTCAAGCCGGCGCTGCGGATCGGAGATGCCGACGGCAGCGAGCAGCTTGCCGGCGCGCGTACGAGCGGCCTCGCCCTGCAGGCCGGCATGCTGCGCCAGCACTTCAGCGATCTGGCGGCCTACGGTCATCACCGGGTTGAGGCTGGTCGCCGGCTCCTGAAAGATCATCGCCATGCCGCCGCCGCGCACCGCGCGCATCTCGGTTTCCGGCAGGCTCAGCAACTCCTGGCCGCCCAGCCGTACCTCGCCGCCGAGTACCCGCCCGGCTGCCGGCAGCAGGCGCATCAAGGCCAGCGCGGTGGCCGATTTGCCGCAGCCGGATTCGCCGAGCAGCGCATAGGTTTCGCCTTCGGCAACGGTGAAGGAAATCCCCGCCACCGCCGGCAATATCCGCCGTCCGGAGGCAAAGCCCATGGCCAGATTGCTGACCGAGAGCAGCGGCATTTTTTCTTCGGCCATCACGCCATCCTCGGGTCGAAAGCGTCACGCACGGCGTCGGCGAGCAGGTTGGCAGCGAGCACCAGCACAAACATGAAGGCGAAAGCAGCAACCAGCGACCACCACACCACCGGCTCGCGGCCAAGCTCCATGCGCGCGTTGTTGATCATGGTGCCGAAGCTGATCATGCTCGGATCGACGCCGATGCCGACGTAGGAAAGTACCGCCTCAGCCAGCACCAGCCCGGAGAAATCCATGACCAGCGCGATGATGACGATGTGCATCAGGTTCGGCAGCAGGTGGCGGCTGATGATGCGCAGGTCGGAAACGCCGAAGGCCTGCGCCGCCTGAATGTATTCGAGCTCACGCAATTTGAGCGCCTCGCCGCGCAACAGGCGCGCCAGACCGGTCCAGCTGGTCAGGCCGAGGATGAAGCACAGCGCCAAGAGGCGCAGGTCGGCACGCTCGGCGGCAGTGGCAAACCACTGCGGGTGGGTATCGATGACCACCTGCATCATCAGCACCGCTGCAGCGATGAGCAGCACGCCGGGAATCGAGTTGAGCGTGGTGTAGATGTACTGGATCAGATCGTCTATCCAGCCACGGAAATAGCCAGCGACGATGCCGAGGAAAACGGCCAGCGGCAGCGTCACCAGGGTGGTCACCAGGCCGATGACGAGCGCCGTACGGATGCTCTTGAGCACTTGGTAGAGCACGTCCTGGCCGACTTTGTCGGTGCCGAATACATGGTATTCACCGGCCAGCCCGAGCAGAAGCACACCCACCAGCATCAATGCTGCAAGCGCAATCAGCACCGCGTTCCAGGCAAAAGCAGTTTCGCCACGCCACAGCGCACACCACGCCTCTCGCAGCGAGCACCCGTCGGTGCGGGCCAGTCGCCGCGTCACCAGCAGGCCGAGTCCCAGCCAGACCACGACGGTGAGCAACACGGCACGCAGGGCCCGAGCGACAATGTCGGCGTTGGCACGGGATTCGTCCTCGCCGAGCGCAGCGCCGCCGAATTTGAGGCGTGGATAATCGCGCATCGTGCGCAGCGAACCATCGGCCTGCCGCACTTCGAGCATTTCCTTGGCGTAGGCGCGCGTGGCCAGTGGTTCGGAATAAGTTTTTTCGACCCGCGTACGCAGCGGTGTCAAGCCAAGATCGAGCAGCGACAACACCTCGATCGAATAGCTCGGTTTCTCCCCCGCCTTGGCCGGCAGTTGCTCGCGGTAATGCAGGGAGTCGAGCAAGCCGATCGCCACGAAAGCGAGCAGGATCGTAGCCGCCGCCATCCCCGGCCGGCTGTTGCCGACCCTCGCCCAAGCGGCCGCCAGTGGTGGCTGACGGCGTGACCACCAGCCGGCAGCAATGGCCGCCAGCACCAGCAGCCAGATAAAAACGTCGGACCAGAGAAGGACGGTTTGCATGCGCTATTCGAACCTGATGCGTGGATCGACCAGCGTGTAGGAAATGTCGGTGAGGATCAGGCCGACGATGTAGAGCACCGAACCGATAAAGACCATGGCCCGCACCACCGCAAAATCCTGGGCGTTGATGGCGTCGATGGTGTAGCTGCCGAGGCCGGGAATGCCGAAGAAGGACTCGGTCAGCAGCGAGCCCATGAAAAGCAGCGGAATGACGACGACGACACCGGTCAGGATTGGGATCATGGCGTTGCGCAACACATGGCCGAACATCACCGCAGTTTCGGTCAGCCCCTTGGCCCGCGCCGTGCGCACATAGTCCTTGCCGATTTCCTCAAGGAAGATGGTGCGATACCAGCGCGTCGACGAACCGATGCCTGAGATGACGCCGATGAGTACCGGCAGGATCAGGAAGCGCATCGCATCCAGGCC
>JBAYVG010000101.1:0-9653 GCA_041674785.1 Rhodocyclaceae bacterium
ACGTTGCGGAAGTCGGCCTTGCGCCCGTTGTTGTCGGTCAGCGTGCCGTGGTCCATGACCTGCAGCAGGATATTGAAGACGTCGGGGTGGGCCTTCTCGATCTCGTCGAGCAGCAGCACGCAATACGGCTTCTTGGTCACCGCCTCGGTCAGCTGGCCACCCTGATCGAAGCCGACGTAGCCCGGTGGGGCGCCGATCAGCCGAGATACCGCGTGGCGCTCCATGTATTCCGACATGTCGAAGCGCAGCAGTTCGATGCCCATGCAGTAGGCCAATTGCTTGGCCACTTCCGTCTTGCCGACGCCAGTCGGGCCGGAGAACAGGAAAGCGCCGATCGGCTTGCCGGGCGTGCCCAGCCCCGAACGCGCCATCTTGATCGCCTTGGCCAGCGAATCGATGGCGGGATCCTGACCGAAAACGACGGCCTTCAGGTCGCGATCCAGGTTCTTCAGGTGGCTGCGATCGTCGGTGGTGACATGCGTCGACGGAATGCGCGCGATCTTGGCGACGATCTCCTCGATGTCCTGTTTGTTGATGGTCTTCTTCTGCTTCGATTTCGGCAGGATGCGCTGCGCCGCACCGGCCTCGTCGATAACGTCAATCGCCTTGTCCGGCAGATGCCGGTCGTTGATGAAACGCACCGATAGCTCGACTGCCGAGGTCAGTGCCGAGGCCGAGTACTTGATGCCGTGGTGCGCCTCGAAGCGCGGCTTGAGGCCCTTGAGAATCTCGATGGTCTCAGCAACCGATGGTTCGCTGACGTCGATCTTCTGGAAACGCCGCGAGAGTGCGTGATCCTTCTCGAAGATGCCGCGATATTCCGTGTAAGTGGTCGCGCCGATGCACTTCAGCTGCCCCGATGAAAGCGCCGGCTTGAGCAGATTCGAGGCGTCCAGCGTGCCGCCGGAAGCCGACCCGGCGCCGATCAGGGTATGGATTTCGTCGATGAACAACACGGCGTTCGGGTTGTCGGTAAGTTGCTTGAGCACACCTTTCAGACGTTGCTCGAAATCGCCGCGATACTTGGTGCCGGCCAGCAGTGCGCCCATGTCCAGCGCGTACACGTTGGCTTGAGCCAGAATCTCGGGAATGTCGCCTTCGACGATGCGGCGCGCCAGACCTTCAGCAATCGCCGTCTTGCCGACCCCGGCTTCGCCGACCAGCAGCGGATTGTTCTTGCGCCGGCGACACAGTGTCTGGATGACGCGTTCCAGCTCCTTCTCTCGCCCGATCAGCGGGTCGATCTTCCCGGCCAGGGCCATGGCATTGAGGTTGAGGGTGTAGTTTTCCAGCGGCCCGGCATTGGCCTGCTGCTCACCCTCTGTTTCCGTCTCGCTCTCGGTCGGTGCTTTTTGCTGCGGCACCTTGCTGATGCCGTGGGAGATGAAATTGACCACGTCCAGCCGTGTTACCCCCTGCCGTTGCAGGTAGTAGACGGCATGCGAATCCTTCTCGCCAAAAATGGCCACCATCACATTGGCGCCGTTAACTTCCTTCTTGCCGGATGATTGGACATGCAGGATGGCGCGCTGGATGACGCGCTGAAAACCGAGTGTTGGTTGCGTGTCTATCTCGTCTTCCCCCGCTACCGTCGGGGTGTGCTCGGCAATGAACTTCGAGAGATCGCGGCGCAGGACATCAACGCTGGCGCCACACGCACGCAGCGCTTCGGCGGCCGACGGATTGTCCAGCAAGGCCAGCAGCAGGTGCTCAACAGTGATGAATTCATGCCGCTTCTGCCGTGCCTCGACAAAGGCCATGTGCAAGCTGACTTCCAGTTCCTGCGCAATCATTCAGTTCTCCTCCATGACGCAAGCCAGCGGGTGCTGGTGCTCGCGGGCAAAGGTTGCAACCTGCTCCACCTTCGTGGCAGCAATGTCGCGGGGGAAAACCCCGCACAAACCGCGACCTTCGTTATGAACTTTGAGCATGATTCGCGTCGCTTGTTCTCTGTCCATGGCAAAAAATTTCTGCAACACCTCAATCACGAATTCCATTGGGGTGAAGTCATCGTTGAGCAGCAATACCTTGTAGAGTGGGGGCAGCTTCGCTCGGGTTTCCTGTGCCTCGAGAAGGCTGTCGCTTTGATGCTTTGTCGCCATGAGTCGATTCTAATCAGTCGGCCCGAATGTGCAATAGCGTTTTGTCCGGGGAGATCGCCGTCGATGCGGTTTTCAGGTGTTGTGCTGCAACATCGAAAATGCTTGACGCATCCAGATGAGGCGAGTAAAAAAGCTGCAGTTTGTTTTCAAGTGGTTGTAGTCGTGCGTTTTCTTCTGAAGGATCGCGGGGCCGGCCGAGGTTGAATGCAAACGCTCAGTCGGGCGAAAACCCGGATTTAGTCTTTTTTCAAGGAAGTCGCAATATGGCAACTGGTACGGTCAAGTGGTTCAACGACGCCAAGGGTTTCGGTTTCATCACTCCGGATGACGGCAGCGAAGATCTTTTCGCTCACTTCTCCGCCATCACGATGAATGGCTTCAAGTCGCTCAAAGAGGGCGACAAAGTCTCCTTCGACGTCACTCAGGGTCCGAAGGGCAAGCAAGCCTCGAATATCCAGAAGGCCTGATTTTTCAGGCCACTGAAAAACCCGCCTTCCGGCGGGTTTTTTTATGGGTGTCGTTGGGGCGTGGGCCGGCTAGGGGGCGGCAACCAGCGCTTCGTCGGTGCGCTTGTCGCCGATACTGTCGATCCAGCTGACCAGCAATTTGTCGCCAACTTTCAGCCCGCGCGCCTTGAAGGCAAATACCGGATTTTTCGATACGGCCGTGTTGAGTTGCCCCTCAATCAGTGGCTTGCCACTAGCACTGACGAGAAAGGTCTGGATGAACTGCACCGGCACCAGCTTGCCGGTGGCAATATCCTTGCGCAGCCCGGTTTCCATCGGGTGCTGCAGAAGAATGCGGATATCGGTAATTTCGCCCTGCAGGGTGGCGCGGATCTTGATCGGGTCGCTCATCTTCTTTTCCTAACCACCACAACCGCCAAGGGTGACCTTGATTTCACGCTGCGCGTGCCAGAGTTTCCCGTCGGTCGTTTTTACCACCGTTCGTACCCGTGACGACTCACCCATCTTCAGGGGGACGCGTACTTGAGGCAGGGCACCGTTGGCAAAGCTGAAACTGGCCGCCAGCGGCATCCGGTTTTTCTCGACAAACACCGAAATCGATTGGGTCGAGGCGATATTGCTGGTGATTTCAACGACCACCTGGGCACCGTTCTCGGCGATATCCGGGGCGCTGAAAACGATATCGCGGCTTTCGCTCGAAGCGCTGCTGCCATGTGCTTTGAGGGCATCGTTAAAGCTGGTGGCAGTAAACGGTGTACGTGGCCATTCGGCAGCGATCACCGAGCCGGGCCGGAGTATTCCGGTGGCCGCCAGTGCCATCAGGGCTGAACTGGCGCCGGTACTGCGTAGCAGGTGGCGGCGCAGCGGGTCGCTGCAACCGGTGGGTAGGGGCTTCGCCATTTTTACGTGCTGCCTTTCTCGGCGGCCAGCCAGTGGCCCGATTTGCCGCCCTTCTTTTCGAGCAGGCGCACTCCTTCGATACGCATCCCGCGATCGACGGCCTTGCACATGTCGTAGATGGTGAGGAGGCCGATGCTGGCTGCTGTCAGGGCTTCCATTTCAACGCCGGTACGGCCGCTGCATTCAGCGGTGACGAGGCAGTGCACGGCATTCTGTGCAGCGTCCAGCTCAAATTCGGCGGCCACCCGGGTCAGGGCGATGGGGTGGCACAGCGGGATCAGGTCGGAAGTGCGCTTTGCCCCTTGTATTGCGGCAATCCGCGCGATACCGAGAACATCTCCCTTCTTGGCAGAGCCACTGGCGATCAGTGCCAGCGTTTCGGCTTTCATGAAGATGGTGCCGGCGGCGATGGCGACGCGATGCGTTTCATCCTTGGCGGCGACATCGACCATGTGCGCCTGCCCTTCGGTATCGAAGTGGGTCAGCGGATTCATTGAATTCGTGGATTTTCCAGGCATTGTTTCAGGCGCGGGGTGGGTGAGGCAGGGGGACGCAATATCTGCGATATCATAGCACCATGACCACGCGCCCGCCATTTAGCGCCCCCCTGCGGACAGCCCGGAAAGGGCTGTCCCTGCTCCTCTGTGCCACGCTGGCCGTGACGTCGCCGGCCTTCGGCGACAGCCTGCCGGATCTGGGTGAATCTGCTCGCGCCGACCTCTCGCCACAGCTCGAGAAAAAAATCGGCGAGAGCATCATGAACGATATCCGTCTGCATGAGCCCTCGTACGTAGACGATCCGGAGGTGAACGACTACCTCAATCGTCTCGGCTTGCGCCTGGCGTCTTCCAGCACCGAGTCTGGCGGGGACTTCCATTTTTTTGCTATCCGGGATGCGCAGGTGAACGCGTTTGCCATGTTCGGCGGCTTCATCGGCGTCAATACCGGCACCATCCTGACGGCGCAGAGCGAATCGGAGCTGGCAGGGGTGATTGCCCACGAAATTTCGCACGTCACGCAGAACCATCTGGCTCGCCAGATATCGGCGCAGAAGCAGCAATCGGTGCTGGGCATGATCGCCATGGCCGTGGCACTGCTGGCAGTGCGCTCCAATTCGCAGGCAGCGGGTGCCGCGATGGCCGGTAGCGAGGCTGCGATGATCCAGTCGCAGCTGGCGTTTACCCGTGATTTTGAGCGTGAAGCCGATCGTGTCGGTTTTGAAATCCTGCAGAAGGCCGGCTACGACCCACGCGGGATGTCGGAGTTCTTCGAGCGCCTGCAGCGCGCCACACGGGTTTATGAGAACAATGCACCGGTCTATATGCGATCGCACCCGATCACGGTCGAACGCATCAGCGACATGCAGAACCGGCAACAGAAATTTCCGTACAAGCAGGTCCGTGACAGCCTTGATTTTCAGCTGGTGCGTGCCAAGCTTCGCGCGCAGTTGGGAACGGCCAAGGAGGCCGTGAACGACTTCGAGATACTGCTGCGCGATCGCAAGTTTGCGTCTGAAGCAGCAGTTCGTTACGGGTTGGCCTATGCGCTCTATCGTGCCAAGCGCTACCCCCTGGCTGAGCAGGAGCTTGAAATGGTGCGCCGGCAAAAGGCCGGATCAGCGATGGCCGAGAGCCTGGCTGCCGAGATCAAGGCCGAGTCGGGCGATCTGGTAGCTGCGGCAGCAATTTTCCGGGAAGCCCTGCAGCGCTTCCCGTTGTCGCGGGCGCTGGCCTATGGCTATGCCGACACGCTGTTCTCACAGCGTAGCTATGATCGTCTGCAGGCCTTCCTTGAAGATCAGTTGCAGTCCTATACCTCCGACCCCAAGCTCTATGGCCTGCTCGCCAAGACCCATGCGGTGCAGGGGCGAAAACTGCAGCAGCATCGTGCCTTGGCCGAAATGTATGTATTGCAGGGGCGCATGATCCAGGCAATCGAGCAACTGCAGTTTGCGCAGCGTGCCGGAGACGGGAATTTCTACGAACAATCGGTGGTGGATGCGCGCCTGCGCGAGCTGAAAAAGCAGCAGGCGGAAGAAGCGAAGCAGAAGAAATAGCGGGTAAAATACGCCCTTCCTCTTTTTGCCAGACGACATTCCCCATGCAGTACGACCGCGAACTCGACGTCAAGGGCCTTAATTGCCCGCTGCCCATCCTGCGTACCAAGAAAGCGCTGGCCGAGATGCAATCGGGCCAGACATTGCGTGTGCTTGCAACAGATCCCGGCTCGGTCAAGGATTTTCAAGCCTTTGCGCGGCAGACGGGCAATGAAATGGTCTCCAGTGGGCAGACCGATAGCATTTTCGAATACGTGCTCAAGCGCAAGTAACTGGCCTTGGCCGCCTCGCAGCTGCTCATCCCCCAGTCTTTCTTCATTCTTACCGAACCTCGCGTTCATCCCATGCCAGCTCCTTTTGCCCTGCTCGACGTGCCAGGGGGGGGCGCCTATCTCTTCGAAAATCTCACACGTACGCTGACCCTGGCGACGACTGCGGATAGCCTGGCGCAGTGCCGGGAAGCCGAGGCTGCAGCCCTGGCTGGCGAGCATGTGGTGGCAGCGCTCAACTACGAACTTGGGCAGGTGCTTGAGCCACACAGCGGCAGCGTTGCCGATGGAGCGCTCGGTCATTTCTGGATTTTCTCGGCGCGACGTTTCCTGACGCCTGTGGCGGTCGAGGACTTTCTGGCAGGGCTTGCCGGCAAGCCGCCGAGGCCGGCGGCCATCGCCGATTTTGTCGCACGCCTTGATGCTGCGGAACATGGCAAAGCGTTGAGTAGAATTCGCGACTACATCGCCGCCGGCGATTGCTATCAGATTAATTTCACCTTTCCTTTCAGCGGCCAGTGCGTCGGTGACCCGATCGCGCTCTATGCACGCCTGCGGCAGGCTCAACCGGTGGCCAACGGCGGCTTCATCGGTACGCCGGAGGCCTGTGTGCTGTCCTTGTCGCCAGAGCTTTTCGTCGAGCGTCGCGCGGGCGTCATCCGTTCGCGACCGATGAAAGGTACGGCGGCGCGCAGCCCGTTGCCAGAGGAAGACAAGGCGGCGCGTGAATATCTGAGCGCATCGGCCAAGGATCGCGCCGAGAACGTGATGATTGTCGATCTGATCCGCAACGATCTCGGACGGATAGCGGAGCCCGGCAGTGTCCGTGTGGAATCGATGTGCGCGATCGAGACCTATCCGAGCGTCTATCAGATGACTTCGACGGTGTCGGCTGTTTCCGATGCCGATCTCGTGTCCGTGCTGGCCGCCCTGTTTCCCTGTGGCTCCATAACCGGTGCGCCGAAGATCCGGGCGATGCAGATCATCCACGAACTGGAAACGGCTCCGCGCGGGCTTTATACCGGTGCCATCGGCTGGCTCGGGGAGCACGGCGATTTCAGTTTCAATGTCGCTATCCGCTCCTTGTCGGTCGGTGCTGCCGGCCAGGTGAGCATGGGTGTTGGTAGCGGTATTGTCTGGGACTCCGAGCCTGCGGCCGAGTATGCGGAGTGTCTGCTCAAGGCCGGTTTTGTTACAGCGGCCGATCCCGGTTTCCGGCTGATTGAAACCCTGCGTCTCGATGATGGTGTTTTCCCCGCCCGGAGCCTGCATCTCGAAAGGCTAAAAGCCTCGGCCAGAGTGCTGGCTTTTGTCTTCGATCCGGAGGCCATCAGCGCCCGCCTTGATGACCTCGCAAAGACCCATCCGACGGGTGTACATCGGGTTCGCCTGACCCTCGCTCGCCACGGTAATAGCGAGTTTGTCGCTGCGCCGTTGACCTCTCCGGGCGATGATCTGCAGGCGATGGTTTCGCCGCACCGGCTTGATTCGCACTCCCCGTGGCTGCGTCACAAGACCAGTGTGCGCGATCTCTACGAGCAGGAATTGGCGCGCGTACAAGCCGATCCGACGGTGTTTGACGTGGTTTTTCTCAATGAACGCGATGAGGTTTGCGAAGGAGCGCGCAGCAATGTTTTCGTGCGCATGGCGCCGGGTGCGCCCTTGTTGACGCCGCCGTTGGCTTGCGGCCTGCTGCCGGGCGTGCTCAGACGGCAACTACTCGAAAGTGGCGAAGCGGTCGAAAGGGTGCTGCAGGAAGCGGATTTGCGCAGGGCTGCCGAGGTCTATCTCGGTAATGCCCTGCGCGGCCTGGTGCCAGTTCGTTTTTAACCGCGCAACTTGCGCAGGTAAAGGCCGATCAGCGAGAAGAGCGCCGCCGGCAGGGCGTAGAAGAAGATTCCACCATCGTAGTGGCGGTACTGCACCAGCTCCGGCGTGTTGCCGTTCAGCTTGTAGCGCAGGGTCGTCTCGAAGTGCCACGACGACAGGTTGGCTTCGTACTGCCACGGCTTGTCGCCGACCGTCTTCCAGCGCAGGTAGGCATCCGGGTCGGCAATCTCACCCACCGGTTCCTTCGGCAGCAGTGTTGTGATCTTCTGCTCGGCCAGCGCTTTGGCCAGCTCGGAATAGGCAATCGAGCACATCTGGCCGTTGGCGCAGACTGCCGGCAAGCGGGAATTTGCTTTCCACTCGCTGGTCTGGTCGTACGGCCAGGCCATGATCAGAGCGACAGTCCAGACCCAGACCAGCAGGCAAAAGACCATCAAGGCAATAAAAATACGGGCGAAAGGTCGCCTTCCGGTTTCGGACATCGGTGTTCCTGTCAGGCGCCCAGACGGGCAAGTTGAGGCTTGAGTTTGGCCAGCGTGTCACCGAAATCGGCAACCCGCTTCTTTTCCTGCTCGACCACGGCAGCCGGAGCGCGGGCGACAAAACTTTCGTTGGACAGCTTGGCGTTGGCCTTGGTGATCTCGCCTTCGAGGCGGGCGATCTCCTTGGCCAGGCGCTCGCGCTCAGCGGCAACGTCGATCTCGACCTTGAGCATGACCCGGAACTCACCGGCAACCGCCACTGGCGCCGCTTCGTCCGTCGGGATTTCATCGACGATCTGTACTTCCGAAAGCTTGGCCAGTCCGGCGATGTAAGGCGCAAAGGCCTGCAGCGTCTCGGCGTTGCCGGCAGCAAGCAACGGCAGCTTCTGCGCCGGCGAGATGTTCATTTCGCCGCGAAGGTTGCGACAGGCGTAGACGATGTCCTTGAGCAGCTTGACCTTGGCTTCGCTGGCCTCATCGATACGCTCGGGCTGGGCGACCGGGTAGGGCGCCTGCATGATCGAGTCGTGCGACTTGCGGCCGGCAATCGGTGCCACGGTCTGCCACAGTTCTTCGGTGATGAACGGGATCAGCGGGTGGGCCAGACGGAGCACGGTTTCCAGCACACGCACCAGCGTACGCCGTGTGCCGCGGGCTTCGGCTTCCGAGCCCGACTGCATGCGCACCTTGGCCAGTTCGAGGTACCAGTCGCAGAACTCATCCCAGACGAATTCGTAGATTTCACGGGCCAGCAGGTCGAAACGGTAGTCGGCAAAGTGCTTGGCCACTTCCGCTTCGGTACGCTGCAGGCGGCTGACAATCCAGCGGTCGGCAAAGCCGAAGTCGAGCTTTGCTTCACCTCCGGCCGGTGCCGAGCAGGCGCCACCAGCGCCTTGCTGATGGCCGAGCGCCAGGTCGTGGCCCTTGACGTTCATCAGCACGAAGCGCGTCGCATTCCACAGCTTGTTGCAGAAATTGCGGTAGCCCTCGCAGCGGCCGAGGTCGAACTTGATGTCGCGACCGGGGCTGGCCAGCGACAGGAAGGTGAAACGCAGGGCGTCGGTGCCGAAAGCCGGGATGCCGTTCGGGAATTCCTTGCGCGTGCGCTTCTCGATCTTTGGCGCGTCCTTCGGGTTCATCAGGCCGGTGGTGCGCTTTTTCACCAGCTCTTCAATGCCGATGCCGTCGATCAGATCGATCGGGTCGAGCACGTTGCCCTTGGATTTGCTCATCTTCTGGCCTTCCGCATCGCGGATCAGGCCGTGCACATAGACGTGCTTGAACGGGATCCTGCCGGTGATGTGCTTGGTCATCATGACCATGCGCGCCACCCAGAAGAAGATGATGTCGAAGCCGGTGACCAGCACCGTCGACGGGAGATACAGATCGAGGGCCGGGTTCGACTTGGCCGGCCACTCCGGTGTCCAGTCCAGCGTCGAGAACGGCCAGAGAGCGGACGAATACCAGGTGTCGAGCACGTCCGGGTCACGCGTCAGCGGGCCGGCATAGTCGAGCTTGTCGGCCTGGGCGCGGGCTTCTTCCTCGCT
>JBAYVG010000102.1:0-9569 GCA_041674785.1 Rhodocyclaceae bacterium
ACAGTGGACGCGCCGGCCGCGATCGGCACCTACTCGCAGGCGGTGCGTTGCGGCGATACCGTTCACCTTTCTGGCCAGATCGGGCTCGATCCGAAAAGCGGACAACTGGTCGATGGCATCGATGCGCAGATCGTCCGCGTCTTCGACAACCTGAAGGCCGTCGCCGAAGCGGCTGGCGGTTCGCTGGCCGATGTGGTCAAGCTCAACGTCTTCCTCACCGACCTCGGCAACTTCGCCAAGGTCAATGAAACCATGGCCAAATATTTCCAGCAGCCCTACCCGGCGCGCGCCGCCGTCGGCGTTGCCTCGCTGCCGCGCGGTGCGCTGGTCGAGGCCGATGCGGTGATGGTGATCGGCTGATTCCGGCCCGCTGCTCGTGAGCGACGGGATCAAGGCCGCGCCGGCCCTGAAGGAAAAGCTCAAAAAGCTCGGCCTTGTCCGTTGCGACGACCTTGTCCTGCACCTGCCGCTGCGCTACGAGGACGAAACCCGCTGTTACACGATTGCCGACGCGCCCTGGGGCGAAGCGGTGCAGGTCGAGGCGCAGGTGGTCGATGTCTCCGTGCAGTACCGGCCACGCCGGCAACTGGTGGCGCGGGTTCGCGATACGTCGGCGGGGGGCGCAGACAACGTGCTGACGCTGCGCTTCCTCAACTTCTACGGCAGCCAGACCAAACAGCTCGAAACCGCACGCGACAACGGACAGGTGCTGCGCCTGTTCGGTGAAATCCGCCAGGGCTTCCTCGGGCCGGAGATGGTGCATCCGCGCTATCGCGTCGTCGAGCCGGGGGCGCCGCTGCCAGGTGCACTGACACCGGTCTATCCAACCACTGCCGGCGTCTCACAGGCGGCGCTGCGCAAGGTGATTGCCGGCTGTCTGGCCGAAGCCGATCTGTCCGAATTCTTTGCTGCAGCCTGGCGCGAACATTTCGGCCTCAGCGGCTTTGCCGAGGCGGTGCGTTACCTGCATGCGCCTCCGCCCGGTGCGCCACTCGGCGCCCTGCAGTCCCGCGAGCATCCGGCCTGGCGACGCATCAAGTTCGACGAAGTGCTGGCCCAGCAGTTGTCGTTGCGCCGTGCCTTTCTCGCCCGGCGCGAGCGCGGCGCGCCGGTGCTGAAATCTTCGGGTCAGCTGGCCCGAAGCCTGCTCGCCGCGTTGCCCTTTGCGCTCACCGGTGCCCAGCGACGCGTGATCGCTGAAATTGACCACGATCTGATGCAGCCACACCCGATGCAGCGCCTGCTGCAGGGCGATGTCGGCAGCGGCAAGACCATCGTCGGCGCGCTGGCCGCCTGCCGCGCCATCGAGGCTGGCTGGCAGGTGGCGTTCATGGCACCGACCGAAATTCTCGCCGAGCAGCACTACCTCAAGCTGAAGGCCTGGCTGGAGCCGCTCGGTGTGCGCGTTGCCTGGCTTTCGGGCAGCCTGAAGGCGGCAGCAAAAAGGGCCATGCAGCTCGAAGCCGCGACCGGGGCGCAACTGGTGGTTGGTACCCATGCCCTGATTCAGGATGCCGTCGATTTTGCCCGCCTCGGCCTGGCCATCGTCGATGAGCAGCATCGTTTCGGCGTGCAGCAGCGGCTGGCACTGCGGCAGAAGGGCGGTGACGCTGCCAGCGGCGCCATTCCGCACCAGCTGATGATGTCAGCCACCCCCATTCCGCGCACATTGGCCATGAGCTACTACGCCGACCTCGACGTCTCCGTGCTCGACGAATTGCCGCCGGGCCGCACGCCGGTGCGCACCAGACTGGTCGCCGATACCCGTCGCGACGAAGTCACCGAGCGGGTGCGTGTCGCTGTCGCCGAAGGGCGGCAGGCCTACTGGGTCTGCCCGCTGATCGAGGAATCCGAAAAGCTGCAATTGCAGACCGCGATGGATACGCATGCAACGCTCAGCGAAGAGCTTGAAGGTCTGCGCGTCGGCTTGGTGCACGGCCGCCTCAAAGCCGACGAAAAAGCGGCAACGATGGCGGCCTTTGCCGCCGGCGAGATCGATGTGCTGGTGGCTACAACTGTCATTGAAGTCGGCGTCGATGTGCCGAATGCCAGCCTGATGGTCATCGAACATGCCGAGCGCTTCGGCCTGTCGCAACTACACCAGCTGCGTGGCCGTGTCGGCCGTGGCGCGCATGAATCGGTGTGCGTCCTGCTCTATTCCGGCCCCTTGTCGGAAACGGCGCGGGCGCGGCTGAAGATCATCTTCGAAAATACCGACGGTTTCGAAATCGCGCGGCAGGACCTGCACCTGCGCGGCCCCGGCGAATTCATCGGCAGCCGGCAGAGCGGCGTGCCGTTGTTGCGCTACGCCGATCTTGAACTGGATGTGGAACTCATCGAACTGGCGCGTGGCGAAGCCGAGCGCCTGCTGTGCGACAATCCTGCCGCAGTCGAACGTCATCTGGCGCGCTGGCTCGGGTCGCGCGAGGAGCTGCTGAAAGCATAGTCCGGCAATACCCGGCACCAGCGGCTGGCGTTGCAGCCGGCGTCGCGTCAGACTGCGCCGACCTGAACAACACGAAACGTGGAGATCTCTCGATGAGCAACCAGTACGCCCTGATGCAGGCGGTGCGCTTCCGGCCGCTGTTCTGGACACAGTTCCTCGGCGCCTTCAATGACAATCTCTACAAGAACGCGCTGGTTGTCCTGCTCACCTTCCAGTCGGTGCAATGGACAACGATGCGCCCGGAAATCCTCGCCAACCTGGCGGCCGGCATCTTCATCCTGCCCTTCTTCCTGTTCTCCGCTACCGCCGGCCAGCTTGCCGACAAATACGACAAGGCCTGGCTCGCCCGTCAGACCAAGCTGCTCGAAATACTGATCATGGGCGTGGCCGTAGCCGGCTTCCTGTTGCACAGCCTGGCACTGCTGATGGCCGCGCTGTTTCTGCTCGGCCTGCAATCGACGCTGTTCGGTCCGGTGAAATACGCGATCCTGCCGCAGCACCTCAGGGAAGAGGAGCTCGTCGGCGGTAACGCGCTGGTCGAGGCTGGCACCTTCGTCGCCATCCTTATCGGCACCCTGGCCGGTGGTCTGCTGGCTGGCGCCGGTCTCGCGCCGGTATGGATTGCGCTGGCCGGGCTGGTGGTTGCCGTCGTCGGCTATGTTGCCAGTCGTGGCATACCCGAAGCTGCACCGCCAGCACCGGATCTTTCCATCAATCCGAATCCGCTGACCGAAACCTGGCGAAATATCGGCTTTGCCCGCGAGAACCGCACCGTCTTCCTCTCCATTCTCGGTATCTCCTGGTTCTGGCTTTATGGGGCCCTGTTTCTCGCGCAGTTTCCGGCCTTCGGCAAGGATGTGCTGGGCGGTGGTGAAGGGGCGGTCACCCTCCTGCTGGCGGTATTTACTGTCGGCATCGGCCTTGGCTCGCTGCTTTGCGAACGCCTCTCGGCACGCCACGTCGAGCTGGGTCTGGTGCCCTTCGGTTCGATCGGCTTGACCGTCTTCGGCCTTGATCTGGCCTGTGCTGCGATGTCACTGCCGCCAGTGACGACCCCCTTGCCCATCAGTGAGTTACTGGCGCAGGCCAGCGTCTGGCGAATCCTCGTCGACCTGATGCTGCTCGGACTCTTCGGCGGTTTCTTCATCGTGCCGCTGTATGCGCTGGTGCAGTTGCGCAGCGCGCCAGAGCAACGTGCCCGCATCATCGCCGCCAACAACATCCTCAATGCCTTGTTCATGGTCGTTGGTGCCGGCGCTGCTGCCGGTTTGCTCGGCGCCGGGCTGTCGATCCCGGTGCTGTTCGCTGTCGCCGCCGTCTGTAATGCAGTGGTCGCGCTCTACATCTACGGGCTGGTGCCGGAGTTCCTGCTGCGCTTCCTGGCCTGGCTGCTGATCCATACGCTCTACCGCGTCAAACAGCGCGGCGTGCAGCACATCCCGCACGAAGGGGCGGCGCTGGTAGTCTGCAATCACGTCAGTTTTGTCGATCCGGTGATCCTGATGGCGGTCTCGCCACGGCCGATCCGTTTCGTGATGGATCACCGCATCTTCAAGACCCCGATCATCTCCTTCATCTTCCGCCACACCCGTGCCATCCCGATCGCGCCGGCCAAGGAAGATCCGGAAATGATGGAGCGGGCCTTCGACGAAGTGGAGAAAGCGCTGAACGAAGGCGAACTGGTCGGCATCTTCCCGGAAGGGCGGATCACCGATAGCGGCGAGCTCTATCCCTTCCGCCCCGGCGTCTCCCGTATTCTTGAACGCAACCCGGTGCCGGTGATTCCGCTGGCGCTGCAGGGCTTGTGGGGCAGTTTTTTTTCCAGCAAGGATGGGCCGGCGATGAGCAAGCCTTTCCGTCGCGGCCTGTTTTCGAAAATTGCCGTGGTCGGCGCGCCGCCGGTGGCACCCGCCGATGCGACGCCGGAACGGCTACAGGAAATCGTTGTCGGCCTCCGTGGCGACAGGAAGTAAGAGAGTAAAATTCGCCCCCATGGAAATGCGCTTCGACCAACTCAAGGAACGCCTCGACCTCTACGAAAAGCTGATGCGGCTGGACAAGCCGATCGGCATCCTGCTGCTCCTCTGGCCGACGCTGTGGGGGCTATGGTTTTCGGCTCTCGGCCAGCCGCACTGGATGGTGGCGTGGATATTCATTCTCGGCACCGTACTGATGCGTTCTGCCGGTTGCGTCATGAACGACTTTGCCGACCGCGAATTCGACCCGCACGTCGAGCGCACCAAGCATCGGCCGATGGCGGCGGGCAAGGTGAGTACGCGCGAGGCGATGGTGCTGTTTGTGGTGCTGGTGCTGTGCGCCTTCGTGATGATCCTGCCGCTGCAGAGCTGGCTGGTCGTCGGCCTCTCGGTACCGGCGCTTTTTCTGGCCGCTTCGTACCCCTTCACCAAACGCTTTCTGGCCATTCCTCAGGCCTATCTCGGTGTCGCCTTCGGCTTCGGCATCCCCATGGCCTATGCCGCCAATCTCGGCGAGGTGCCGGCAGAAGCGTGGTGGCTGCTGCTGGCCAATGTCTTCTGGGCGATTGCCTACGATACGGAATATGCGATGGTCGACCGCGAGGATGATCTGAAAATCGGCATCAAGACCTCGGCCATTACCTTTGGGCGCTTCGATGTGGCCGCGGTGATGGCTTGCTACGCGATCACCCTGGCCTTGCTGGCGTGGATCGGGCGCGGCCTGTCGATGGGGCCGGCGTATTACATCGGGCTCTGTGTTGCTGCCGCCATCGCGCTCTACCACTTCACGCTGATCCGCCATCGCGAACCGGCCAAGTGCTTCAAGGCGTTCCTGCATAACAACTGGCTGGGGCTGGCCGTGTTTTGCGGGATCGCCATCGATTTTCTGCTGACCGGAGGTTTTCCGAAATGAAGCGACTCAGTGTTTTTCTGGTATTTGCGATGGCAGCGTTGGTAGCGCAGGCGCAGACGGAAGATGCCCGCGAACTGGTGAAAATGTCACCGGCGGCCGAGGCGAATCTGCGCAGCGAGATGCGCGGCAATCTGCGCGCCCTCAACGACATTCTGACCCTGCTGGCGGAAGGCAAGCTGGCCGAGGTGGCGACGGTCGCCGAAAAGGAACTTGGCGTGTCGGCGATGGGCAAGCATCGTACGCAGCCGATGGATGCACGCCCCGGGCCGCAGATGCCGCCGGCGATGCACGGAATCGGCATGGAGGGTCACAAGGCTGCCAGCGAATTCGCACGCATTGCAGCCACCGGTGATCGCAACAAGACCATGGCGGCGCTGCCCTCGCTCACGAGCGGCTGTGTTACCTGCCACTATTCGTATCGCATTCGATGAACTACAAGGACCTGCGCGACTTCATCTCCCAGCTCGAACGCCTCGGCGAACTCAAGCGCGTCAGCGTCGAGGTCGATCCGAAGCTGGAGATGACCGAAATCTGCGACCGCGTGCTGCGCGCCGGCGGTCCGGCGATCCTGTTCGAAAACGTCAAGGGACACTCGATGCCGGTGCTCGGCAACCTGTTCGGCACGCCGCGCCGTGTGGCGCTGGGCATGGGGCAGGAGAGCGTGACCGCGCTGCGCGAGGTCGGCAAGACGCTGGCCTACCTGAAGGAGCCGGAGCCGCCCAAGGGGCTGAAGGACGCCTGGGACAAGCTGCCGATGTTGAAGCAGGTGCTGTCGATGGCGCCCAAGGTATTGTCCTCGGCCCCGTGCCAGGAAATCGTTTGGGAAGGTCAGGACGTCGACCTGTCGCGTCTGCCGATTCAGCATTGCTGGCCGGGCGACGTGGCGCCGCTGGTAACCTGGGGCCTGACCATCACGCGCGGCCCGAACAAGTCGCGGCAAAATCTCGGCATCTACCGCCAGCAGCTGCTCGGGCCGAACAAGCTGATCATGCGCTGGCTGGCGCATCGCGGCGGCGCGCTCGATTTTCGCGACCACTGCCAGAAATTCCCCGGTCAGCCCTACCCGGTGGCGGTGGCCCTCGGCGCCGACCCGGCGACCATCCTCGGCGCCGTGACGCCGGTACCGGACACGCTCTCCGAATACCAGTTCGCCGGCCTGCTGCGCGGTTCCCGCACCGAGTTGGTCAAATGCATTGGCAGCGACCTGCAGGTGCCGGCCTCGGCCGAGATCGTCCTGGAGGGCGTGATTCATCCGGTCGAAACTGCGATGGAAGGCCCCTACGGCGACCACACCGGCTACTACAACGAGCAGGCCGCCTTCCCGGTGTTCACCGTCGAGCGCATCACGATGCGCCGCGACCCGATCTACCACAGCACCTACACCGGCAAGCCGCCGGATGAGCCGGCGATGCTCGGCGTCGCGCTCAACGAAGTGTTCGTGCCGATCCTGCAGAAGCAGTATCCGGAGATCGTCGATTTCTACCTGCCGCCGGAAGGCTGCTCGTACCGCATGGCCGTGGTCAGCATCAGGAAGCAGTATCCCGGCCACGCCAAGCGTGTGATGTTCGGCATCTGGAGCTTCCTGCGTCAGTTCATGTACACCAAGTTCATCATCGTCGTGGACGACGGCATCGACGTGCGCGACTGGAAGGAAGTGATCTGGGCCATGACCACGCGCGTCGATGCCGCCCGCGATACGCTGATCGCCGAGAACACGCCGATCGACTACCTCGATTTCGCCTCGCCAGTGGCCGGCCTCGGCAGCAAGATGGGCATCGACGCGACCAACAAGTGGCCGGGCGAAACCGAGCGCGAATGGGGCCGCAGTATCGTCATGGACGAAGCGGTGAAACAGCGTGTCGACGCGCTGTGGGGCGAACTTGGCCTGTGAGCAGCCGCTGAACGGTGGGTGATGGCCTCGTGACGCTGCGCATCGTTCCGCTCGATCTGGATGACCCACAACACGCGGCGGCTTTTCTCGATCTGCTCGACCACTATGCGCGCGACCCGATGGGTGGCGGCGACGGCTTGTCGCCGGAGACGCGCGGTACGCTCGTCGATGCGCTGAAAGATGTTCCCGGTTTCCACAGCGCACTGGCTTTTTTCGACCAGACACCGGTCGGTCTGATCGACTGCTTCATCGGTTTTTCCACCTTCGCCGCCAAGCCGCTGCTCAATGTTCACGACATCGTCGTGCATCAATCGGTGCGTGGGCAGGGCATTGGCCAGGCCTTGCTGGCCTGGGCCGAGCAACGGGCGCGCGCGATCGGCTGCTGCAAGCTGACGCTGGAAGTGCTGGCCAACAATGCCCGAGCGATGGCCGCCTACCGCCGTGCCGGCTATGTGCCCTACGAACTCGACCCGGCCGCCGGGCAGGCGCTGCTGATGCAGAAGCCGATTGCTGAAAAAACGGAGTGACGATGCCCCGCTTTGCCGCCAACCTGAGCATGCTGTTTACTGAAGTCGATTTCATCGACCGCTTTGCCGCTGCTGCGCGCGCTGGTTTTCGCGCTGTCGAATGCCAGTTTCCCTATGCCGAGCCGGCCGCACGGATCGCCACGGCATTGCACGACAACGGGCTGGTGCTGGTGCTGCACAACCTGCCGGCCGGCGACTGGGCGGCCGGCGAACGCGGCATTGCCTGCCACCCCGATCGCGTCGACGAGTTCCGGCGCGGGGTGGCGCAAGCCATCGACTACGCGACGGCCCTCGGTTGCCCGCAGCTCAACTGCCTGGCCGGCATTGCTCCGGTCGGCGTGTCTGAGGCGGCGGTACGCGAGACATTTGTCGCCAACCTGCGCTTCGCCGCCGGCGAATTGAAGATGGCCGGCCTGCGTCTGCTGGTCGAGCCGATCAACACCTTCGATATCCCCGGCTTCTACGTCAATCGCACCGAGCAGGCACTTGAGCTGATTGCTGCGGTCAACGTACTCGGTGCCGACAACATTTACCTGCAGTACGACGTCTACCACGCCCAGCGTATGGAGGGCGATCTCGGCAACACGCTTGCCCGCTGCCTGCCGCAGATTGCCCATCTCCAGGTTGCTGACAACCCCGGTCGCCACGAACCGGGCAGCGGCGAAATCAATTATCCGTGGCTGTTCCACCATCTCGATGCCATCGGTTATACGGGGTGGGTGGGCTGCGAATACAAACCGGCAACCACGACCGAAGCCGGCCTCGGCTGGCTGCAGGCTGCTGAAAGAGACTGACAATGCACCCCCGCGAACTGCTCAACGAGCTTTTTCATACCGCACTGGCGGTCGCCTCGCCGTCGCGCCGTATGCCGGAGTTTCTTGCCGAGGCGGCCGGCATGGCGCGCGGTCGCGTCATTGTCGTCGGTGCCGGCAAGGCCTCGGCGGCGATGGCACGGGCTGTCGAAGACAACTGGCCCGGGCGCAAGTCACAGTTGTCGGGGCTGGTCATCACCCGCTACGGGCATGCCGTGCCTTGCAAGCACATCGAGATCGTCGAGGCTGCGCATCCGGTGCCCGATGCGGCCGGGCGCGACGCGACGCGGCGCCTGCTGACGGAAACGGTGCATGGCTTGAGTGAGGACGATCTGGTGCTCAGCCTGATCTCGGGCGGTGGTTCGGCCCTGCTGGCCTTGCCGGCGGAAGGCGTCACGCTGGAGGACAAACAGGTGCTTTCGCGCGAACTGCTGAACTCCGGCGCGACCATCGGTGAGATCAATTGCGTGCGCAAGCATCTCTCGGCGATCAAGGGCGGGCGTCTGGCACTGGCCTGCCGGCCGGCACGGATGATGACCCTGCTCATTTCCGATGTACCGGGCGACGACCCTTCGGTGATCGCCTCCGGCCCGACGCTCCCTGACGCCACGACCTGCGCCGATGCACTGGCGGTGCTGGAGAAATACAAGATATCGGTGTCGCCGGCGATCCTCGACTATCTCCGTACCGGCCACGGAGAGACGCCAAAGCCGGGCAATCCTGCCTTTGCCGGCGGCATCGCGCGCATGGTGGCCACGCCGCAAATGGCACTGGAGGCCGCCGCCGCGCGCTCCCGCGAACTGGGCTGGCCGGCCTATATCCTCTCCGATGCCATCGAGGGCGAGGCGCGCGAAGTCGGGCTGGTGCATGCCGCGCTGGCCAAGCAGGTGGCGGCGCACAACCAGCCCTTCCCGGCGCCCTGCGTCATCCTCTCCGGCGGCGAGACGACGGTGACCGTGCGTGGCAAGGGCCGGGGTGGGCGCAACGTCGAGTTCCTGCTGGCG
>JBAYVG010000103.1:0-9361 GCA_041674785.1 Rhodocyclaceae bacterium
CGGTTCGTCGAGCAGCAGCATGTCGGGCTTGGAGAGAAGCAGTTTGCACAGCGCGACGCGGCGCTTTTCGCCGCCGGAGAGCTTGCCGATGTTGGCATCCCAGTCCGGCAGGCGCAGCGCGTCGGCGGCGATTTCCATCTGGTGTTCGGTGTCGGAGCCGGCGGTGGCGATGATCGCTTCCAGCCGTGCCTGTTCCTCGGCCAGCTTGTCAAAATCGGCGTCTTCCTCGGCGTAGGCGGCGTACACGGCCTCCAGCTTGGCCTGGGCTTCCATCACTTCGCCCATGGCGCTTTCCACTTCCTGGCGCACGGTCTTTTCGGGGTCGAGCTGCGGTTCCTGCGGCAGGTAGCCGATCTTGATGTTCGGCAGGTGCTGCACTTCGCCTTCGTATTCCTTGTCCACGCCGGCCATGATCCGCAGCACGGTTGATTTGCCGGAACCGTTCAGGCCGAGCAGGCCGATCTTGGCGCCGGGGAAGAAGGAGAGGGAAATGTCCTTGATGATCTGCCGCTTGGGCGGGACGATTTTGCTGACGCGCAGCATCGACATTACGTATTGGGCCATGGCTTTGTGTTCCGAAGTCGTGCAAAAAAAGAAAGCAGGAGTCTACCCGAAGCGGGCTGCGAGGGGCGGCTCATCCGCCGGAATGACGAGGGTACTGGTCGTAGGGGGTGCGCTGCCAAATTGCCTGAGACAAATCAGAGCGCCGGGTTCGGCAACTCGTCGAGGGCGTGGCGCCGGGCGCCTAGTCGCGTTCCAGCGTGATGAGCAGGGCGCCTTCTTCGGGTTTGTCGCCGACCTCGACGAAAACCTCGACAACAGTGCCGGCCCAGGGGCAGGGGATATCAAGGGCGACCTTGCCGGTTTCGATGCTGATGATGTTGTCTTCGCGCTCGATATGGTCGCTGGGCTGGACGAAGACTTCGAGGATGAAAATGTCCCCGCTGGCGCACGAGCCGCAGCTCGTCCAGCATTCGGGGTACTTGGGCATACGGATTTCAACAGACATGAGGCGCGGTGTGGCAATTGCCGGGGAGCGCAATTGTACCCGCGTCGCGCGCCGATTTTGTGCAGGAAAACCGCGCAGGGAAAAAAAGCGCCGCGTAGCCGGTCAGGCGGAGGAGATGGCGCAGACCGGTACGCGGCGCAACGGGGGGAGCTGAAGCGCGGCGGTGAAAGGACGGCTTCCGCTTAGCCGACTGCTGTCTTCACGCTGGCAAGAATTTCACTGCGCGGGCGCAAGGTCGGGCTATCGTCTTCTGCCAGCGACTTGATTTCACCGGAGATCTGGCCGCCTTCCTCGATCAGCATCTTGCCGTAGCGGATCTTGCCGCTGACCTTGCCGGTGGCGTGGATGATGAGTTGGCTGCGGGCGGTCAGCTCGCCTTCGAAGTGTCCATCGATCTCGGCGATGTCGATGCTGACCTTGCCGGAATAGAGACCATGCTCGGTAATGCGGATGACGCGGCTATCCATGGTCGCCTCGACCCGGCCTTCGACGACGAGGGTGTCGCAATCGAGAATTTCCGCACTCTTCAACTTCACATCCGGGCCGACGATGAGGCGGCTACCGCTCTCGCCGGCAGTGTCGCTGGCGGCTGGTCTCGGCTCGGCAGCAGCGGGGCTCGCGGCAGCGGGCTGCGGCCGCACGGCAGCGGTGTTCTGCGGTGAGGGATTGGCCGTCTGTGCCGTTGCCGGAATCGTCGGGCGCGGTGCCGGCGAGAGTGCGTCGCGGCCCTGTGGTGTTTGTGGCTTGGCAAAGGGATTGCTCGGCTTGTTGAACATTCGGGTGTCTCCTTGAGTTGGGTTCGATATCCCCTTATCAAGACCCGTGCCAGTCGATGTAAAAGTGCGTGAAAACAGAGGCTTGCCCCGATTTGCAGGGGGCTGCCGGCTTCCTGGAAAGCGCGTTGCACGTTGTCTGCACCCGACGCCGATGTAATTGAAATCGGCAGGTCATTGATTTGTTTATAATTTACCGTGTCGCTGTTTCCCGACAGTTTGCTTGGCGCTGTCTTGCCTGCGTAAGCTCGGGCTTTGTTGTTTGCTTCCTTCACAGGCTTGTTTTCCCCTATCCATGCGCCGACTTTCCTTTCGTCTGACCTTGCTGCTCGGTTTTCTGCTCGTTGCGCTGCTGCTTGGCGCGGCAGCGCTGCGCGGCCTGCTGGTGCTCGAGGGCTTTGCTGCGCAGAGCCGCAGCAGCGCGGCGATGGCCGTGCAGGTGACAGCCGATATCCAGCAACTGGCCGAGCGCAGCATCGATCTGGAGCGCAGTGCGCGCCAGTTTCTGGTGCTGCGTGATCCGGCGCTACGCGAGCGATTTTCGGCGATTCTCGGCGAAGCCTGGCCGTTGCTCGAGCGCCTGCCGCAGGCCGAAGCGCCTGAAATCGCGGCGGCCGCCGCCGCTTGGCGCCAGGCAGCTGAGGCCGCGACGGTGGCGCTGCAAGCCGGCAAGGGCGAGGCTACGCTGGCGGCGCTGGCGCAATTGGGCAGCCAGAACGGCTTGCTGGCTGATAGCGGTCGGCAGTGGATAGATGGCCACAGTGCACGGCTGTTGCGCGAACTCGAAGACAACCGCAATACCCTGCTGGTGCAGGTGTTGTCGGCCATTGCAGCGGCGCTGGCGATCGGCGCCGCGCTCGGCTGGTGGCTGGTGCGCCCGGTGGGGCGCCTGGAGGCGGCCATCGAACAGCTGGGGAGCAGTCGTTTCGATCAGCCGATCGACATTCGCGGGCCGGTTGACCTGCAGCGCCTCGGGCGCCGGCTCGACTGGCTGCGCCTGCGTCTGGT
The DNA here is from genome assembly GCA_041674785.1 of Rhodocyclaceae bacterium. Classification (GTDB taxonomy): domain Bacteria; phylum Pseudomonadota; class Gammaproteobacteria; order Burkholderiales; family Rhodocyclaceae; genus Proximibacter. Next base: position 2,791 of record JBAYVG010000103.1, read on the forward strand.
CGAACTCGAAGCCGACCGTGTGCGGGTGCTGCGGCATGTTTCGCATGAACTGAAAACGCCGCTGGCGGCACTGCGTGAAGGCGTTGCGCTGCTGCAGGAGGAGGTTGTCGGGCCGCTGACGGCTGATCAGCGCGAGGTAGCCGGCATCCTCGAACACAATGCACGGGCGCTGCAGCGCCAGATCGAGGATCTGCTGAATTATCACGCAACGGTTTTCGATGCCGGCCACCTGCAGCGGCGACGTATCGTCGTACGCGACGTGCTGCTGGCCGTGGTCGATGAGCAGCGCCTGCAGTTGCAGGCGCGCAGCTTGCAGGTGCGTGTTGACGCCGGGGGGCAGCCGGTGTTGCTGGATCCCGACAAACTGCGTGTCGCCCTTGCCAATCTGCTCTCGAATGCCATTGCCTACAGCCCGCCCGGAATGGAAATCCGGCTGGCCGCTACGGTGGCCAACGGGGTCCTGGTCATCGACTGCATCGATGCCGGGCCGGGCGTTGCCGAGGAGGATCGCGAGCGTATCTTCGAGCCCTTCGTGCAGGGCTGTCGCCGCCCGGCGGCCGGCTTGCCCGGCAGCGGCGTTGGCCTGTCGATCGTACGCGAGCTGGTTGCCGCGCAAGGCGGCGGGGTTCGTCTGGTGGCGTCGGCGCAAGGGGCGCATTTCAGGATGGAGTTGCCATATGAACAATGAGTTGCAGCGGTGTCGCTGGCGGCCTTTTCTGGCTGTCGTGTGCGTGGCGCTCAGCGCCTGCGCAGTGGAGCCTGGGCGCAGTTCTTCGCCGGAAGAGATTCCCTTGCGGGCAATGCTCGCCTACTACGGCAGCAACCAGCGGCAGCCCGCCGAGTCCGTTCGTGAGCGGCCCGGAGCGGCAGACCCTTACCTGCAGATGCAGCAGGCGATTCAACTCGGACAGGCGCGTCCGCCCGAACTGCAACGGGCATTGAACTTGCTGGAGAGTGTGATGAAAAGCGCTCACCCCGCTGCTGTCAGTCTCTCGCCGTTGGCACGTGCGCTCCACGATCAGTATGGTGAGCGCCTGCGCCTTGAGCAGCAGTTGCGCGAGGCACAGCGGCGCGGCGATCAGTTGCAGGAAAAGATCGATGCGCTGTCGGCCATTGAGCGCAGCCTGCCAGCGCGGCCGCTGCCGGCGCCGAAGAAAATACCGAGGAATCCCCCATGAGTTTTGCCGCCATGCTCCAACCCGCCTCGGCACACGTGCTGGTGGTCGATGACGACCCCGATCTGCTGCGCCTGCTGTCGCTGCGCCTGCGTGCTACCGGCTACCGGGTGACGGCGGTGGACTCGGCCGAGTCGGCACTGTCACGCGTCGCGGTGGAGCGCCCCGACCTGGTGCTGAGCGATGTCCGCTTGCCCGGCCGCGATGGCCTCGCGCTGTTCGATACGCTGCGCGAGCGGCATCCCTCGCTGCCGGTGATTCTGCTGACTGCCCACGGCACCATTCCCGATGCCGTGGCGGCGACGGCGCGCGGCGTCTTCGGCTACCTGACCAAGCCCTTCGACAGCCAGGCCTTGCTTGAAAAGATCCGTCTGGCGCTGTCGCTGTCGCCCGCCGCACTGGCCGGAGGAGGCTCTGGCGATGAGGCCTGGCGCGAGGAAATCGTTTGCCGTAGCCAGTGCATGGTCGAACTACTCGATGAGGCGCGCCTGGTGGCTGCTTCCGATGCCAGCGTGTTGATTCAGGGCGAAAGCGGCAGCGGCAAGGAATTGCTGGCACGGGCCATCCATCGCGCCAGCGTGCGGGCAGCACAGCCCTTCATCGCGGTGAACTGTGGCGCGATCCCGGAGGCGCTGCTCGAATCAGAACTCTTTGGTCACGAGAAGGGCGCATTTACCGGCGCCACCGCCCGGCACATCGGCCTGTTTCAGGCAGCCGACGGTGGCACGCTCTTTCTTGACGAGATCGGCGACATGCCCCTGGCGCTGCAGGTGAAGCTGTTGCGCGTGCTGCAGGAGCGGGCAGTGCGGCCGGTTGGGGCGACGGCATCGGTGCCGATCGACGTGCGCATCCTCTCGGCGACACACCGCGATCTGGATGCGGCGATGCAGGACGGGCAGTTTCGTGAGGATCTCTTCTACCGGCTCAACGTTGTCAGCCTGACGCTGCCGGCACTGGAGCATCGGCGCGAGGATATACCGCTGCTCGCCGGGCATTTTCTCAACCTGCTTGCGGACAAGTATCACAAACCGCTCAACGGTTTTGCTCCGGAAGCCATGGAGGCGCTGGCGACAGCGCCCTGGCCGGGCAATGTGCGCCAGCTTTTCAACGTGGTCGAGCAGGTCTGCGCACTTTCAACCGCAACACTGATCCCGCTCTCGCTGGTGCAGCGCGCCTTGCGCGTTCGCAGCAACGAGGTGTTGAGCTACGCCGAGGCCAAGTTGCGCTTCGAACGCGACTATCTGGTGCAGTTGCTGAAACTCACCGATGGCAATGTCTCCGATGCTTCGCGCCTTGCCGACCGCAACCGCACGGAGTTCTACCGGCTGCTGCAGAAACACGAGCTGGTACCGGCACTGTTTCGCGGCGATGTCGACGATGTCGCTTCCGGACGACGCGGCTGAAGCCTGCAGAATCAAGGCGCTGAGGCCTGACACCATGACACGGTGCCCTTAGCCTGTCGCTCGCAGGCGACGAATAATTCACCCCAGCGGCCGTTCGGCCTGGATCAATAAACGCAATCGACTGATTTACCGCACAAATCATTAGCTGGCATGGATCCGGCTAATGCTTCTCCGTCACGCCTGGCGTGGCCGTTCCAGACCCTGATTGAAAAAACGGAAAAAGGAGAAAGAGATGATCAGTCGCGGAAAAATGCTCGCCCTTGTTGCCCCGGGGGCGATAGCCTTCAATGTCTCGGCAACTCCCTGGATGGTGGAAGGGCCAACGGCCAAGGCCTGGCCGCAGACGACAAGCGCCGTTCCCGGATGCAGCTCGACACGCGTCGACCGCCTGGGGCAGTCGACGCTGCAGACGGCACCTTATTTTTCGACGAAGGCGCGTTCGATCACGTAATCGCCCTGGGCGCCGATGTAGGGCGAAACCTTGAAGCCGCGCGCGTCGAGCAGTTCGCACATGTCGCGGTTCATGGCCGGGCTGCCGCAGATCATGGCACGGTCGACGGCCGGGTCGAGTGGCGGCAGGCCGAGGTCGGCGCAGAGCTTGCCGGATTCGATGAGGTCGGTGATGCGGCCCTGATTGCGGAAAGGTTCGCGCGTCACCGTCGGGTAGTAGAGCAGTTTGCCGTGGGTCAGGTCACCGAGGAATTCGTGCCTGGGCAGTTCGCCCTCGATGAAGTCGTTGTAGGCCAACTCGCTTCTGGTCCGCACGCCGTGCACCAGGATCACTTTCTCGAAGCGTTCGTAGGACTCCGGGTCCTGGATCAGCGACAGGAAGGGCGCCAGCCCGGTACCGGTGCCGAACAGGTAGAGGTTCTTGCCCGGCTTCAGGTCGCGTAGCACCAGCGTGCCGGTCGGTTTTCTGCTCACCACGATCGGGTCGCCGGTTTTCAGATGCTGCAGGCGCGAGGTCAGCGGACCATTCGGCACCTTGATGCTGAAGAATTCCAGGTGTTCGTCGTGGTTGGCGCTGGCGATGCTGTAGGCGCGTGTCAGCGGTTTTCCGTCGACCTCCAGCCCGATCATGACGAACTGGCCGTTATCGAAGCGCAGGCCCGGATCCCGCGTTGTGCGGAAGCTGAACAGGTGCTCGTTCCAGTGACGGACATCGAGGACGGTTTCGGTAGCGTATTTGGTCATGATCGCGCTTCAAGTCTTTTTCTGTTGAGGATGGGGTAGGCGTAGTCTAGGTTGTGGCGTAGTATCCGTAAAACAGATTGTATCGATTTGTTATATCAGGATATTAGATATGCATTTCACCCTTCGCCAACTCCAGATTTTTGCCGCCATCGCCCGTCACGGCAGTGTTTCGGCCGCCGCGTCGGATGTTTCGCTGACGCAGTCGGCAGCGAGCACGGCACTCGCCGAGCTGGAACGGCAAACCGGGCGGCGCCTGTTCGACCGTGTCGGAAAATCGCTGCGGCTGAACGAGCGCGGGCGCAATCTGCTGCCGAAGGCGGTGGAGTTGCTCGACCGTGCTGCCGAGATCGACGACCTGCTGCTTGGCCAGGAGGTGATCGGCAATCTCAACGTCGGCGCCACGCTGACCATCGGTAACTATCTGGCAACGCTGATCGTTGCCGAGTTCTTGCAGCGGCACCCGCAGGCCCGGGTTCGGCTGGAGGTGCGCAATACCGCCAATCTGTTGCAGGCGCTGGCCACTTATGAAGTCGATCTGGGGCTGGTGGAAGGGGATTGTCGTCACCCGGAGCTTGAAGTGGTGCCGTGGATAGACGATGAGTTGGCTGTCTTCTGTGCGCCGGATCACCCCTTGGCCGGCAAGCGGGCCAGCTTGAATCGGTTGCTGGTCGAACCGTGGATTCTGCGCGAGCCGGGGTCGGGGACGCGTGAGACTTTTGACCATGCGTTTCGGCACCAGTTGCCGCAACTGCAGGTGCGGCTGGAGCTGGAACATACCGAAGCGATCAAGCGCGCCGTGGAGAGCGGGCTGGGGCTGGGTTGCATTTCCCGGTTGGCGTTGCGCGATGCCTTCCGGCGCGGCAGTCTGATCGAGGTTAAAACACCCGAACTCGATCTGCGCCGAACTTTCAATTTTGTCTGGCATCGGGAGAAATTCCACGGTGCCGGCTTGCGCGTATTCCTCGAACTGTGCCGGGAGTTCTCGGCAGGGGCGAAAATGAGTGACGAGATCGCCTTGCCGTCGGTGGCGTAATCCGTAATCCGGACAGGAATTTGAACGAAAATCTACACAGTTTCTTTCAGTTGCATTTCTTTGGCATACTGAACCGGTTGTATCTGCTAACTCAAACAACAGAGGAAACAAAAAATGATCATGCGCACCCTCATCGCGGCCGCTTTGGCTGCATCGTTCCTGTCTGCCGCTCCCGCATTTGCAAACGAATCGACGCTCGACAAGATCAAGCAGACCGGTACGCTGAAGCTCGGCTATCGGGAAAATTCGATTCCGTTCTCCTTTGTCGGCGACGACAAGAAGCCGCGTGGCTACAGCGTTGAGCTGTGCTCAATCGTCGCCGAGGATCTGGTGCGCCAGCTCAAGCTGCCCAAGCTTGAAATCAAATGGATTCCGGTAACGGCGCAAAGCCGTTTCGACGCAATAAAGAATGGCGATATCGACCTGGAGTGTGGAAATACCACGCAAACCCTGTCGCGCCGTGCCGAATTCGATTTCAGCGTGATGACCTTTGTCGATGGCGCCGGCCTGCTTTACCGGAAAGGCGAGAAGCCGTCGTCGCTGGAAGAGATCAAGGGCCAGCGCGTTGCCGTGGTCTCGGGAACGACGACTGAAAAGACGCTGGATAATCTGGTCGATAACGCCAAAATCGGCGTTCGCCTGATCAAGGTAAAAGATCACGATGCCGCCATCGATGCCTTGAAAGACAAAACGGCAACCGCCTATGCGGCGGATCGCACCGTGCTGATTTCGACCGCGATCATTCGGGGCGGTGGCCAGGCTTTTGATCTGGGTGATGACCAGTTCAGCTACGAGCCCTATGGCCTGATGATGCGCCGCGATGCCGATTTTCGTCTGGCAGTGGACCGTACCCTTGCCGGGCTCTATCGCTCAGGTGAAATCAGCGTTGTCCTCAAGCGCTGGTTCGAGCCGCTGGGCAACCCTGGTGAAGGCTTGAAGACGATGTTCCTGCTGAACGGCCTGCCTGATTAAAAAGCAACGGCCAAGGAAGCCTGAAGCTTCCTTGGCCGCGCGGTACGCATTCATGGATAAGCCCGGCGATCTGACAGTGCCGGGCTTTTTTAGTTAACGATGTTGAACACCGTTTCCGTCTCCTCGTCCCACCCATCCCACAGGTAGTCATTGGCCTTGCCGTCGGCGATCAGGCGCAGGGCGTAGTTGACCTGTTCCTTGTAGAAATCGCAGAAGGCGCCGATCTTGTCCATGCCGCCGTTCATCTCGGCCGCCTCGGCCGGGCACGGCGAGCCGCAGAAATGGCGGATGGCGCACGAGCTGCAGGGGTCGAAGGTATCGACGTCGCGGGTGATCACCGGCCGGAAGGCTTCCGACTTCAGCGCCGCCTCGACCCCGTCGGTGAGCAGGTTGCCGCCGTTGAAGCGCGGCAGGCCGATGAACTCGCTGCAGGGGTAGAGACCGCCGTCGGCCGCCAGCGCAAAGAAGGCGCGGCCACCGCCACAGGGTGAGATGTCACACATCAGCCGGCGCGCCGTCGGTGCCAGGATCGCCAAGAGAATGTTGGCGAAGTTGGCCACCATCAGCTTGCGGCCGGTTTCCTGATACAGCTCGTAGGTGCGGTCGAGCGCGGCAAAGAAGGCCTTGGCCATGTCGCCATCGGCCGGCTTGACGCCGCGCGCGCCGGGCAGCGTGCAGCGCACGGTGTTGAGCATGCAGGTCGGCACCTCGGCGGCGTGGAACAGCTCGACCATGCGCGTCAGGTAGGGCAGGTTCTCGGTGCTGCAGGTGGTGATCACGCTCCACGAGCTGTA
>JBAYVG010000104.1:0-9357 GCA_041674785.1 Rhodocyclaceae bacterium
AGCATCAAGACTGCCGTCGTTGAATGCCAGGCGTGGAATGATGCCAACGATGGGAGGCACGTAGCTGTCCGGTAATAGATCCGAATCAACGGTCAGCACAGCCTTGATCGGAGCTGCTTCCGGCTGCACGCTCAGTGTTGTGACGGTCTGCCGCGCAACTTGTTTTTCCTGACCAACATGCCACCAAACGTGCTCCACATCGTAGAGAGTGAACGTCTTGCCGACCTTCTTTGAAAAGAGATCCTGAAGCGCGACGTGCAGACGGGTGTAGTCGATGTAGGCTTCCGTGAGGTCATCAGCCTGCTGGTAGAGATTCAGGTCAGATAGCACCTGCACACTATTGGTATAGAACACAGGCCACTTGTCCGGCTCCTGCACTTGCCAGAAATAGCTCAGGAAGAAGGGGATGCTCGACGGCTTCGGGCGGGATGCCTTGCTGTTGCCTGCCGCAACGTGATCTTCGCCGATGCGCCGAACGTAGCTTGCGAAATTTCGGATTTTGCTCTTCGCTGTGCTTTCGTCGGCAGGACAGGTCAACGCGCTCTTTAGCTCCGAGACGAGTTCGTTTTCGTCGAGACAAGCGTTGTAGATCAAGTTGAAAAACATCTGGCCCTTGATCCCTTTGAATCCCCAAAGCGCATTTTGCTTGTTGATACGGTCGATCTCGGGCTTGAACTCCGTCAGCTGCATGCTCCCATCCAGAAACTTGGCCAGCACCGGCAGTAGCCGCTCGGCAATCAAAGCACGCCGCTTCAGATCAAGTTCGGCACCTTCCTGGACAGGAGTTTGCTTCGAGTCCTCGCCTGGTGAGGCCGACAGGTACGCCTCCATGGCTTTGATAGCGCGGGCGGTTTGGGTATCGTCGAGGACGGGCATTGCTATTCTCCTGTGAAAACGGCATTACGGTTTTTCGGTTATCCCTGCGACGAAAATCTGCTCGCCGGTGTCGAACTTCGCGAGGAATTGGCCCACGTCAGGTAAATGGAGGCCGCGCCCAAGAAATTCTTCATTCTCCGGCAATCTCTACCCGCCCCTCGCCTACGCGATGACCTTTGCCGACAGAAACAGCAGCAACGGGTTATCCGGCGAGGCTTCAAAGCCGAAGTTCAGGTAATAGCCTGCGGCCTGTTTATCCAGCGCATCGACGAACAAACCAATCCCGCCGGCCTCGGCGTAGATGCGCTGCGCCCGTGTCAGGGCATCGACCAGCAACAGTTCGCCTAGCCGCCTGCCCTGATACTGCCTGTCGACCGCCAAGCGGCCCAAACGTACGCCGGGAATACGGCGCGGCAGCTTCTTGCGCCAGGCTTCCGGCAGATACCGGCTCTCGAGTTCCGCCAGCGTCAGCGCGTAATAGCCGCAGATACGGGTTGGCGCTTCCTCGCGAACGGCGACGAAGGTCTTCGACAGCCCCTTGTCCTGATGCTGACGGGCAACCTGCCACAGCCAGTCATTCAGCTCCTGGCGGCCGCAGTCGAATCCCTGCCGCTCATGATTCCCAGCTAAAGCTTGTACCCGCATCATCTTGTTTGGCTTTCTGGTAACGCTTCAGGGCGGCCTTCAGCTTGGCATTCGGCTTGGGCGGGTTTTCCATCAGGTCGAGCAACCAGTTCCAGTCGCGCGACGACAGACGAATCACGTCCTCACGCTCGATGACAGTCTGCGCCTCCTTCAATGCCGCCTGAACCAGGAACTGATTGACCGTGGCGCCAGTCAGCTCGGCAGCACGGCACAGCGTCTCGTAGACCTCATGGGGAACGCGGGCGCCGATACGATCTTGCTTGGCAACGGTAGTAGCCATTTTTCACCTCCAGCAATTGCATGCGTCCAGTTTAGCACTGTCGCCATTTTGGCGCCAAATTGCTGCTTGATCTGTGTCGGAGCAAATTAGGGAGGTGCTGATTAAGTCCAAGTCTGTCATTCCGGCGAACGTCGGGATCCGAGCGAAGGAAGTGCAAAGTCAGAAAATTCAACGAACTGGACACCTGCTTCCGCCGGTGTGACGGGCTTAATCGGCACGTCCTTAGAAATGTCCGTTCCATTGCAGTCCTGAACAGACCCCACCTACGTACCGCCACCACCCCGGTATTTCTTGATCCAGTCGAAAGTCGCTGGCATGGCGGCTGCGTATAATCGTTTGCCGATGAACGACGCCATGGTCACCTTCTCGCTTGCCCAGACCCTCGCCAGCCGCGCCCGGGAAACCCCGGAGGCACCGGCGCTGCTCGGTGACGCCACCAGTTTCACCTACGCACAGCTAGCGGTGCATGTGGCACAACAGGCGGCAGGCCTTGATGCGCTGCTCCTGCCAGCCAACACTATCGTCGCCTTGGCTGCGCCAAGCAACGAACTGGCACTGGCCGCCCTGGCCTGCTCCTGGGCCGGCAAACCCTTCCTGCCGCTGGCAGCCGACACCCCCGAGGCGCGCTGGCAACAGCTGCTGGCCCGCGCCCCAGAACGGCTGCAGCGCTTGTCGCAACTGCCGCCCCCCTTGTCGCAAACCAGCCCCCCGGCAGCACCCGACCCGGCAGACGAAGCACTGATCATCGCCACCAGCGGCAGCGAAGGCCTGCCCAAGGCGGTCGTGCTGTCGCACCGGGCACTGGCTGCAGCCGCAGCCGCCAGCGCGGCGGCGATCCCGCTGCAGCCGGGCGATGTCTGGCTAGACTGCCTGCCGCTCAACCACATCGGTGGCCAGGCGATCCTGTGGCGCTGCCTGGCCGCTGGCGCCGCCATCCGCCTGCATCGGGGCTTCGATGCCGCGCGCGTCTGGCACGACATTGCCACGGGCAAGGTCAGCCATGTCTCGCTGGTGCCGGCCATGCTGGCGCGCCTGCTCGACATCGCCGAAGCCTCTCTCCCGCCGCCAACCGCCTTGCGTTGCGCGTTGATCGGCGGCGCCGCGCTATCGTCGGCGCTGTGGCAGCGCGCCCGCGACGCCGGCTGGCCGCTATTCGTCAGCTACGGCATGAGCGAAACGGCGGCCCAGATCACCACCCTGCCGCCCGGTGATGCCTGGCACGAAGGCCTGGTCGGCCGGCCCCTGCCCGGTGTCGAAATCGCCATTGCCGACGACGGGCGGATCGCCATCCGTGCGCCGCAGCTGCTGCTCGGCTATCTCGGCGAAGCAGGCGCCGGCCCGGTCGATGGCTGGCTGCGCACCGGCGACCTCGGCCGCATCGACGCCGCTGGCCGGCTGACCGTTCTCGGCCGTGCCGACGATGTCTTCGTCAGCGCCGGCATCAACATCCACCCGCAGGAAATCGAAGCCCAGCTGGCCGCTTGTCCGGGCATTGCCGACGTGGCCGTCACCGCCAGCCGCGACCCAGTCTGGGGTGACGTGCTGGCTGCCCTGCTGGTTGGCAGCGCCGAGCCCGAGGCGGTGCGTGCCTGGAGTGCGGCGCACCTGCCGGCAGCCCAGCGGCCGCGCCGTTTCCTGCGTGTGCCGGCATTACCGCGCAACGCCATGGGCAAGCTGGAACGGCGGCAGTTGCCCGCGCTGCTCGAAGGGAGCCAGGCATGAGACCGGTGCTAGAACTGACCGGCCAGCAATGCCGCGAACTGCAGCAACGACTGGCCCGGCTGGCCGCCGACGCCCCCGGCGGCGCCTTGCTCAGCGTAACGCTGGATCTTGGTGCCGACAACACCGAGCATGGCGACGACTGGCTGGAACGCCAGCCGCGCAGCGCCGAAACCTGCTACTGGGCCCGCCCGCAACGCGGCGAATACCGGCTCGGCATCGGCCGCGCGGTGGTCTGCACCTCGGCCGGCCCGGCCCGCTTCACCGCCCTGCAGGCCGCCCATGCCGGCATGGCGCCGAGTTGGCGGCACGACGATGGTGGCAGCAGTTTCGAACCAGTGGCCTGCCTCGGCTTTGCCTTCGACGAGGAAAGCACGGGCGAGCTGCCCAATGCCCAGCTGGGTGTGGCGGCAGTGCTGCTGAGCACGGCGCGGGGCCGCCGCCAGGCAACCTTCACGACACCGATGCGCGACGCTGCCGGCGCGCTGGAACGCTGGCAGGCACTGCTGCAATCGGCACCGACCGGCACTGCGTTCGCCGGTGCCGGCACCCTGCCCGATACCAGCCTCGCCGCCCGCGCCTGGCAGGCTCGCGTCGCTGCGGCACTGGCGGCGATCGAGGCCGGCGAAGTCGACAAGCTGGTACTTTCGCGCAGCCTGCGCCTGGCCATGCCGCAAGCCATCGCCCCGGTGGCGCTGTTGCGTCGGCTGGTCCGCAGCCACCCGGAATCAACCGTCTTTGCCGTGAGCAACAGCCACGGCACTTTCCTTGGCGCCACGCCGGAACAGCTGGTCGGCCTCAGCGCCGGCCAGGTGCGCGCCGATGCGCTGGCCGGCACGGCCTGGGCCGGGCAGCCGCTGGCCATCGAAAAGAATACCCACGAACAGCAACTGGTCGTCGAGGCCATCCGCCAGGCGCTGGCCCCGCTGTGCGCCCGGCTGCAGCTGCCACCAGAACCGCAGGTGCTGCAGTTGCGCGACCTGCAGCATCTATGGACGCCGGTCAGCGGCGAGGTACGCGCCGGCATCGGCCTGTTCGACCTGATCGCCCGCCTGCACCCGACGCCGGCTGTCGGCGGCTGGCCGAGTGCCGCCGCCTGCGAATGGCTGCGCCGCAACGGCGAAAAGCGGCCCGGCTGGTACGCCGGCGGCATCGGCTGGATCGACCGCCAGGGCAACGGTGAAGTGGCGGTAGCCCTGCGCTGCTGCCTGCTGACACCGGGGCGCATCGAACTCTCGGCCGGCGCCGGCATCGTTGCCGGCTCGCAGCCGGAACACGAATTCGGTGAAACCGGCGCCAAGCTGGCCACCATGCTCGGTGCCTTGCGGGCCGACAAATTGAATACCAAAACAGGTACCTGATAAATGAGCGGACAACTCAACCTCGACTGGTCGGCCGCCATCATCGGCGGCCTGGTCGCTGCTGGGGTCAGCGAGCTGGTGCTGTCGCCCGGTTCGCGCTCGACGCCACTGGCGCTGGCCGCGCTGCGCCACCCGCAACTGCGCTGCGAAGTGGTGCTCGACGAGCGCAGCGCCGGCTGGTTTGCCCTCGGTCTGGCCAAGGCCGGCGGCAAGCCGGTGGCGCTGCTGTGCACCTCGGGCACGGCGGCGGCGAACTGGTTGCCGGCCGTGGTCGAAGCCAACCAGAGCGCCGTGCCGCTATTGCTGCTGTCGGCCGACCGCCCACCGGAATTGCAGGGCTGGGGCGCCAACCAGACCATCGAGCAGAGTCAGTTGTTCGTCGGTCAGACTCGCGCCTTCCACGCGCCCGGCGCGCCTTTCCCCGGTTTCGATCCGCATTGGCTGCATCAGTTGATGGCGCGCGCTGTCGCCGAAAGCCGCTGGCCGCTGCCCGGCCCGGTGCATCTGAACCTCGCTTTCCGCGAGCCGCTGCTGCCGGCCGACCCGGTTGTTAAATTCGATGCGTGCGCCGCCGTGGAGATGGCGCCGCCACAACTCACGCCCGACCCGGACAGCATCGCCCGGCTGGCGGCGCGCCTTGCCGGCCGACGCGGGGTCATCGTTTGCGGTGGTGCTGACTACGACGATGATTTTCCCAAAGCGGTAACTGCCCTCGCTGCTGCACTGGCCTGCCCGATCCTTGCCGAACCCCACTCCGGCCTGCGCTTCGGGCCACACGACCGCAGCCGGGTCTGCAGCCATCACGAGCGCTGGCTGCGCGACGATGGCTGGCGCGAGCAGCTTCGCCCCGAATGGATTCTGCGCTTTGGCGCCTACCCGGTAACCCGCACTTTGCAGAATTACCTGGCCAGTTGCGCAGACCTGTTCCTGGTTGAAGCCCACGGCCGCTGGCCGGACCCGCAGCACCGTACGCGCCAGTTGCTGCGCGCTGATCCAGCAGCGGCTTGCCAAGCCCTGCTACAGGCCAAACTGCAAGCAGCCGACAGCGAATGGATGGCAGCCTTCCAGACGGCTGAAGCGGAGACACGGCAACGGCAGGCGAATTCCCCCCTGCCGCCAGAAGCGGATTTGTTCTCCCGACTCTGCGCGACGCTACCGCCTGAGACCGCCTTCTTCTGTGGCAACTCGATGCCGATTCGCGACCTTGCCGCCTGGTCCGGCAGCGGGCCGCAATCGATCCGCTTCCATGCCAATCGCGGCGCCAGCGGCATTGACGGCAATATTGCGACGGCCGCCGGGCTCGCCGGCAACAAGCCGGCGGTTGCCGTTATCGGCGACCTGACCGCGCAGCACGATATCGGCAGCCTTGTCCTGATGCGCCAGCGCCCGCTGGTGCTGGTGGTCATCAACAACGGCGGTGGCGGCATCTTCGACTTCCTCGCCCCGGCCGCCCTGCCCGAGTACGAAGCAGGCTGGCTGACACCGCAGAATATCGATTTTGCCGACGCAGCTGCCACTTTCGGCATTCCCTACCGGCGCTGTACCGACCCGACGGCGGTTGTCGCCGCCACCGGCGAGGCTTTTGCTACACACACCCCGCTACTGATCGAGTTCTCGGTGGCACGCGGCGCCAGCCTCGCCCTGCGCCGCCAGACCTCAGGAGGATGATCGAATGCGTGTCGAGCTGATCGAGATCCGTGACTTTCTGGCTGGCTGCCCGCCCTTCTCGCTGCTCGATCCAGCCGCGCTCGACGCGCTCCCCAAGCAGATGGCAGTCCGCTATCTGCGCCGGGGCGGCAGTTTTCCTCCCGGCGACGAAAGTGCCGCGCTTTACGTGGTGCGCAAGGGCGCCATCGAGCAGCGCGATCACAGCGGCAAGCTGATCGACATGCTTGGTGAGGGCGACGTTTTCGATGCGCTTTGCCTTGGCGCGCCACACCCGGAAAAGGCCATCGCGGTCGAGGACACGCTGCTCTACCTGCTGCCCTGCCCGGCCCTGCAAACGCTTCGCCGCGAGCAACCGCGCCTTGATGAGCATTTCGTGCGCTCTGCCGCCGAGCACTTGCGCCACGCGCGCCACACCCTCGACCGGCAGGCGCAGCAGCGGCCGGACCTGATGACGCAACCGGTCAGCAGCTTTGCCCAGCGGCAAGCGGTGTCGGCGCCGCCAACACTGTCGATTCGTGAAGCAGCACGGCTGATGACCGCAGAGCGCGTTTCGGCCCTGATGATCGTCGATGCGCAACAGCTGATCGGCATCGTCACCGACCGCGATTTGCGTTCGCGCTGTCTCGCCGGGGACATCGCGCCGACGGAGCCGGTGGCCAGGATCATGAGCACCGGCGTGGCCAGCATCGGGCCGGAAAATGCAGCGAGCGAAGCCCTGCTGACGATGACCCGGCGCGGCATTCATCACCTGCCAGTGGTCGACGCCAAGGGGGTGCGCGGGTTGGTCTCGGCGACCGACCTGATGCGCTGGCAAAGCGCTAATGCCGTTCACCTCGCCGGGCAGATCCGCAAGTGTGCAACGGTGGAAGCGCTCGCCGCAGCCAGTGCCGAACTGCCCGAACTGCAGATGCGCATGCACGCCGGCGGCGCCAACGCGGCGCAGGTTGGCCAGGCGATCTCGTCGGTCAACGATGCCATCACCTGCCGCCTGATCGAACTGGCCCAACAGGCACTGACGCCGACCCTGGGGCCGGCACCGCTGGCCTTCGCCTGGGCGGCCTGCGGTTCGCAGGGGCGGCATGAACAAACGGCGCATTCCGACCAGGACAACGCCCTGATCCTGCACGATGACTATCGGCCCGAGGCGCATGCTGCCTGGTTCGAGGCACTGGCACGCTACGTCAATGACGGCCTTGATGCCTGCGGCTTCCGCTATTGCCCCGGCAAGGTGATGGCCGGCACCGACGCCTGGCGGCAGACGCAACAGGCCTGGGTGGCGAGCTTCGAAAGCTGGATAAGGCACACCGACAACATGGGCGCGATGCTGGCCGCCAATTTTCTCGACCTGCGCGTGGTTTATGGCGACGCCACGCTGCTGACGCCGCTGCACGAAACCGTGGTCCGCGAGTGCGCAAGGAACGAAGGTTTTCTCGCGCGAATGACGGCCAATGCGCTGGAAAACCGGCCACCGCTGGGTTTCTTCCGCAATCTCCTGCTTGCCGGCGGCGGCGAGCATGCCGACACCTTCGACATCAAGCGCGGCGGCCTTATCCCGATCACCGATCTTGCACGCATCCACGCACTGACCGCCGGGCTGGCGGAAATCGGTACGGTCGCCCGTCTGCGGGCCGCTGCCGGCCACCCGACGCTGAGCAGCGAAGCGGCGCTGGAACTGGAAGAAGCCTTCGCGTTTCTCGGCGGCTTGCGCCTGCGTCATCAGGCCGGGCAGATTCGCCACGGCCTGCCGCCGGACAACTTTATCCCGCCGGATTCGTTGACGGCACTGGAGCGCACGCAACTGAAAGCTGTATTTGCCGTGATCGGTCGCTTGCAGGATGTACTCGCCCAACGCCACCCGCAGCGCACAAGAGAATGATGCTGGCGCGCCTCTTCAGCCTCGATTTCCGCCGGCGACGCCTGCTGGCGCGAGCGCCCGATGGACCGTTGCGGGATTTTCTGGCGACGCCCTTTGCTAACGGCAAGCAGCCTTGCACCGATACGCGCTATCTCGCGCTCGACCTCGAAACAACCGGCGGCGACCCTGCGCAGCATGAGATCGTCAGCCTCGGCTGGGTGTGCCTCGACGGTGCCCGCATCGATCTCGCCAGCGCCCGGCATCACGTCGTCCGGCTGGCTGGCGCGATGACCGGCAATTCGGCGGTCATCCACGCCATCACCGATGACGAGGCGGCGGCTGGTATTACGCTGGAGGAAGCGCTGCAGGAATTGCTGAGAGCACTGGCCGGGCGCGTACTCATCGCCCACCACGCGAAGACAGAACTCGGTTTCATCAGCCGCGCCTGCGAGCGGCATTTTGGCGGGCGCATCCTGATCCCCGCCGTCGATACGCTGGACATCGCTGTCCGCCGTCTGAACCGCCAGCGGGAAACACCAGCCCCCGGCAGCCTGCGCCTTGGCACGCTGCGGCGGCAGTACAACCTGCCGCGCTACCCCGCACACAACGCGCTGAGCGATGCCCTGTCGGCAGCCGAACTGTTCCTGGCTCAGCTGGCGCAATGCCCCGCCCCGCCCGCACTGGAGGATTGGCTGTTCCGCCAGTAGCACGGAATCGGTACGGGTTTCGTCACTGCAATCGCGATAACCGGTGGGTACGTGAGCGTACGGAAAAACACAAATTTCCCTGTTAATATCTGCACTTAGTTGCCGATAACCTTATTTGACCAGAAAAAAAGGATGGTTGGATGGCTGGCGCGACACCGCTACGCAAGCGAGAGAGCCGAAGAGCTCTGGTTCACCATGAGCTCGGCTTCACCACGGAAGTGGTGCAGCAGCTTGTCGTGCCGACCT
>JBAYVG010000105.1:0-9253 GCA_041674785.1 Rhodocyclaceae bacterium
AGGCAAGCCTGGCAGGCGACACAGCTGTCGAAGCGGAATTGCAGCGCCCAGGCATCCGGGTTTTCCTCGATCTGAATGGCGCTGGTGGGGCAGACGCGGAAACAGGCTTCGCAGACGGTGCAACCGGGCTGCAGGGTCAGTTGCATCAGCGGCAGGCCTTCATGAAACTGGAGTGGGAAGGCTTGGCCATCCTTCTGCCGGGTAACGATCTGGAGCAGTTCGCGGCGTTCGGTGATCGCGTAGGGGCCGGGGCGGATGGCTTTTTCCGGGGCCGGCTGCTCCGCTTGCGGCGTGGCGAGGATGACTTCGTCGATGCTGCGGCCGATCACGCGGCGGAACAGCTGGCGGCGGGCCGGGGCGAACTCGGCGGCCGGTTTTTTGTTCTGGTCGCGATGCTGCGCCTTGGGTGGTGGAGCGAGTTGCGGCAGGGGCCAGCTGATAGCAACGTCCGAATTGACGACACCAGCCCGGGCGCCCTGATGCAGGACATCGACGGCTTCAAGATTGAGTGCCAGCTGGGCGGCTCCGGTCTTGCCGTGCGGGCAGTCGCCACAGTGCCACTGGCCGTGCAGCGTGACCGGGATGCCGCGTTTTGCCAGATAGCCCAGCACCACGCCGTCGATCGCGCCGAGGCAGGGAACGATGGCATCAGCAGTCTCCCCGGAGGGGGCGCAGGCGACACGCCAGGTTTGCTGCTTGATCGCTTGCCGCAGTAGTTCGATCACGTTGAAATTGCTGCTCGACCAGGCCCCGGTCTGGCAAGCGCTGATGCACAACGCACAATTCTGGCAATTTTTCGGGTTGACCGTCGCCCCCTCGTCATTCAGCACAATTGCGTCATGCGGGCAAGCGTCGGCGCAGCGCTGGCACTCGCTGTAGCGATAGCGAAAGCGGGTGCACTGGCTGCTGCGAATGCTCGGGGTGGCCAGACTCATTTTTTCTTGCTTTGCAGCTTTTGCAGCGGCTCGCCGGTTTCGCAGGTGTTGTGCGGAATGACGAACTGCAGGGTAGCCCCGGGCGCACCATCGTTGGCCTGCGCGCTACCCAGACTGGCGGTGGCCGCCTGCCAGGTTTTCAGCCCACCCTTGACGGCAATGATGGACTTGCCCGGGTGTTGCTTCTCGAAGATGCCGGCGATGTGCAGCGCCTCGCTGTCGGTGTCGGCCAGCACGACGACGGTAGCGGTCGGCTGGATACTCAGGCCGGGGCGGTAGGGCAAGGCTTCCGGCAGCGGAGCCTTGGCACGGTTGAGCTCCTTGCGGCCATCGATGACGCAGCAGGGCGGGCTTCCCTTCAGGGAGGCGCTGAGCTCGTTACTGCCGAGTAAGCCGACTTCGGCATGGGCTGCGGTGCTCACGAGCAGGCCGGTCAGCAGGCACAGGGTAGAAAGCGTTTTCACGAGGCCTCCTCGATGGCAGTCTCGGCATCGGCCGGGCATTGCCATCTGTCGCGTTGTTGATAGAGATCGGGCGGCAGTGCGATCTGGCGGATCTGGCCGAAGGCGATCCAGTCGGCAAGTGGTGGGGTGTCGTTGGTGCGTGGCGCGACCCACAATTGCGCGCCCAGTTTTTCGACCAGACCGGCGCACAGATTGAGGTCGACATCGTTGTCGATATCGGCATGCAGCAGCACCGTTTGCGCGCCGCGTTCGAGCATCTGGCCTATCCACCATTCGGCATGGGTGCCGGTGCCCGAAGCATCGGCGCGCAGCACCTCCCAGGTCGGCTCGCAGATCGATGGCGTCACCACTTTGAAGTCGGCATTGGAAACCGTCTCAAAAGCCCAGTCGACACCAAGAACGCGCACCGGCACGCTGAGGCCGATACGCGCCTTGCCGTATTTGGCGACCAGCCGTTCGATGATACCGCTGTCGAGCAGGGCCGCCTCGCCGATCAATACTTGCTGCGCGCCAGCCGCCAGCAAGGCTTCTGCCCGCGCCTCGTCGCCCTGGCTCAGGATGACGGCGGTGCATTGCCCGACGCGGGTATCGATGGTCGGGTCATCCAGGAGGAATTGTGCTTCCCGAGCAGGATCGAATGTGTCAGCGAGGCAGCAGAAGCGGAGGGTCATGGGGTGCTGTGGGAATACTCGAATTTCGGATAGGCAAAAGGATACAGCGGACAGGCATCGTCTGCCGCCAGGCCGCAAAGCAGGGGCCGCAATTCCTGTAGCGCCCCAACGATGGGGTCGATGGAAACGCCCAGGTAACTTGGCCGATACTTGTTGAGGGCCACGATCGCATCGTCGGCCATCAGCAGGGCACCTTCCTGGTTCCGGTTCTGGGTGAAGAACAACGCCAGTACGGCGAATGCCAGCGCCTGCAGAAATTCGGCCTCCGGGTCTTGGTGACCAAGAACGCTATCGCGGATCAGACGTGACCAGCGTTCGTTCAACCAGTCGTGCAATTGCCCCAACTGGTTGCCGTTCCACATGGCGGCTACTTCGCTCCAGTCCAGTTCGGAAAGTACCTGGCGGTCAGGCTGCGAAAACGGGCGTGAGTGCAGATCGAGCAACATGGGGGTTCCTCAGAAGCGCAGGTCGTGCAGTTTGTGGACATTGCCCGTTTCGCCGATCGGTTTGTCGAATTCTGGCGGGCAGCCGCCACAAACCGGTTCATCCGGGTTGAACTCGACCTGGATTTCGCTCTTGGGCACGACGACCCGTCCCATATCGAGATCCTCCAGGCGTTTCAGGCCCATTGCAGCAATTTCTTCTTCGGCAAAACCCCCAAGAAACCTGGCCATCTCGCGGTAGAAGGATTGATTCGAGGCGCGGCCGATCAGCCGGCAGTAACCCCGCACCCAGAGGCCGAGATGCTGCATCCAGAAGCGCTTGATGTCCTTCTCAAGGCGTTTGTATTCGGCCGCCTGGTCGGCTCCGAGCGCTGCCGCGCAACGCTCCAGCATCTCGGCTACGAAGAGCAGTTCGACACCCAGCTGGTCGGCGAAAACCTCGAAACGACCTTTAGTCAGGGCAAAGCCGGCCGCCTGATAAATCTGCGTTACCTTGAAATTGGGTTCCTGCTTGAAACGCCCGGTCAATCGTACCGATTCGACTGGCGGAAAGCCGCCGGACGATGCGAACAGTGTGGCGTATTCGCAGGCCAGCGTTTCGGTTAGCTCGCCCAGTTCTGTGGCAAGAAAATCAGGCGCGAAGCGGATGCCGGCTTCGGCCAGCTGGTCAAGCAGGGCTTCCTCGCGCAGCGCGGCGAGAAACTCCCGGCTCGGCTCTTCGACAAAAACGCCGGCCAGCAGCCGATAAATGCTTGCCCGTGCCAGGCATTCCTCGCGCAGCTCGTTTGTGCCGATCCCGGCAGAAAAATCGTGCCAGTCGTCGGCACGCTCTATGGCAAAAACGGTATCCAGCATCACTACTCCCGAAAAAAACGGCCCACCGGGTTTGAAGCCGGCGGGCCGAACTTCGTTAAGACAGATCGTAGCTCAATGCCCGCCGCCTGCCTTGTGTTTGACGCTCTCCGGCCCGGCCCATGACGCCATTTCCGGATGCATCTTGCGGTGCAGGTCGCCGGTGTAGGCATAGCGCATGGTTTCCTTGTAGGCCGCCACGTGCTTTTCCCAGTTGCCTTCGCTATCCCCGTACTTGTCGTTGGGGCCGGCCTTGGTGACCTTGACAACGGTGTCGTACCAGCCCTGCGAGCCGCCGATCGGGTCGGCCACCACCGGGATGATGTTGTTCGGATGCACACCCTTGTCGTCCCACCAGACGTTGTTCAGATCGGGATCGTCGGCGCCGTGGCTGTATTCCCCTTTTTTGTCCTTCAGCTTGAGCGTCGCCAGCCGGCCATATTCCCAGTGGCCGAAACCGGTCGGGATCGACACCACCTTGGGATGGATGCCCTCGGTAACGTAGGCCTTGGTGACCAGATGCCCGACCGCGCTTTCGACGCGAACCAGATCGCCGGTCTTGACGCCCAGCCTGGCGGCGGTTTCCGGATTCATCCAGGCCGGGTTGCTATGGGCAATCTCGGCCAGCCATTTGACGGCGGCGGTGCGCGATTGCTTGTGCACGTTGAGCTTGAAGGTGGAGAGGATCAGTTCATCTTCCTTCATGGTTTCATGCCAGGGAATGCGCTTGAAGGTCGGCATCGGGTTGAAGCCGTACTCGGCCCACTGGTCGACGCGGACGTTGATCAGCCGGTTGCCGGTCGGGAATCCCACGCAGTTCTTGCCCTCGCGGCGGACGCCGATGGCCTTGCCGTTCTTGCTGATGATTCCCTTGCTATCGACCGTGGCGCCGGCCATGTCGGCGGCCGACAATTCCTTCAGATACAGCCCGTATTCGGCCTTTATTTCGCGGCCGGTCTTGTCGGCGATCTTGCCGGTCTTCGGGTCGAGCTTGCCGTAGATCGGCCAGACGCCATGCTTCTTAAGGAAATCGAGACCGCCGGCTTCTTTTAGACCGGGCACATTGTCGAAGTGATGGCGCATGTAGTCCTCGCCATCCTTGAAATCCCAGAAACGCTTCATGCCGCGCTTGCCGTCCGGATCCAGCTTGTGAATGATGTCGCGCAGCAGAACACGGTTTTCGCGCGACTCGCCGAGCGACTTGTGCACCGGCTGGCGGATGCCCAGCCATGGCCACAAGGAGTTGGGCATGGATTCCGGTTCCCAGCGCTCAAGGTAAGGGCAGTCGGGCAGGATGAGGTCGGCGAGCGCCGTTTCCTCGCCCATGAAGGGGCTCATTGAAACGAGATAGGGGATCAGCTTCTCGTCCTTGAACAGCTTGCCCCATACCGCCATCGAACCGGGATTGGTATAGACCGGGTTGTCCTGGTAGGTGAAGTAGACGTTGATTTTCTGACGCCCTTCGGCGATCCAGAAAGGCACCAGGTGGCTGACCTTGTGGGCGGCCAGCGGGTACTCCGGCGGATGCGCCAGCACCGAGTCGTGGGCCGGTTTGCCCGGTTCCGGCATCGGCTGCGGCCAGCCCATGCCGCGCGGCAGGCAGTAGCCACCCTTCTTTTCGACATTGCCGGTCATGATTGGCAGCATCATGCAGGCCTTCTCGTTGTACGAACCATAGAGGTGCTTGGCCGGGCCACGATAGGTGAATAGCGTGGCCGGCTTGGTGGTGGCGAACTCGCGGGCAATGCGTTCGATGGTCTCAACCGGTACGCCGGAAATCTTCGACGCCCACTCCGGCGTGTATTGCTTGTAGTGCGCCTTCAGTTCCGCAACGCTGACGTTGGTCCAGTTGGTAATGAAGTCGGAATCCTGCAAATCCTCACGCAGGATGACATGGCCGATGGCCAGGGCGACCGCGCCGTCGGTGCCAGGGAAGACCGGGATCCACTCGTCCGAGAAGCCCGCCGTATTCGACAGGCGAACATCGAAGGTGACGATCTTCATCTGGTTGTCGATCCGGCCTTCAGTAACCCGCTGCGACAGCGGGTTATGGAAGTAGGAAGCCTCCAGCACGTTCGAGCCAAAGTTGAGCACATATTTGGCGTTGGCGAAGTCCGGCGTTTCGATGTCCGGGCCCCAGGTTGGCTCCATGCCAACTTTCTTCGACGATTCGCAGACCGAGGTGTGGTTGACCACGGTGGCCGAGCCCAGCGTCTTCATGAAACGGTCGATGCTGCCGCCGGTCCGGTTGCGACCGTACTTGAGCATGATGGTGTTCGGGTCTTCCTTAAGCGCTGCATCGAGCTTGGCAGTCAGTTCGGCCAGCGCCTCGTCCCAGGTGATGCGCTTCCACTTGCCTTCACCGCGAGCGCCGACCCGCTTCAACGGGTAGAGGATGCGATCCGGATCGTAGCTGTACCACATGCCCGAATTGCCCTTGGCGCACAGGCGGCCACGGGTCGACACGTGCTCTGGGTTGCCTTCGAGCTTGACTACCCGGTCATTCTCGACAAAGGCGATGGCGCCGTCCTGAATGTTGCAGACGTGGCAGTTGATCGGGATGGCCTTGCGCTCGGCACCGCTGACCGGGTCGAAATCCTTGCCGCCGAGATCGTTTTCCATCGCTGACAGCAAACGTGGCGCAGCTGCAGCCGCTGCGCCGCTACCGGCGCTGACCTTGAGGAAGGTACGGCGTGTGACTTTTGGCATTTCCATGTTCTATCTCCTCGTGACCTGGATCAGTACAGGGTCTGTAGTTGTTGCGGGGCCATCAGCAGGACGTAGCGTAAGGCTGCGCTGCCGGCAAGGATGAGCAGCGCCGAAACCAGTACGATGCTCTGACTCTTGCCCATCGGGGCAAACAGCATCACGGCGGGTGCGACACTGCCGCCGAGAAAGCCGACCCCGATAAAGAGCAGCCCCATCGTGCCTGTGGTCATGATCATGAAGGTCAGTTCCGATGCCGATCCCCCGTAATTGGTCGTGCCCATGATCGACACCAGCATCACGGCTACGGCGGCGGCCGACCACAGCATGTATTCACGCAAGACCTTTTGCGCTTCGGTATTGCCTGCGGCGAGCAAGGCACCAACGGCTGAGCCTGAGGCGATGGCTAGGGCAACAAAAAGCACCGGCATGATCGGCGTATTCCAGACCGGTCGCGACTGGTGCACGGTCAGGTCGAAGCCGGTGTAGATCGGTAGCCCCAGCGCGAGCAGAGCGGTGATCAGCGCCAGAAGTTTCCCGTTTTTTTCGTCGCCCTTGCGCAGCGCCAGGATATAGGCGATGGATGCGATGCTGAAGGCAACGATGTTGAGCGCCCCCCAGGCCAGCGGCGACGTGAAGTTCAGGTAGGCCGGATTGAGGATGTTGAGAAACCGCAAGGGCTGCGACAAGTCGGCGATCAACAGCAAGCCACCCAGGGCGAGCAGGACGAATGAGGCATAGGCCGTTTTTTCCCGCAGTGGCCGTAGCGCCGGTGTGCGCCATGAACCGTAGGAAATGAAAGACAGGCCGGCCAGTATGCCAATCACGAAGAAATAGACGGCATAACTCGCATGCCAAGACACATCATGGAACCAGACGTAATCACCCATGATTTCCCCCTTAAAGTTTGAAGTGCTTCTTGAACGCAGCGCGTTCAGGTTCCATGACATCGACCTTCTTGTAGGCGTCGCGCCCGAACTCGGTCGTGTTGCGGTCGGCCCCGATGTAGAAAACATGCGGCTTGGTGCCCTCCTCCGGACGCAGCACCTGGGTTGCGTTCTTTGCAACCAGATAGGAAACCTCGCTGTTCGGGTCGTTGAGGTCGCCGAAGACGCGGGAGCGGCCGATGCAGGTCTGCACGCAGGCGGGCACCAGATTCTGGGTGACGCGGTGGAAGCAGAAGGTGCACTTGTCCACGACATTGGTGATCGGCGTATAGGTCCGATGCGAAGGAAGCATGAAGCGCGCGTTGTACGGACAGGCCGCCATGCAGCTGCGGCAGCCGATGCAGCGCTCATAGCGCTGCAGCACGAAACCGCCGTCTTCAACGACGAAGGTGGCCTCGACCGGGCAGTTGCGCACGCACGGTGGATCTTCGCAGTGGTTGCACAAACGCGGCAGGAATTGCTTTTTTACGTTGGGGTATTTGCCAACTACCTTGTAGGGCACCCACGTCCGATTGACGCCCAGCGGCGTGTCGTACTCCGCCTTGCAGGCAACCTGGCAGGCCATGCAGCCGATGCAGCGGCGGGTATCGACCACCATTGCATAGCGCTTCTTGCCTCCGCCTGCCGAAACCTTTGACCCTTCACTCATCTGCTTGCCTCCTCTGGTTGCAGTGGTGTGTTGCTGAACATGCCGGACCTCGTCTTGGCGAGGCCGATAGCGGTATCTTCAACGCAACAAGCAGGCCATGGCGCTGGAATAAACCCCGAGCGGCTTGCCGGCTGGTGATCGTGAGTGGTTTTGTCAGTGTTGAATCGGCGGCCAGAGTGTTACGGCGACGTAACGTCCGGGCAAGTTGCTGCGCTGCAATGTGCTACGCCAGCGTAACGTCCGAAAAATCGGGCATGGTGATTCGTCGGGGGGCGCCTTATCATCCCGTCCATGAGCCCGATCTTCCTTCCTTCCGGCAGTTTTCGGCGCCGCCTCTTTCTGCGGCGTGCGGCGACCCTGGCGGCCCTCCCGGCGCTGGCGATGTTGCCGTCCGAAGCGGCGGCCAAGGGGACGGTGCGCATCGGCCTTACCCCCGTTTTTCTCGACGACCAGGCTGGCTTCATCGCGCGCTGGCGGCGCTGGTTCGAAGAGCAGCTTGGGCGACCGGTAGTCTTCGTTCAGCGCGGCAACTACCGGGAAGTTGTCGACCTGGTGCGCGGTGGCAAGATCGACTTTGCCTGGCTCTGTGGTTACCCCTACGTGCGTTTTCGCCGCGAGCTCAGGCTGGTGGCAGTGCCCGTGTGGCGAGGCTTGCCGCAGTATCAGTCCTACCTGATCGCCGACGCCAACAACATCGGCTTGCGCAGCCTGGCCGAGATGCGCGGGACGGTTTTCGCCTATTCGGACCCGGACTCGAATTCCGGCTACCTCTATCCCCAGTACAAGCTGCTGATGTCCGGCGAGAAGCCGGCGACCTACTTTTCGCGCACCTTTTTCACCTGGGCGCACCACAAGGTCGTTGAAGCGGTGAGTGTCGGGCTGGCGAGCGGTGGCGCCGTCGATGGCTACGTCTGGGAAACCCTGGCCGAAACCAACCCCGGATTGACACGCGGGACGCGCGTCATCGACAAGTCGCCCCTGCTCGGCTACCCGCCCTTCGTTGCCCGTGCCGATATTGCCGAGGCTGAGTTGCAGCGTTTCCGTGCGGTGCTGTTGGGCATGGCCGATGATCAGCAGGGGGCCGCGCTGCTCAGCCAGTTGCGCCTCGATGGCTTCAGCCTCGCAACCCCCGCGCTCTACGACGGAATTGCCCGCATGGTGGAAAAGGTTCGTCGCGGATGAATCTGTTTTCCGACCTTTCCTTGCGCTGGAAAATCCCGCTGCGCGTCATGGCGGCCGTGCTTGGCACCGCCCTGGCGGTCACCGGCGCGTTGCTCGCCCGCGACTACGACGACATGCGGCAGAACCTCGAAACCCACGCCAAGAGCATCGGCCGGGTGCTGGCCAACACGCTGGTGGCGCCGGTGCTGCACGATGATCTGTGGCGCGCCTTCGAGATACTGCAGTCGGCGCGTGAAGCACATCCTGCCGCCGCCGAACTGGAGGCCGAGGTGATGCTGGTGCTCGATGCCGAACACCGGGTATTTGTGGCCAGTCGGCCGCGCGATTTTCCGATCGGGTCGCGGCCGGAGGTGCTCAGCGGGGATTTCGGCGCCCTGACGACGGCAATCGCCGGTGAGGATGCG
>JBAYVG010000106.1:0-8892 GCA_041674785.1 Rhodocyclaceae bacterium
AACTGCTTGATCTGTTCGCGCGTATAGGCTTCCAGGCCATCCCATTTATTGACCGCAACCACCAGGGCCCGTCCGGATTCGAGTACGAAGCCCGCGATATGAGCGTCCTGGTCGGAGATGTCCTGCTGGGCATCAAGTACCAGGATGACAACATTGGCGTTCTCGATCGATTGCAGGGTCTTGATCACCGAGAATTTCTCAATGGTTTCAAAAACCTTGCCCTTGCGCCGCAGCCCGGCAGTATCGATCAGCGTGTATTTCTTCCCGCGCCGCTCGAAATCAACGTAAATCGCATCCCGGGTGGTCCCCGGCATGTCGAAGGCGATGACCCGCTCTTCACCCATCAACGCGTTGATCAGTGTGCTTTTGCCGACGTTCGGACGCCCAGCGATGGCGACTTTGATGATGCCGTCGTCCACTACGTCTTCTTCTGGCTCCGGGTAAGGCTCAAGCGCCGCTTCGACGAGATAGCGCACGCCTTCGCCATGACTGGCAGAAATGGCGTAGGGATCACCGAGGCCGAGTTCGTGGAATTCAGCAATCGCAATGCCGGTATCCCGACCTTCCGATTTATTGACCGCGACCAGGACCGGGCGATCAATCTTGCGCAGCTTGTTGGCAATGTCCTTGTCCTGCGCGGTAATGCCGGCGCGACCATCGACCACGAAGATGATGACGTCAGATTCGGCAATCGCCTGCTCAGCCTGACGCGCCATCTCGTGCATGATGCCGTCCTTGGCGCGCGGTTCGAAGCCGCCGGTATCAACGACGAGAAAAGGCTTCTCGCCCACCTTGCCGTGGCCGTAGTGACGATCACGCGTCAAACCCGGAATATCTGCGACAAGGGCGTCACGGCTCTTGGTCAGGCGGTTGAACAGTGTTGATTTGCCCACATTGGGGCGGCCAACCAGTGCGATAGTAGGTTTCACTCGGCTTCCAGCGCCATTACGGCGCCGCCTTTAGTCTGCAGCAGGACCTTGTTGTCGAGCGTTTGTAGCGGTGCGATTACGGGCGTGCCATCGGTCGTCAGGCGCGCGGCAAACGAACCGTCATCCCGGTTCAGGAAGTGCACCACGCCCTTGACGTCAGCAACGGCCACCAGACGCCCACGTGCTGCAGGCGCTGTGAGTTGGCGAAGGAAGAGCTTGTCCTGTTTCCAGATGCTGGCGCCACTGGCCAGATCAAGGGCATGCAGCGCCCCCTTGTCGTCGGAAACGTAGGCATAGCGCCCATCCACAGCCAACCCTGCAGAACTGGACATGTCACGCGCCCAGGCGAGATTGCCGGTGCTCAGGTCGAAACAGGCTACCCGCCCCTGAAAAGCGACGGCGCAGATCAGGCGGCCGGCAAGTACCGGCGCACTGGTGATATCGGCAACGCGATCCAGTTCTGTGGTCCCCTTGGGTATCGCCACAGCCCCTTCCCACGCTACCGCACCGTTGTTGAGCGTAACCGCGACCAGCTTGCCGCCGGGAAAACCGGCGAACGCGTAGTTACTGTTGATCAGCGGGGCGGCAAAGGTACGCAGCGACAACGGCGGGGTCTGCCGCTGATACACCCACTTGCGCTTGCCGTCGGCAGGATCAAAACCATAGAGCCGGTTGTCGCCACTGCGCACAACGATGATGTTGCGATCGACCGCCGGCGCTGCCAGCACGTCACTGCTCACCTTGGAACGCCAGAGCTCCTTACCGTCACTGCTATCGAGCGCAATGATGTCGCCCTTCGGCGAACCGACCACGACACGGCCGCCATCGGAACCGACACCACCGGAGAGCGGCACGCCCACATTCACTTTCCATTTCACCGCGCCGTCTTCGAGACGAACCACATCACCCTTGGCACCAGCGGCATAGACAGCGCTGCCGACAACCGCCGGCGTAAAAACGTACTGCTCGGATTTGCTGACGCTTTCCTTCCACGCCACACGGGCCTCGACTGTTGGCGTGATTGGCTGCAACTCGGCCATCTTCGGCCCCGACGAGGCGAAGGGATTCAGCTTGTCAATGGCTGAACAGCCCGCTGCCGCGATGACAGCGAGGGCCGGTAGCAACAGGCGAAAATTCACTTTGCGTCCCCAAGGGAATCCAGCTTCTGCTGAATCATTTCACGGTAAGGGGCGTTCGCTTGTTGCGACTGCAGCGTACTCTTGCCCGCTTTCGACGTATCTCCAAGCTTCGCCAGCACGGCCGAGTAAGCGGCAGCGGCTTCGGCCTTCTTGCCCTGCGCTGCGAAGACGTCGCCCTTCAATTCCGAGAAGCGTGCATCGAAACCGGCACCATGGCTTGCCGACAGGGCTTTCAGCGCCTCGTCGTAAGCCTTCTCGTCAAGCAGCACTGCTGCCAGGCGAAGCCGGCCGATATCCCGGAGTTCATCGTGCGCGTTGTCCGCGACCCAGTTCAATTGGGCCTTTGCGCTCTTGATGTCACCCGATTCGTAAAGCGCCTTGGCGGCCGTTAACGCGCCCAGCGGTGCATAGGCGGTGCTGCCGAATTTCTCGACCAGTTCGCCGGCTGCAGATTTCGTCTTTTGCGTATCGCGCTCAATCGCTGCACGCTGCAATACGGCATAGACCGCAGAGGCATGTGCCGCCTGATTGCGTTGGTACCAGTTCCAGCCCTGCCACACCAGCACGCCAATCGATGCAGCAATGACGACACCGGTCACCAGATTGCCGTACTGCTTCCACCAGGCCTTGATTTCAGCCAGTTGTTCCTGTTCTTCAAGATCGTAGGCAGCCATTTACGCTTCTTCCTCTTCGTCCCAATCCAGCATTGAATTCATGATTGCATCGCCGAGGTCATCGACCTTGACACGCTTCTGTTCGTCACCCTCTTCGCGCAAGGGTTTCAGGCTCACCTCGCCGACGGCGGCTTCATCATCACCGATGATTGCGGCAAACATCGCCCCCGAAGCATCGGCCTTCTTCATCTGCGACTTGAAGGAACCGCCACCACAGTGCAGGACCACATCGACCCCCTGGTCGCGCAGGCCTTCGGCGACCCGGAAGGCCATCCGCGAGGCAGCTTCGCCCATATGCACGACATAGACATCAGGGCCACGTTTCGCCGGCTCACCGCCGGAATCGCGCACCAATGAAATCAGTCGCTCGACCCCCATGGCGAAGCCACAGGCGGGCGCCGCCTTGCCGCCAAGCTGGCCGACCAACCCGTCGTAGCGGCCGCCGGCACAGACTGTTCCCTGCGCGCCAAGGCGGTCGGTGACCCACTCGAAGACGGTCAGGTTGTAGTAGTCGAGGCCGCGCACCAGACGCGGATTGATCTCGAATGGCAAGCCGGCGTCGCGAAGGATCTGCTGCACGGCGTTGAAGTGTTCAAGTGAAGCCTCGCCGAGATAATCGATCAGCTTCGGCGCGCCGACAATGATTTCCTGCATCGTCGGGTTCTTCGAATCGAGGATGCGCAGCGGGTTGCTGTGCAGCCGGCGCTTGGCATCCTCGTCGAGAATGTCCTGATGCTGCTCGAAATAGGCAATCAGATCAGCCCGGTGGCGGGCACGTTCATCCGGCTGGCCGAGCGTATTCAGTTGCAGCTTGATGCCGTCAAGGCCGAGGTCGTCCCACAGGCGGGCCCCCATCAGGATCATCTCGGCATCGATATCCGGCCCGGAAAAACCGAGGGCTTCGACGCCGACCTGATGAAACTGGCGATAGCGCCCCTTCTGCGGCCGCTCATGGCGGAACATCTGGCCCATGTAATAGAGCCGCTGCGGCTGCTGGGCGATCAGGTTGTGCTGGATCACGGCGCGCACGCAGCCGGCCGTGCCTTCCGGGCGCAGTGTCAGCGGCTCGCCGTTGAGGCTGTCGACGAAGGAATACATCTCCTTTTCGACGATGTCTGTGACTTCGCCGATGGCGCGCTTGAACAGCGGCGTCGGCTCGACGATGGGCATGCGGATCGGCCGGTAGCCGTAGCTCTTCAGCCACGCACGGACGGTGTCTTCAAACAGTTCCCAGAATTCGGCTTCGTCCGGCAGGATGTCAGGCATCCCGCGCACGGCTTGAATGTTGTTGCTCATGATGCGGCAGCGTTCTTTCTCTTGTAGGTACGGGCCACGTAGTTGTCGACGATGGCCGTGAATTCTTCGGCGATGTTGTCACCGCGCAGGGTGACGGTCTTGACGCCGTCCTCGAACACCGGCGCTGCCGGCACTTCGCCGGTGCCAGGCAAGGAAATGCCGATGTTGGCGTGCTTCGATTCACCGGGGCCGTTCACGATGCAGCCCATGACTGCGAGTGTCATGTTCTCGGCGCCGTCGTATTCAGCGCGCCACTGCGGCATCTTCTCGCGCACATGGTTCTGGATGGTCTGCGCCAGTTCCTGGAAGAAAGTACTGGTGGTGCGGCCGCAGCCCGGACAGGCCGTAACCATCGGTGTAAAAGCACGCAAACCCATGGTCTGCAGCATTTCCTGGGCAACGATCACTTCCTGCGTACGTTTACCGCCGGGTTCCGGCGTCAGCGAGACACGAATAGTGTCGCCAATCCCTTCCTGCAGCAGCACGCCCATCGCCGCCGTCGAGGCGACGATACCCTTCGAGCCCATGCCGGCCTCGGTCAGACCAAGGTGCAGCGCGTAGTCCGATTTTGCTGACAGATCACGATAGATGGCGATCAAGTCCTGCACACCGGAGACCTTGCACGACAGGATGATGCGGTCGCCGGGCAGGCCCACTTCTTCCGCCTTGGCAGCCGATTCGAGTGCCGAGGCAACCATCGCCGCGCGCATCATGTCGACCGAGTCGAGCGGCTCTACACGCTTGGCGTTCTCGTCCATCATCCGCGCCAGCAGGCCCTGATCGAGACTACCCCAGTTCACGCCGATGCGAACTGGCTTGTCGTAACGGCAGGCAAGCTCGATCATCTGCGCAAACTGCTCGTCTTTCTTCTTTCCGAAACCGACATTGCCCGGATTGATACGGTACTTGGCCAATGCCTCGGCACACGCTGGATTGCCTAGTAACAAGCGGTGGCCGTTGTAGTGAAAATCGCCGATCAGCGGCACGTCCACACTCATGCGTGCAAGGTGATCGCGGATTTTCGGCACGGCCGCCGCTGCCTCAGGCGTATTGACGGTAATGCGTACCAGTTCCGAGCCGGCACGCGCAAGCTCTGCACATTGCACCGCGGTGCCGACGACATCGACGGTATCGGTATTGGTCATCGACTGCACCACCACCGGGGCGGCACCACCAACACTTACCTGGCCAATTCGAACTGCACGCGTCACGCGTCGTTTGATGCTGTATCCCATACTATTCCACTGTGACGCGAGCCACATCGTCCTTGCTGCGCGGCTGCAATTCTATGTTTCGGCCCTGGTAGCGAACCGTCACGTGCGCAGCATTACCAACAACCATAATGTACGGAGGTTGCCCCTCGATTTCGCGCTCGCTCCCTGCGGGGTTGAGCTGCGAATAGATAATCTGGCCACTGCCATCGCGAATTTCAACCCAGGAAGGCTGCGCGAAAGTCAGCTTCAAACGCTTTCCAGAATCTACGGCAGCCGAGGCAACAGCGGGGGTGGGGGTGACTGCGGTACCCGAAACCATTTCTGCCGTAACAACCGGCGGCTCAACCGTCTCCGTCGCCGACAGCCCGGCCGGGGGGAACAATGCCGCCGGCTCCGCGGCTACGGGTGGCACTTCGCGCGGGTTCGACTGCCAGAAATCCGGTGGCACCACGTAGTACGCCACCACGGCAATCGTAATCAGGATAACGCCACCGAGCACGGCTGCGTAATCACGCTTCTGCGCCTGCCCGCTCTGTGGCAGTACTGCACTCGTGTTCTGCGGCAAATCCAGGCGCTGTGCAGTAGGCGGTGGCGCATCAAGATCTGCGAGCAGTTCGGCCGCATCGAGTTGCACCACCCGTGCATAGTTGCGGACGAATCCGCGAATGAAGGTATTTCCCGGAAGCCTGCTCCAGTCGCCCGCCTCAAGCGCATCGATCTGGCGCTTTGAAAGTTTGAGCGAGGCAGCAACTGCGGCTGTATCGAGGCCCAAAACCTCCCGTGCCGCGCGCAAACGTTCGCCGACGGCTGGTTTTGCCACGACTTCTTCCATTTGTCCTTCCGGACTGATTTCGCTCATTCGTAATTTCCCTTGAGCAGTTCCTGATATTCCTTCGAGTTCGGAAACCTGCGCCGCAGCTGGCTTGCGTAACGCATCTCGGTCTCCCGATCTTCCAGCTTGCGTTCGACGCGAATCCCCAGCCAGAGCATCTCGGCATTTGGTTCGATCTTGCGCGCCAGTTCGGAAATTTCCCTGCGCGCGTCATCGAGACGGCCGGTGCGGTAGTAGAGGTCAGCCATGCGCAAGGCAGCAATCGGGCTGCCACCCGATGCGCGGTAGGCCTTCTGCAAATACTCTTCACCCAATGCCAGGTCACCCATGCTCACGGCACACTGGCCGGCGTTCAGGTAAGCACGGTCGGGGGTCTGATAGAGGCGATTGCGCAAGGCGCGCTCGAAATGCGGTATCCCTTCCTTCTGCTTACCGTTCTGGCAGAGAAACCAGCCATAGTTGTTGGCGATATCCGGGTCATCCGGCCCGTACTGAAGGGCGTCGCGGAAATTGTCCTCGGCGTACTGCGGTTCCTTCAGGAAGTGATGCACCAGTGCGCGCATGCTGTAGGCAGGCGCATAGGTCGGGTCAATGTAGATGGCGATCGTCAGCTCCTCCATCGCCACCGGGATGTTGCCTTCCTGATAATAGAGGGAACCGAGCTCGGTATGAAGCTTTGCCCGGCTGCGCGGGTCCTTGGCCCTTGATTCCTGCTCGGCGTACTGCTGGGCACTCTGCCCGCTCGCCTGCTGCGACTGCGCCACGGCAGGCACCAGCAACAGTACTGCAATGCCCACGCCAAGAATGCGCGCAATGTTGCCACCGAAATTGATCATGATCTGGCCTCTCGCACTTCAATGAAACGGCGTTCCGTCCTGCGGGTCTTGTCCAGGACCTGCCCGGCAAGCTGACCACAGGCGGCATCGATGTCATCGCCCCGCGTCTTGCGGGTCGTCGTGACAATTCCGGCATCCATGAGAATGCCGGCAAAGCGCCGGATACGATCTGCCTTGGAGCGCAGATAGGGCGAACCCGGGAACGGATTGAAAGGAATCAGGTTGAACTTGCACGGCACGTCACGCGTCAGGGCGAGCAGTTGCCGGGCATGCGCATCAGAGTCATTGACCCCGTCGAGCATCACATATTCAAAAGTCACGAAATCGCGCGGCGCCTTTTCCAGGTAGCGCCGGCAAGCAGCCATCAGGTCGGACAGCGGATATTTCTGGTTGATCGGCACTAATTCGTCGCGCAGCGCATCGTTCGGCGCATGCAGCGACACGGCCAGCGCGACCGGGCACTCCTCACCGAGGCGATCCATCACCGGCACCAGACCGGAAGTGGATACCGTTACCCGGCGCCGCGACAACCCGTAGGCATTGTCGTCGAGCATCAGGCGCAGCGCCTTGACGGTATTCTCGAAGTTGGCCAGCGGTTCCCCCATGCCCATCAGCACGACATTGCTGATGATGCGGTCACCCTTGGGGTCGGCGCCCAAAGCGCGGTTGGCCAGCCACAGCTGGCCAATGATTTCGGCGACGGTCAAGTTACGGTTGAAGCCCTGCTTGCCGGTCGAGCAAAAGCTGCAGTCCAGCGCACAGCCAGCCTGCGTCGACACGCACAGCGTGCCACGGTCGTCTTCGGGAATGAACACCGTTTCAACCGCGTTGCCGCCACCGACATCGATCAAAAACTTGCGCGTACCGTCGTCCGACAGTTTGTCGGACACGACGGCAGGCGGCATCACGACCGCCGTCGCCTTGAGCTTTTCACGCAGGCTCTTGGCGAGGTCGGTCATCGCGTCAAAATCGCTCTGCCCGAAACGATGTATCCAGCGCAGCACCTGGCGTGCGCGGAACGGCTTTTCGCCATTCGCGGCAAACCAGGCGGTCAGGCCTTCGGCATCGAAATCGAGCAGGTTGACGGTCATGCAGCTTGCATTTTCCGGCTTAGCGGCCGGAGTAGGTGTTCATGCCAGGGAAGAAGAAAGCCACTTCGACGGCAGCGGTTTCCGGAGCATCGGAGCCATGCACGGCATTGGCGTCGATCGACTCGGCGAAGTCGGCGCGGATGGTGCCCTTGTCGGCCTTTTTCGGGTCGGTGGCACCCATCAGCTCGCGATTCTTGGCGATAGCGTTCTCGCCTTCGAGGGCCTGGATCATCACCGGGCCGGAGGTCATGAATTCGACCAGATCCTTGAAGAAAGGACGTTCCTTGTGCACGGCGTAGAACTGGCCGGCTTCCTGAGCCGACAGCCAGGTCATGCGGGCGGCAATGACCTTCAGGCCGGCAGCTTCGAAGCGGGCGTAGATCTGGCCGATCACGTTCTTCTTGACGGCATCCGGCTTGATGATGGAAAGGGTGCGTTCGATAGCCATGCTAAAACTCCAAAATACAATGGGTTAGTGAAGAGAAACGGGCAATTTTATCAGTTTTTCAAGGCATTCTTTCACGCCGAAAAGAAAAAAGCGCGCCGGGGTTACCCACCGGCGCGCCAGGCAAGTCGGAGATGTTGCGCGTCGCTACATCATGCCCAAGGTCTTCGGCAGCCAGATCGACATCGCTGGAACGTAGGTCACCAGGATCAGGAAAACGAGCATCGACAGCAACCACGGCCAGACCGCGACAGTCAGCTCGGTAATCCCCATCTTGGTTATCCCGGAGGCGACGTAGAGGTTCAGGCCGACCGGCGGGTGGCACATGCCGACTTCCATGTTCACCACCATGATGATGCCGAAGTGCACTGGATCGATGCCCAGTTTGACTGCCACCGGGAACAATATCGGCGCGAAAATCAGCACGATCGACGAC
>JBAYVG010000107.1:0-8601 GCA_041674785.1 Rhodocyclaceae bacterium
GGCGAAAAAGCAAAGCATCCAATTTTCTTGCTTTTCGCCGTGCACGCCGTGGTTAAAGAATTCGTCGTTCATCTCACCGCAACTTCAACGTAGAAAGCCCGAACAGCACGAGCATGATGGTGATGATCCAGAAGCGGACCACCACCTGTGTTTCCTTCCAGCCACTCAGTTCGTAGTGGTGGTGCAGCGGCGCCATACGGAAGATCCGCTTGCCGCCGGTGAATTTGAAATAGAGCACCTGGGCCGCGACCGACAGCGTTTCGGCAACAAAGACACCGCCCATGATCGCCAGCACGATTTCCTGGCGAACGATGACCGCGACAGTGCCGAGTGCGCCACCGAGCGCCAGTGCGCCGACGTCGCCCATGAACACTTCCGCCGGGTAGGCGTTGAACCAGAGGAAGCCGAGCCCGGCCCCGGCCATGGCGCCGAGGAAGATACACAGCTCGCCCGCGCCCGGCACATAGGGAACGAAGAGGTATTTGGCATAGACCGCGTTGCCGGCGACGTAGGCGAAAATCGCCAGCGCAGCCGCAACCATCACCGCCGGCATGATCGCCAGCCCGTCAAGACCGTCGGTCAGATTGACGGCGTTGGAAGTGCCGACAATGACGAAATAGCTGAGCACCATGAAGCCGATGACACCAAGGGGGTAGGCAACGGTCTTGAAGAAAGGAACGATCAGTTCCATCTGCGATGGCAGTGTTGCCGTCATCCCCAGATAGACGGCGACAACAACGCCGATCACCGACTGCCAGAAGTATTTCCAGCGCGAAGCCAGGCCTTTCGGGTCGCGATAGACCACTTTCTTCCAGTCATCGACCCAGCCAATGGCGCCGAAACCCAGAGTGACGATCAGGACGACCCATATGTAGCGGTTACTGAGGTCAGCCCAGAGCAAGGTGGTAATGGCGATGGCGATCAAGATCAGGACACCACCCATGGTCGGCGTACCGGATTTGACCAGATGGGTCTGCGGGCCGTCGGTGCGCACCGCCTGGCCGATCTTCTTGGCAGCTAGCCAGCGGATGACACGCGGCCCGGCGATGAACGAGATGATCAGCGCGGTCATCGCCGCCAGCACGGTACGCAGCGTGATGTAGCCAAAAACGTTGAAGGCCCGTACATCCTGACCCAGCCATTGGGCAATCATCAAAAGCATTACTTGTTCTCCTTCGTCGCCAGCGGCGCGGCGATGGCTTCGACCACGCGCTCCATGCGCATGAAGCGAGAGCCCTTGACGAGAACGGTCGTATTCGCCGTCAGCTCCGGGCGCAACGCCTCGATCAATTCTTCAATTTTCTTGTAGTGGTGGCCACCGGCACCGAAGTTTCGGGCGGCAATGGCGCTGGATTCGCCAAAGGCAAAAAGCACATCGATTCCGGCACTCTTGGCATAGCCACCGATCTCATCGTGAAACTGGCCACTGGCCTCGCCGATTTCCCCCATGTCACCGAGAACCATCACCTTGCGGCCAATGGTCGAGGCAAGCACGTCGATACCGGCACGCATGGAGTCCGGATTGGCGTTGTAGGTATCGTCAAGAATGACGGCGCCGTTGAGGGCGGTACGGCGCTGCAGCCGGCCCTTGATGCCGCGAAATGCCGCCAGACCGCGATTGATCGCGGCCAGCGGAATATCGGCAGCAACCGCGGCGGCTACCGCTGCCAAGGCATTACGGGCGTTATGCAAACCCGGCAGGGCGAGATCGACCGCCCCTTCACCCCCCGGCGTACCAAAGTAAAGTTCGGTTTCGAGGCCATGCAGGCGCACCTTGCCATGGACGTCGGCCATCGGTTCGAGACCGAAGCTGACGATACGGCGGCCGCTGTTCATGCCGCGCCAGAGCACAGCGTGCGTATCGTCGGCATTGACGACAGCAATTCCGTTGCTGCCCAGACCTTCGTAGACCGTACCTTTTTCACGGGCAATCGCGTCGAGTGAGCCCATGCCCAGCAAGTGGGCGCGCTGGGCATTGGTCACCAGCGCTACTGTCGGCCGCGCGATACGGGTGAGATAGGCGATTTCTCCGGGACGGTTCATGCCCATTTCGATGATTGCGGCGCGGTGGTGCGCCCGCAGCTTGAGCAGCGTCAGCGGCAGACCGATATCGTTATTGAAGTTCCCCTGCGTCGCCAGCACGTCGTCGCCATAGGCAACAGCGAGGATGGCGGCGATCATTTCCTTGGTTGTCGTCTTGCCGTTGGAACCGGTGACAGCGATCAGTGGCAGCGTGAAGCGCGCGCGCCAGCCGGCCGCCAGGGCGCCGAGGGCAAGACGGGTGTCGGGCACAACGATCAGCGGCAGCCCGTGGCGCAGCAGCGAGCCGTCTGCAGCTTCGGCCGCGTCGACCGCATCTGCTGCGACGACAGCAGCGACAGCGCCAGCTGCTTGCGCCTGGGCAATGAATTCGTGACCGTCGAAATTTTCACCGCGCAGGGCGATGAAAAGATCACCCGCAGCGATATGGCGACTATCAGTGGACACCGCATCGAAGCTGGCACCGGAGTCCGCTGCCGCACCGAGCAAGCGGGCCTGCAGCAAGACGGCGGCTTCATCAAGATTCATCATGCTCATACCGCCCCCTTCCATGCGGCGAGCGCGCACTCAACCTCGCGCAGATCGGAAAACGGATGAAAGACCCCGGCCACTTCCTGATAGGCCTCATGGCCCTTGCCGGCAACCAGAACAACATCGGCCGCAGCGGCGCCGGCAACCGCAGCCACGATGGCTTGCCGGCGGTCAGGCAGGATCTCGGCGCGCGGTGCGCCGATACGAATTTCGTCGATGATCGCCAGCGGTGCTTCGCTGCGCGGGTTGTCACTGGTCAGGACGATTCGATCGGCGGCACGCGTCGCCACTTCACCCATCATCGGGCGCTTGCCGTGGTCACGGTCGCCGCCGCAGCCAAAGACGCAGATGAGGCGACCGTTGCGTGCCGCTGCCAGTTCGCGCAGTGCGGAGAGGGCGTTCTCAAGCGCATCCGGCGAATGGGCATAATCGATGACCACCAGCGGCCGGGCGCCCCCGCCGAGTTGCTGCATGCGTCCAGGCGGCGCATCAAGCGCCGACAGCCGCTCGACCATCTCTTCAAACGGCAGGCCGGTGGCCAGCAGTACGCCAGCGACTGCCAGCAGATTGGCAATGTTGTAACGGCCGACCAGACGGCTCTTGATTTCTGCTGTCCCCTGCGGGGCCACGAGGGTAAAGGCCATACCAGCGGCGGCGTGGCGAATGTCGCTGGCGCGCAGCATCAGGTCAACCGAGGCGGTTGCCTTGTCGAGGGTGTAACCCACCTTGAGACGCGCACTGGTGACGTTGGCCAAATGGCACCCAAAGGGATCATCGAGGTTGAGCACGGCGGCGCGCAAACCCGGCCAGCGGAACAGTTTTTCCTTGGCGGCGGCATAGGCTTCCATGCTGCCGTGATAGTCGATGTGGTCGCGGGTCAGGTTGGTGAACGCGGCGATATCGACATGAGCACCATTCAAGCGCCCTTCCTCGATACCGATCGAGCTGGCCTCGAGGGCGCAGGCGTGTGCACCGGCCGAAAGGAACCCGGCCAGGCAACGGGCCAGCGTGGTCGCCTGCGGCGTCGTGAAGCCGGTGTCATCAAGTGCATCCGGGAAGCCGGCACCCAAGGTGCCGATAATTGCACAGCGACGCGGGTGGGCACGGGCGATCCACTGGCTGCAGGAGGTCTTGCCATTGGTCCCGGTGATGGCGATCAGCGACAGCCGCTCACTGGGATCCCCCAGGGCGGCATGGGCGATATTGCCGGCCAGGCTGCGCAACCCCGCCACGGCGATGGCCGGTACGGTAAAGGAATCCCAGGAAACCTCTTCAGCGCCCTGGCTTTCCCAGACGATTGCGGCGGCGCCGCGATCGATGGCATCAGCGATGTAGCGACGCCCATCGGCAACGTCTCCCGGGAAGGCGAGGAACAGATCGCCCGGCGCGACCAGACGCGAGTCGTCGGTAACGCTGGCGGGCTCGACTCCCTGGGCGGCGAGCTGACGGAGCAGTTCTGCGGCGGCGCTCACAGCTTCTCCTTTGGCTGCACCTGGCGTGGCTGCGGCGAAGCCGTCTGCCCCGAGGCGACGGTTGGTGCCTGGGCAATGGTCATGTGTGCGTCGGGAGGAATACCGAGCGTGCGCAGTGCGCTACCCATCACGGCTGAAAATACGGGGCCGGCAACATCACCACCGTAGTGCTTGCCGGCCGAAGGCTCGTCGACCAGCACAGCAACGATCAGGCGGGGGTCGGATGCCGGGGCGAAGCCGACGAAGGATGAAACATATTTGTTGGCGTAGACACCGCCCTCAAGCTTGTGCGCAGTGCCAGTCTTGCCGGCCACCCGGTAGCCAGGCACTTGCGCCTTTGGCGCGGTGCCGCCCGGCCCGGCGGCCATTTCCAGCATGGCCCGGACTTCGCGCGCGGTTTGCGGCGAGAAGACCGGGATGCCGGTAACCGGGCCTTCGTCAATCCGCGTCAGCGAAATCGGCAACAGCTCGCCATCACGGGCAAAGACAGTGTAGGCACGCGCCAGTTGCATCAGCGACACTGAAATGCCGTGGCCGTAGGACATGGTCGCCTGCTCGATCGGGCGCCACGTTTTCCAGGTACGCAGACGCCCCGGCACTTCGCCGGGGAAGCCCAGGCGCGAGGTCTGGCCGAAGCCGACAGCGTCGAACATTTCCCACATTTCCTGCGGCGAGAAGGTGGCGGCCATCTTGGCGACGCCGACGTTGGACGATTTCTGGATAACCTGGGCGACGGTCAGGACGCCGTGCGGGTGAGCATCGGAAATCGTTGCCTTGCCGATGGTCAGGCGGCCTGGAGCGGTATTGATTGCCGTATCGAAACGGAACTTCCCGTTCTCCAATGCCAGCGCGGCCGTAAACGGCTTCAAGGTCGAGCCGGGCTCGAAAGTATCGGTTACTGCCCGGTTGCGCAGCTGCCCGCCGGAAAGATGTTCGCGGTTGTTCGGGTTGTAGGTCGGCCAGTTCGCCAGCGCCAGAATCTCGCCGCTCTTGGCGTCGATGACGACAGCACCTCCAGCCTTGGCCTTGTTGTCGGCAACCGCCTGCTTGAGGTGGCTGTAGGCGATGTACTGAATCTTTGAATCGAGCGCCAGGCGAACGTCCTTGCCGTCCTGTGGCGGACGGATCGAGCCGACATCCTCGACGATCTGTCCGCGACGGTCACGGATAACACTGCGGCTGCCGGCGTGCCCGATCAGACTCTTCTCGAAAGCCAGCTCGACGCCTTCAAGCCCCTTGTCGTCGACACCGGTAAACCCGACCATGTGCGCAGTCATGTCGCCGGTCGGGTAATAGCGGCGGTATTCCTTGTTCTGGTAGATACCGGGCAGCTTCAGCGCTGCAACCCGGTCAGCAACCTCGGGCGAAACCTGCCGCTGCAGATAAACAAAGCCTTTGTCACTGGCCAGTTTGCGCGCCATTTCCTTTGGGTCGGCATCCAGCGCCTTGGCCAGCTGCTGGGTCTGCTGGCTATTCAGTTTGGCATCGACGGGAATGGCCCAGATCGACTTCATCGGCGTGGAAATCGCCAATACCTCACCATTGCGATCGGTCACCTTGCCGCGCGAAGCGGAAATTTCCAGGTCACGGCGGTAGCGTGATTCGCCCTTCTCCTGCAGGAAATCGTTGTTGACCACTTGCAAATAGAACGAACGACCGACCAACACACCAAAACTGGCGAGCAGGATGAGCGCCACCAGCCGGGAGCGCCAGGCCGGCAAGGCCAGCTGCAGCACCGGACTCTCGGCGAATTTGTGCGTACGCCCGCTCTTGCCGCGCATCATTTCACCCCCTCGCGCGGCGAGGCCACAAGCAAACGCCCCGCTACCGGGGCATTCATCTTCAGCCGCTCACGGGCAATTTTTTCGATCCGTGGGTGCGTCGCCCAGGTCGACAGTTCAAGTTGCAGCTGGCCGAATTCAACATCCAGTTGCCGGGCGCGCTCCTGCTCGAACTCAAGCGCCTGGAAAAGCTTGCGCGCCTTGTGCTGCGAGGTCACCACCCCGAGTGCACAAAAAACGACGAAGAAAAGAAGCGCCATATTGCTGCGGAGCATCAGCATTTCTCCGCAACACGCATCACCGCGCTACGCGCGCGCGGATTGACGCTGATTTCTGCCGCAGCAGGCTTGATCGCCTTGCCGACGAGCACCATGCGCGCCTGCGGCAACTGCGAAGCCTTGAGGGGAAGATTTTTGGGAAGGTTATCCGGCGCCGCTTCGTCACGCATGAAGCGCTTGACGATTCGGTCTTCGAGGGAGTGAAAGCTGATGACCACTAGCCGCCCTTCCGGATTGAGCACGTCGCGAGCCTGTGGCAGGGCTAACGCAAGTTGGTCGAGCTCTTGATTGATATGAATCCGTAAAGCTTGAAAGGTGCGCGTCGCCGGGTCCTGGCCGGGCTCGCGGGTCCGCACGGCCTCGCGTACAAGCGCGGCGAGCTGCCCTGTGGTTGCAATAGGCCGCTCGCTCCGAGCAGCCACAATCTTCTTTGCAATCTGGAAAGCAAACCGTTCTTCGCCATAGTCCCTCACCACTTGTGTAATTTCTCTTACGTCGGCCCCTGCCAGCCATTCCGCTGCCGTCTCGCCCTGCGTCGTATCC
The DNA here is from genome assembly GCA_041674785.1 of Rhodocyclaceae bacterium. GTDB lineage: Bacteria > Pseudomonadota > Gammaproteobacteria > Burkholderiales > Rhodocyclaceae > Proximibacter. Next base: position 6,646 of record JBAYVG010000107.1, read on the forward strand.
ATTCGCATGTCGAGCGGTGCATCGAAACGGAAGCTGAAACCCCGCTCCCCCTCATCCAGCTGTGGCGACGACACTCCGATATCCATGAGTACGCCATCCACCTTGCCGAATCCCGCTTCACGCACCGCATCAGCCACTTCGCCGAAAGCACGGTGCACAACTTTCAATCTCTGGTCGCCGATCGCGGCTGCGGCTTCTATGGCCCGCGGGTCGCGGTCCAGCGCCAGCAGACGCCCCTCAGGGCCCAGTTGCTCAAGAATCGCCTTGCTGTGGCCGCCGCGACCGAAGGTGGCGTCTACGTAGACACCGGCAGGCTTGATTGCCAGCGCTTCGACCGCCTCCCGCAGCAGAACCGTGAGGTGCTGCGCGGGCGCGCTCACGGGACAACCCTCCTCCCGACCCCCTCCCCAAGGGAGGAGGCGATTACGGTTCGTCCCTGCGGGACTCCGGGTTTTGGCTTGCCCCCCTTCGGTCGGCCGTGCGGGGCGCTCACAGCGCCAAATCCTCGAGGCCGGGCGGCAGCAACTGATCACCAAGGGCGAAGATCGCCTCCTGCTGCTTCTGCCAGCCGGCATCCGACCAGATTTCGAAATGGGAGCCCTGCCCGACCAGCCACACCTGCTTCTCGAACTGGGCGAACTGACGCAATTCCGGAGCAATCAGCAGACGGCCCGCCGAGTCCATTTGCTCGTCACGGGCGAACCCCACCAACAGGCGCTTGATCGCCGCAGAGCGCGGGTCAAGGCTGGGCGCCGCGAGCACCTTGTCGCGGATCGGTTCCCAAGCGGGATTGGGGTAGAGCAGAAGACAGCGATGCGGGTGAGCAGTGAGGACCAGGGTGCCATTGGCGGCAGCAACGAGCGCTTCCCGGTGACGGGCCGGAATGGCCAGCCGCCCTTTGGCGTCGAGACTGAGTGCTGCCGCTCCGAAAAACATGACACCTCGCCTTTCCTCTCCCGGGGAAGCCCCCGCTTTCGCCTTCCATCCCACTTCACACCACTTTTTCCCACTTTAAGCATCAAATACCCCTCGGTCAAGGGGTATTTGCTAATTTTTTCAATGGGGACAAGGACTTACGCGCGTTTTGATAGGTGGTTTTAAGAAAAATTACCCTTAAAAAACAATCGTCGTGAAATACAACTTAAAGTGCTTTATTAGAAGTGGGGCAAATATTTCTGGAACCCGGATGACATGCAGGCGGTCTGCTCACTACCCACCTCAACGGAGATATGCATGAAGCTCTACTACAGCCCCGGCGCCTGTTCCCTTTCCCCGCACATCGTCCTGTGCGAGGCCGGACTGCCTCACGAATTGATCAAGGTGGACCTCAAGACCAAGAAAACCGAGCATGGCGACGATTTCAACGCCATCAACGCCAAGGGTTATGTACCAACACTGATCACAGAAAGCGGCGAGGTGCTGACCGAGGGCCCGGCCATCGTCCAGTTTCTGGCCGACCTGGCTCCGGCAAAAAAACTGGCCCCAGCCGCCGGCACCATGGAACGCGTGCGCCTGCAGGAATGGCTGAATTTCATATCGACCGAACTGCACAAGGGCTTCAGTCCACTGTTCCGCAATGCTCCGGCTGAATGGCAGGAAGTGGTACGCAGTACACTGGCAGCACGCTTCACCACGCTCGCGGCGACACTGGAAAAGCAGCCCTACCTGCTGGGAGAGCCGTTCAGCGTGGCCGACGCCTACCTGTTCACCGTGCTCAACTGGTCGCAGTGGGTTAAGATCGATCTGACGCCATGGCCAGCGCTGGTCGCCTATCAGGCGCGCGTCGCAGCACGGCCGGGGGTGCAGCAGGCCTTGAAAAAGGAAGGATTGCTGTAGCAGAAAAAACGGCGGCAGACCATGAATACTGGGCCTGCCGCCGTTTTCGTTGTGAGGTGAAGCTGGCCGATAAGCCGGGTTCTGTCGTGGGCAACCATTCCTCTAGGCGACGTGTTGCCA
>JBAYVG010000108.1:0-8571 GCA_041674785.1 Rhodocyclaceae bacterium
ACTTCCTGCGTGGCCTGCGCCTGGCGCTCCGGATCCGGACCGGAATCCGGAGCGTCGAACGATTCTTCCAGCGGCACGAATTCGACCAGCTTGCGCCGCCGCAGGGCATCGAGTGCCGTGTTGCTGGCAATGCGGAACAGCCAGGTGCGGAACTGCGCTTCGGGCTGCCACTGCGGCAGCGACTGCCAGGCCTTGATGAAGGTGTCCTGACTCAGTTCCAGCGCGTCTTCGTGCGATCCGAGCATGCGCAACAGAAAGCGGTAGATTGCCGTCTGATGTCGCCTGACCAGTTCGGAAAATGCGGTCCGATCGCCTGTCTGTGCGCGTCTTATCCAGTCTTCGTCAGTTCCTTCAGGAGCCAGCACACTGCTTACCTCATGCAAGAAACGAACAGCGGCGGAAAAGGTTCCACAAATAACCTGGGCCGTTGCCCCGCCGCCCTGCTTTACCGCGAGGCGCTTTGCCTGGATACGTTGGTTTTCGCGCCCGCACGGAGACGTGGTTTGAGGAAAGGCAACATGCGTCGCAGTGTGTCGTCGCATTCGATCAGGTGATGCTTGATCGCCGCTGCGATGTGGATCAGGACCAGGACAAGCAAAGTGTAATTGAGCGTCTCGTGAATTTCCTTGAACGTGTCGCCGAGCAGCTTGTCCTTGCCGACCAGGTCGGGCAGGGGGATCACGCCGAGCCACACGACCGGGAAGCCCATCGCCGAACTCATGAGCCAGCCGGTCAGGGGCACGGCCAGCAGCAGCAAGTAGAGCAGGTAGTGCATGCCCTGCGCGGCGAGCTCCTGCCAGCGCGGCATGCCGGGGAGCAAGGGCGGCGGACGGTGGCGCAAGCGCCAGAGCAGCCGGATTGCCAGCAGCAGCAGCACCGTGATGCCAATCCACTTGTGGTACGAATAGAGCTGCAGCTTGCGCGGGCTGAGCTGCAGTTCGTGCATGTACACGCCGAGCGGGAATGCGCAGAAGATCGCCAGCGCACTCAGCCAGTGCAGTAACACCGCGGTGCGGGTATAGGCCTGTTCCATGAGATCTCCAAGACACGCCCGCAGGCGTGGACCGTCCAAACGATCAGGGCGTGGGCTGCTGATTTGTCCTTGCTTCCAGCGCGACGACGCGGGCTTCCAGTGCGGCAAGTTTCTCGCGGGTGCGCGCCAGTACCTTGGCCTGGATATCGAATTCTTCGCGGGTAACCAGATCGAGGCGGGCAAAGGCGCTGGTCAGTAGTGCGCGCGCGTTTTTCTCGATGTCCCGAGCCGGGCTGGCGGCGGCCAATTGCGACAGGCGGCTGGAAATGTCATCGAACAAATTCGGATTGAGCATGGCGGTTTCCTCGAACGGTGAGGAAAGTTTAGCACAGCGATTTAGGGCCGCTCTGCGCCCCTCCGCACCTGCGCATCGCTTTGGTGCAAGTTGGCTGTGGGCTGCCACATCTCAGTGCAACGGCACCGGGGCTGATTTCACCTTGATTTCTTATTCATTGATTTGTATTGGTTTATTGCTTTGGCACAGATTGTGCACTAGCAGCATCGTGTTCCTCACCCTTTGGAGAATTGCCATGCAAAAAAAACTTCTTGTCGTTAGTTTAGCCACTGCCCTGTTGTTCCCGGCCACAAGCTTCTCTCAGACTGCAGCGCCTGCCGCTGCCGCCCCCGCGAGTCCGTTCACCGGCAACTTCATGCTGGCGTCGGAATACCTCTATCGCGGCATTGCCCAGACCGGCGGCAAGATGGCGGTGCAGGGCGGCTTCGATTATGCCCATCCAAGCGGGCTCTACATCGGCACCTGGGCCTCGAACATCAGCTGGATCGGCGATGCCAATCCGACCCTGAATACCAGCGCACCGATCGAGGTCGATATTTATGGCGGCTACAGGGGCTCTCTGGGCGGCGACATCGGTTTTGACGTCGGGATCCTGACCTACAACTATCCCGGTTCGCGCAAACCGACCGGCAATGCCAAGCCGCAAACCATCGAAGGCTATGGCGCAGTAACCTGGAAATGGTTCACCGTCAAATATTCCGTCAGTACCGAAAGCCTGTTCGGCTGGACCAGCCCCACCGGCCGCAAAACCTCGGGCAGCGGCTACCTCGAAGTAGTCGGCACGTATGACCTGGGCAATGGCTGGGGCGTCACCGGCCACGCCGGACACCAGAAAGTCAATCATCGCGGCTCCGCCTCCTACGACGACTGGAAGGTCGGCGTGACCAAGGATGTCGGCATCGGCACGGTCGCCCTCTCCCTGCTCGGCACCAACGCCAAGGACTCTTGCAGCAAGGGGCAGGATTACTGTTTCAGTGGCTACGAAGCAGGCAAGACCCGCGCCCTGCTCAGTTTCGGCAAGACCTTCTAACAAGGAGCATGACATGAAACTCATCACCGCCATCATCAAGCCATTCAAGCTTGACGAAGTGCGTGAAGCGCTTTCCGCCATCGGCGTACAGGGCATCACCGTCACGGAAGTCAAGGGATTCGGCCGTCAGAAGGGCCACACCGAACTGTATCGCGGTGCGGAATACGTGGTCGATTTTCTGCCCAAGGTCAAGGTCGAGGCTGCCGTCAAGTCCGCACTGCTCGACCAGGCGATCGAAGCCATCGAAAAATCCGCCAGCACCGGCAAGATCGGCGACGGCAAGATTTTTGTCTTCGATCTTGAACAAGCCATTCGCATCCGCACCGGCGAAACCGGTGAGGAAGCTCTTTAAGGGGAACATGATGAAGAAACTCATAGCCATTCTTCTGACGGTTGCGGCCGTTGGTTTCGGCAACGTCGCCCATGCCGAAGACAAGCCGGCTGAAGCGGCAGCGCCCGCAGCCGCAGCCGCGCCCGCAGTTGCTGCACCGGCCGCAGCACCCGTCGCCGCACCAGCGACTGTGGCAGCCGCACCGGCCGCACCTGCTGCAGCGCCCGCACCGGTACCCAACAAGGGCGACACCTCCTGGATGATCGTTGCGACCGCCTTCGTCATTCTGATGTCGATCCCCGGCCTGGCCTTGTTCTACGGCGGACTGGTGCGCAGCAAGAACATGCTCTCGGTGCTGATGCAGGTGTTCGTGATTTTCTCGCTGATCAGCGTGCTCTGGGCCGTGTATGGTTACAGCATCGCCTTCACCGAAGGCAACGCCTTCTTCGGCGGTCTCGACAAGCTGTTCCTCAAGGGCATCACGCCGGATTCGGTCGCAGCCACCTTCAGCAAGGGCGTGGTCATACCTGAACTGATCTATGTCGCTTTCCAGGGCGCCTTCGCCGCCATTACCGTGGCACTGGTGATCGGTTCTTTCGCCGAGCGCATCAAATTCTCGGCGGTGCTGCTGTTCGCGGTGTTGTGGTTCACCGTCAGCTATCTGCCGATCGCGCACATGGTGTGGTACTGGGCGGGTCCCGATGGTTATGTCGACGCGGCTGCCGCAGAAAAACTGGGCGCCACGGCGGGCTGGCTGTTCCAGAAAGGCGCACTCGACTTTGCCGGCGGTACGGTGGTGCATATCGATGCCGCCATGGCCGGTATCGTCGGCGCCTTCATGGTCGGCAAACGCGTCGGTTACGGCAGGGATTCGATGGCCCCGCACAGCCTGACCATGACCATGATCGGCGCTTCGCTGCTGTGGTTCGGCTGGTTCGGTTTCAATGCCGGTTCGGCCCTGGAAGCCAATGGCGGTGCAGCGCTGGCCTTCGTCAATACCTGGCTGGCAACGGCCGCAGCGACCCTCTCCTGGATGGGTGCGGAATGGCTGGCCAAGGGCAAGCCCTCGATGCTCGGTGCAGCTTCCGGTGCCGTCGCGGGTCTGGTCGCGATTACCCCGGCATGCGGCTTTGTCGGTGTCGTCGGTGCGCTGGTCATCGGCCTGCTGGCCGGGATCATCTGCCTGTGGGGCGTGAATGGACTCAAGCGCCTGCTCGGTGCCGACGACTCGCTCGACGTATTCGGTGTGCATGGCGTGGGCGGCATCCTCGGCTCGATTCTGACGGGTGTGTTTGCTGCGCCCAGCCTGGGCGGTACGGGTGTCTACGATTACGTGGCCAACAAGGTCGGCGATTACGACATGAATGCACAAGTCATCAGCCAGCTCTGGGCCGTCGGTACGGCCGTGCTCTGGTCCGGTATTGCCGCACTGATCTGCTACAAGCTGGTGGATATCGTGATCGGCCTGCGTGTGCCCGAGGACGAAGAGCGCGAAGGTCTGGACATCACTTCGCACGGCGAGTCGGCTTACCACTATTCCTGAGCTTCCTTTTTCCTCCCTGTAGTAATTTCGGGCGCCCCATGTGGGCGCCCTTTTTTTCGTGTATCTGCCATGCACCGATTTGATTCCATGCCGCTTCGCGCTAAACTGTTCCTTGAACTATCAACCATCGCACAATACAACATGGCAATCATCGATCCCAAATACAGCATCGGCATCGATGCAATGGATGCCCAGCATGCCCGCTGGATTCAACTGATCGAAGAGTTTCGGGCGGCGGGATCCGAACATCTGCTCGACCCGATCGGCATCGAAGCCGCCAAGCAGGCGCTGGAACAACTGCTGAGTTACACCCGAACCCACTTCGCCAGTGAAGAGAAGCTGTTGGCCGATCACAAGTACCCTGGCCTTGCTTCCCACAAGCAACGCCACCAGGAACTGGAGGCGGCGGTCATCAAACTGCACGACGAGATCAATGCGCACAAAACCAACGTCACCCCCCTGAAGCTCAACCTGTTCATCACCGTCTGGCTCATGGAACACATTACCCAGGAAGACGACAAGTACGCCCGCTTCATTCTGGGCAAGCCGCCCCGGGTGTAATTTCCTCCAGATCTGTACGACAGCTCAATAAGGTTTTGCGAAAAGGGAAGATGCCTTTCAACCCGCGTATCCTTTCGCAGGATGTCTGGCTGACATTCGTCATGATTGTTGCCATGGCCGTTTCCTTTGGCGCCTATGTGCAATCGGAAAAGCAGATTGATCGCGCCAATGACCTGCGGCAGATTTCCTTTGTGCTGGTGGATCAATTGCGGCAGTCTTCGGACGAGCTGACGCGGATGGTCAGAACCTACGTGGTGACGGGCGATTCCCGCTACAAGCAGCATTACCAGGACATACTCGACATCCGCGACGGCAGAAAACAGCAGCCGCACGCCTACACCGTGGCCTACTGGGATCTGGTGCTTGCGGATGAACCGTCTATTCAGGCCGGCAGCGGCCCCGCAGTCGCCCTGCTGGAGCAGATGCAACAGGCCGGATTTTCTGAAGAGGAATTGGGTAAGCTGGCTGAAGCCAAGGCCAATTCCGATGGCTTGATTTCTACCGAACACGACGCCATGAGGTTGGCAGAGAGCGTCGGACCGGATGCTCCGACCAAACGAACCAAGGCGTTGGTGATGTTGCACGACGCGGGCTATCACAGCGCCAAGGCGGCCATCATGCGTCCGATCAACCAATCCTTTGATCTGATGGACAGGCGCACTGCCGAGCGGATCCGGGATGCAGAGAATACTGCGACCAGGTTCAGGGTCGTGTTCATCATCTTCGTGCTGGTGGCGCTGTTCATGCTGTGGCGGACGTATTCAAACTTGCGCAAAATTCTGGGTGGGACGGCAGATCAGGTTCATTCGCACATCCTCAATATTGGACGGGGAGATCTCTCGGGCGAGATTCCCGTATCGCCGGATCTGGCGGGCAGCGTTCTGGCAGGCCTGGCCGACATGCAGGCCAGATTGAAAGCCATCGAGGGCGAACGCAAGCAGACCGAGGCTGCCTTGCGCGCCAGTACAGAACGACTCAACGAGGCGCAGCGCCTTGCCAAGATCGGCAGCTGGGAACTGGATCTGCTGAGCGGCAAGCTGGTCTGGAGCGACGAGATCTTTCGTTTGTTCGAGATTGATTCGGGACGCTTTGGCGCCACTTACGAAGCCTTTCTCAATGCCATTCACCCGGAAGACCGCGACGCGGTGAACCAGGCCTACACGGCATCGCTCGCGAACCGCGCGCCTTACCAGATTACCCACCGTCTGCTGATGGCGGACGGGCGCATCAAGTGGGTGCATGAGCGCTGCGATTCGGAGTTCGACGCCGCCGGCAAGCCTCTCCGCTCGGCGGGGACGGTGCAGGACGTCACCACGCAAAAACTGGTTGAAGATGAGCTGCGCATCGCCGCGGCGGCCTTCGATTCACAGGAGTGCATGATGGTCACCGACGCTCACAGCGTGATCCTCCGCGTCAATCGCGCTTTCACCGAGACCACCGGTTACGCGGCCGAGGAAGTGGTGGGGCAGACGCCGCGCATGCTCCAGTCGGGCCGCCATAACCAGAGTTTTTATCGCGCCATGTGGGAGAGCCTCAACAACACCAGTGTCTGGCAAGGCGAAGTCTGGGACCGGCGCAAGAATGGCGAGGTGTATCCGAAATGGCTCACCATTTCGGCGGTGAAGGACAGCTCGGGTGTCGTGACCCATTACGTCGGCACCCATTTCGATATTACCGAACGCAAGCTGGCGGAAGAGAAAATCAATGAGCTGGCCTTCTATGACCAACTCACCAGCCTTCCCAACCGGACTTTGCTGCTGGACCGTCTCAAGCAAACCATGGCCGCCAGTTCGCGCAGCGGCAGCTTCGGCGCGCTGCTGTTCATTGATCTGGATAATTTCAAGACCATCAACGATACCCAGGGTCACGACATCGGCGACCTGCTGCTCAAGCAAGTCGCGCTGCGCCTCAAGCAGTGCGTGCGTGAAGGCGATACCGTGGCACGCCTGGGTGGCGATGAATTCGTGGTGGTGCTGGCCGGCCTGAGTTCGGATCAGGAAGCCGCCGCGACCGGCATTGAGTACGTTGCGGAGAAAATCATTGCCGCGCTCAACCAAGACTATCAGCTGGGCGAGTTATCGCACCACAGCACGGCCAGCATTGGCGTCACCCTGTTCCGGGGCGACGTCTCAAGTAGCGACGACCTGATGAAGCAGGCCGATCTGGCAATGTACAAGTCCAAGGAAGCCGGGCGCAATACGGTGCGATTCTTTGATCCGAACATGGAATCTGCGGTCAAGGAGCGTGCATCGTTGGAGGAAGACCTGCGCCAGGCGATCGACCAGAAACAGTTCCTGCTCCATTACCAGGCGCAGGTGGCGGACGCCGGCCGACTGACGGGAGTCGAGGCCCTGGTGCGCTGGCAGCATCCGCAGCGCGGCATGGTGTCGCCGGCAGACTTCATTCCTCTGGCCGAGGAGACTGGACTGATACTGGCCCTGGGCCGGTGGGTCCTTGAGACGGCTTGCGGCCAGTTGGCGACTTGGGCTCTTCGGCCCGAGATGGCTCATCTGACGGTGGCGGTAAATGTCAGCGCGCATCAGTTCCGACAGCGCGATTTCGTCGACCAGGTGCTGGCGGTGCTCAACAGCAGCGGCGCCAACCCGCAGCGCCTCAAGCTGGAGTTGACCGAGAGCTTGCTGGTGCATGACGTCGAGGCAATCATCGAAAAGATGTTCACGCTGAAAGCCAGGGGCGTGGGCTTCTCTCTGGATGACTTCGGCACCGGCTACTCCTCGCTGTCCTACCTGAAACGCCTGCCGCTCGATCAGCTCAAGATCGACCAATCGTTCGTCCGCGACGTGCTCAGTGACCCCAATGATGCTGCGATCGCCAAAACCGTCGTGGCCCTGGCCCAGAGCCTGGGGCTCGGCGTCATCGCCGAGGGCGTGGAAACTGCAACCCAGCGCGATTTCCTCGCCAGTTCCGGCTGCCATGCCTATCAGGGCTATTTCTTCAGCCGGCCGTTGCCTATCGAGGGCTTCGAGGTGTTTGCGAGTCAGGCGTGAATCCCGGGTGACCGCAAGGAGATCCGGAGATCCGCGAGGCAGCTTCCCCAGGTAGTAGAATCAGCCCGGTCACCTGAACCACACAACACATTCAACGCCTTACGGGCGTTCCCCCATGCAAAAATGAACCAGCCCAAGAATCCAATCGAAATTGCGCGGGAAACACTCATGCGCCTGGCGGCCACCCATCGCGCGCCGACGCCGGAAAACTTCCAGGCCTGTTACAACGAAATCGCCGACATCCCGACCAAGGCGCTGTTTCCCGAACCGCAGTTGCGCCATCTTGCGGCGGCACTGCCGACTGATAACGCAGTCCAGAAGAAGCAGCTGGCGAATCTCGGTGCCGCGATCAGCCGACATAGCTGGCAAGGCGTTGAAAAATCCTTGCTGGGCTACCTGGATGGCATTGCAGCCGAGTCGGCCAATGACAATGCCGAGGTCGGCAGCGGCCAGGGATTACCGGCAGAATTTTCGGAAAAGCTTGCCTGCTTCATTGAGAGCGTCCTTACCCCCCTGAGCAACGAAGGGGAACCGGAATCTGAAGTGGTCGGCCTGTTGATACAGGCCTTGCGAAAGCCACCCGCCGATATTCAGCTGATCCAGAATCTGCTGGCTGACTTGGGCCATCAGGTGCAGGTGGCCACTGAAGAAAAGACGCAAATCAAAAATTCCTTGCTCAAGCTGCTGCACCTGATCATTCAAAATATCGGCGAACTGACTCTGGATGAAAGCTGGCTCAAAGGGCAGATTGACGGACTGCTTACCGCGAT
>JBAYVG010000109.1:0-8508 GCA_041674785.1 Rhodocyclaceae bacterium
CTTGTATTCCTTGCCGTTGTCGCCCTTGAAGGAAAGCTCGCGGCGGATGGCCTTGTACAGGTTGATCTGGCCCTGCACCTGGTTATCCCAGTTCGGCGAGTTGGAGTCCTCGAAGTCGGTCATGTACGAATCAGCGCCGGAGTTGAAGGCGTTGATGATCATCTTGGCTTCGACCGGGCCGGTGATCTCGGTACGACGGCGCTCCAGCGCCTTCGGCAGCGGCGCGATCTTCCAGTCACCTTCGCGGATGTGCTTGGTTTCCGGCAGGAAGTCCGGCATTTCGCCAGCGTCGATGCGGGCCTGGCGGGCAACGCGCGCCTGCAGCAGTTCCTGGCGGCGGCCTTCGAAGGCACGGTGCAGCTTGGCCACCAGCGCCAGTGCGTCGTGGGTCAGGATGGATTCGAAACCGGGCTTGATCGGTCCGGTGATTTGCACGCCAGCGGGCAGGTTGAGGCTCATGACAACTCCTTGTGGTGAAGGTTAAAAATAAGTCTTGTAAAAATAGATCACGGTCAGCGTGGCGCCAACCACAACAACCAGCCGGCGCAGCAGCAGCGCCGGCAAGCGGCGGGCGAGCGAGGCGCCGGCGTAGCCGCCGATGGTGGCGGTGACCAGCATGACCAGCGTGTGCGGCCAGCTGATGGCGCCGGCGATGATGAAGGTCAGCGCGGCGACGGTGTAGTTCACCGCCGAGGCGACGTTCTTCAACGCATTCAGTTCCTGCATGTCCTTGAAGCCCTGGATGGCCAGCGCAGCGAGCGTCAGGATGCCGAGGCCGGCGCCGAAGAAGCCGCCGTAGGTGGCGACGACGAGCTGGAACAGCGCGCCGCCGAAACTGCCGGGGTTGGCCTCGCCGCCTGTCGACATGCCGAGCTTGTCCTTGACCCAGGCGACGGTCTTCTGCACCTGGCCGGAGAAGGCGAAGAGGGCGGTGGCGATCAGCAGCAGCCAGGGAATCATCTTCGAGAAGGCGGCGTTCGAGATGGCCAGCAGCAGCAGGCCGCCGCAGACGCCGCCTACCAGCGAAACGCCGATCAGGATCAGCGCCCAGCGGCTGTGGCGCATCGCTTCGCGGCGGTAGGCCCAGGCGCCGGACAGGCTGGCCGGCCACAGGGCGACGGTGTTGCTGGCCGAGGCGGTGATCGGCGGCACGCCGATGGCGAGCAGGGCGGGGAAGGAGAAGAAGGTGCCGCCGCCGGCGATTGCGTTCATGCCGCCGGCGAGGAAGGCGCCTGCGGCAATGAGGGCGTAACTGGCAAGTTGGGCGGTTTCCATGGGTGGCTCGGTCTTGTATAGGACTGCAGTGTATTGCCTTATATGTGTCGTGTGAAGATGACAAATGTGGCGTTTATTATTTACTTTTTGTATAAACTGAAACCATGGACACCTTCAAGCAAATCTCGGCCTTCGTTGCCGCTGCAACACGCGGCAGCCTTTCCGCTGCCGCCAGAGGGGAGGGCGTGACTCCCGCTATCGTTGGCCGCCGTCTGGATGCGCTGGAGGCGCGGCTGGGGGTGCGGTTGATGGTGCGGACAACGCGTAAGCTGACGCTCACTTTCGAGGGGCAGGCGTTTCTTGAAGACTGCCAGCGCATCATCAATGATCTGGCCAATGCCGAGGCGGCTGTTTCGCTTGGCGGCGTGCGTGCCAGCGGTCACCTGCGCATTTCGGCGCCGGCCGGTTTCGGTCGCCGGCATGTGGCGCCGCAAGTCGGTACTTATATGGTGGCCAATCCGGAAGTGACGGTAAGCCTCGATCTTTCCGACCGCATTGTCGACCTGATCAACGAAGGTATCGATTGCGCCATTCGTATCGGCGAACTGACGGATTCCAGCCTGGTCAGTGTCCGCCTTGGTGAAATGCGCCGCATGGTGGTGGCCAGCCCGGCCTATCTGGTGGCCAACGGCGTGCCACGATCGCCGGCTGATCTGGCCAAACACAACTGCTTTTCGCTCGGCCAGCAACGAGGGTGGATCTTCCGCAACCCGGAGAGTGGCAGCATCGAATCCTGGAAGGTGAGTGGTCGCTTCGAGTGCAACGACGGCGCCGTGCTGCACGAATGGGCGCTCGCCGGTCGCGGTCTGGCATGGCGTTCCTTGTGGGAGGTTGGTCAGGATCTCAAGGAAGGCAGCCTGACCTCGGTGCTCGATGCCTGGCAGGCGCCACCGATGGGTATCTTTGCCGTGTTTCCGCAGCGCCGGCATATGCCGCTGCGTCTGCGGCTGTTCATCGATCAGCTCAAGGAAACCTACAGTCGTCCGGCGTATTGGGAGCTGACCTGAGGGCTTGCCGGGCTGTTCTAACCGGCGGTCACTTGCTCCCTTGGGCTGGCCGAGGGAGCAAGGCGAGGGGGGGTGGCAAGGGTCCGTGTCGGCTGAAAACAGGCGATTTCGCGGTCGGCGAGGAAGGCCGGAATTGCATTGGCCGGCATCGGCTTGGCATACCAGTAGCCTTGTACGGCGAAACAGCCGAGTTCGTTGACCAGCTTCGCCTGGGCAGCGGTTTCGATCCCTTCGATCAGCACTCGGGCCTGCGTGCTATGCGCGAGATGGACTGTTCGACGCAGGAATTCGTGTGCTTCCGACGAGGCTGCAGCGCTGTGGATGAGCGAGCAGTCGAACTTGATCAACTCCGCCGGGACGTCAAGCAGCCGTGTCAGCGAGGCGTATCCCGAACCAAAATCGTCGATGGCCAGTGCGACCCCTGACTGGGCCAGTGTTGCGAGTGTCTGCGCCAGCGCATTGTCGTCCGATGTCGCTGCCGTTTCGGTGACTTCGGCAATGATGGCCGCCGGGCCGAGCTGGTGTTCGGCCAGGCAGGCAGCAAGGTCGTCGGCCAGTTCCGGTTGCGTCAGTTGCAGCGCTGAGAAATTTATCGAGACCGGCAGCAGCGGCGTGCCGCTCCCACGCCAACAGGTGATGTCCGCCAAGACCGCGTGCACGATGGTCTGGCCGAGACGGTGGATGAGGCCGGAGGCCTCGGCGAGCTGGATGGCGGCCAGCGCCGGGATCGGTTGCTGGTCGTCACCGCTCAGCCGTAGCAAGGCTTCCAGCGCGATGACCTTACCATCTTCGGCGGCCAGTATCGGCTGATAGTCCATGCGCACACACTTGCGTTCGATCGCCTGGCGCAATGCGTTTTCGTAGCGGTATTCAAGGGCGATGCGCTGCGAGTATTCCTCGCGGTATTCGATGACGGCATCGGTGCTGCGGCGTTTCGCCTCGTCCAGCGCGATCAGTGCGCGTTCGATGCGCTCCAGCGGGCTAAAGCCGGTGCTGCTGCCGGTGCAGAGCCCGCAATGCGCGTCGAGGTGGATGGCGACGCCGTCGATCATGTGCGGCTGTCGTAGTTGCAGGCGGATTTCCTGCGCCATCGCCGCAGGCGATCCTGCCGTGGTTTCCGGTTCGCTACTTGCCGCCGGAGCGATCAGCAGCACGAAGGTGTTTTCGCCCCAGTGGCCGGCAATGCATTTGTTCGAAGCCGTCCGCCCGATGATCGATGCGGCATGGCGAAGAACGGCGTCGCCAAAGGTGTGGCCAAACATGCTGTCCAGACTGTCGAGCCGTTGCGGTGAGAGGGCAATGACACTGCCGGACGAGCCGCTCGATCCTTGCAAGAAACGCGCAGCAACCTGTTCGAGTGCATTCCGGTTGGGAAGTCCGGTCTGGCTGTTGATCAGGGTTTCGAAATGGAGGCGGCGGAGTGTATCCAGCAATTTGTTGGCGATCATGCGAGTCATGACCGCAAAGCCGGCAAGCAGGATGCACAGGCTGGCGAGGTGGCGCCAACCCGGTCGTTGCGGCAGGCTCAGCGCTTCGTGGCCGCTGATCTCCAGCACACCAACGAAAAGTACCAGCCCCAGCGTTGCCGCCGTCAGAAGGATGAAGGGAAGCCGCTTGATGGTCAGGCTGGCGATGAGCGTCACCGCCGGCAGGGCCATCATGGAAACGTCGCGCGTCCCCTCGTGGCCGATCAGGATCAAGGCACTGATGGTAGCCGTCAATGTTCCCGACAGCAGCAGCGCGCGCGTGGTGTAGGGCAGCGGGCAATTGGGCAGGGCCAGTGCGGCCGTTGGAAAGAGGGCGAAGGTGCAGACCATCGCCCGCATGGTCGTATCACTGAGGATATTCTGGATAATGCCAAAGACAAGCACCGCACACCCAATCCTGGCCATACCCTTGACCAACAGCTGCAGCGGCGCTTCATCCCAGGCGGGCAGCGCAGGGTGGAGCGAGGGGGGCGGTGAGCTGTTCACAATGTCATTGTGCTGATTGGATTGACGCATTCTAGCCCCGATGGTGTTCTGTCAGCTACAGCCGAGTTGCCGGAAAGGGCCTGCCAATCTTGATTTGCCGGGTTGTATCGCGTATCAAGCAGATAAGCGTTTGTATTTCACCCGGGATTATTCTGGGTCCGGTGTCCGTTTCGAACGCGACCTATCGGGAGTTTGCGCCATGGAGAATCATCGCCTGCATTGGGGATTGCCGCAGTGGGTCGCCTACCTTCGCGAGAAGGACGTTCCTATCATGCCGCGTTCCCGGACGATTATCGAGGCGCTCGACGGAGAAAATATCTCGCCGCGCGAGATGGCCGGAATCGTCATGTGCGACCCGTTTCTCAGCCTGCGCCTGCTGCGCCGTGCAGAGCATCGACGCAGCAGCACCCTGGGGCATGACACGACGACCATTCTCGGCGCCGTGCAGCAGGTGGGTGTCGATGGTTTGCGTGCGGCGGCGGCGGAGAGTTCGCTCTGTGACGACAGTTGTGCCGGCTTGTCGGGCTGCGAAGCAAGGGCGGTGCTGTCGGCGTCGATCGCGCTGCATTGGGCAGGCAACCGGGCCGATATCTCGCCCGAGGAGGTGGCTTTTGCCGCCTTGCTGGGTGAGATTGGCGAGCTGATGCTGTGGGCTTTCGAGCCGGCCGTGCCACAGCGCGCACTCGATGAGTTGCATTCCGGACGGGCCAGCCGAAACGCACAGGCACAACAGCAAACGGCAGGCTTTGCCTTCAAGCAGTTGTCGTTGGGGCTGATCGAAGCATGGTCCTTGCCATTGCTGATCGGGCAACTGGTCAAGGGGGCCGATACGCCGCGTGCGAACATCGCCCGCATAGCCTCCGATGCTTCCCGACACATTCAGGCCGATGCCGAAAATCCGGCCCTGCCGGATGATGTTGCCGGCGTAAAGGCTTTTCTGCCGGGGGTTTCGTGGCACACGCTACTCGAAACGTTGCCGATCAGCGACGATTACCGGGTGCTGGTATTGCAGCGGGTACTGGAAAAGCCTTTGAGCTAGCAACGGCAATGAAAAAGGCCGCCCCTTGCGGGAGCGGCCTTTTTTGTCGCTAATGCCTTGCGGCAGGTGAAGCTGGTGAGCCGTGCTTAGTGGAACTGCTCTTCTTCGGTCGAGCCGGTCAGCGCGGTAACGCTGGACTTGCCACCCTGGATGACGGTGGTGACGTCGTCGAAGTAGCCGGTACCGACTTCCTGCTGGTGCGAGACAAAGGTGTAGCCACGGTCGCGGGCAGCGAATTCCGGCTCCTGGACCTTCTCGACGTAGGCCGACATGCCGCGCTTGGCGTAGTCCTGGGCCAGATCGAACATGTGGTACCACATGTTGTGGATGCCGGCGAGGGTGATGAACTGGTACTTGTAGCCCATGGCGCCCAGTTCCTTCTGGAATTTGGCGATGGTGGCATCGTCCAGATTCTTCTTCCAGTTGAAGGACGGCGAGCAGTTGTAGGCCAGCAGCTTGCCCGGGTGCTTGGCATGCACGGCTTCAGCAAACTTGCGGGCAAATTCCAGATCCGGCGTGCCGGTTTCGCACCACACCAGGTCGGCGTAGTCGGCGTAGGCGATGGCGCGGGAGATGGCCTGGTCCAGACCCTTCTTGGTCTTGTAGAAGCCTTCGGCAGTGCGCTCGCCGGTCAGGAAGGGCTTGTCGTTGGCATCGTAATCCGAGGTCAGCAGGTCAGCGGCTTCTGCGTCGGTACGGGCGATGACCAGGGTCGGCACACCGTAGACGTCGGCAGCCATACGGGCGGCGATCAGCTTCTGGATGGCTTCGGTGGTCGGAACCAGCACCTTGCCGCCCATGTGGCCGCACTTCTTGACCGAAGCCAGCTGGTCTTCCCAATGCACGCCGGCGGCGCCAGCGCGGATCATGGCCTTCATCAGTTCGTAGGCGTTGAGCACGCCGCCGAAACCGGCTTCGGCATCAGCAACGATCGGCAGGTGGTATTCAACGTGGCCGGCATCGCCCTTGTTGATGTTCTTCGACCACTGGATTTCGTCAGCACGGTTGAAGGCGTTGTTGATGCGCTCGACGACCTTCGGCACGGAGTCGACGGGGTACAGCGACTGGTCCGGGTACATGGCGGCGTATTCGTTATTGTCGGCAGCGACTTGCCAGCCCGACAGGTAGATGGCCTTGATGCCGGCCTTGGCTTGCTGAACGGCTTGGCCGCCGGTCAGGGCGCCCAGGCAGTTGACGTAGGGGGTGTTGTTGACCAGATCCCACAGCTTCTCGGCACCACGGCGGGCCAGGGTGTGTTCAACCTGGAACGAACCGCGCAGGCGGACGACGTCAGCAGCGGAGTAGCCGCGCTTGATGCCCTTCCAGCGGGGGTTGGTGGCCCAGTCTTTTTCCAGTTCGGCGATTTGCTGTTCGCGTGTGCTCATGGTCATTCCTCAATGTGGGTAAGTTGAATTTGGTTCCAGCCATGCGGCTTCCGGTGGTCTTTCCGACCTGCGCGCTACCTTCAGCCGATGGAAGAAGTATAGAGAGGAAAAGGTGGCAAGACAAGTGTCTTATATAAGACATAAGATGTTTTTTTGTTGCTTGCGTAACAATGGGTTATGTATTAAATTCCGTATTGCGAAACGATTGCCGCCACGTGAAACGATTGTCCCTGCAGCTTGCCTGCCGATACGGGCGGCGATTTGAGCAATCTTGATTGCTCCCTTGAATGACGTTGTTACAATGACCGAAATTGTTGCAAATGCCGATAACAGTAATTAGCGGAGGGGGCAATGAAGGCTTTCTGGGAGTTTTACGACTGGTTCGAGCGGACGTGTTGGGGGAGCCTTACCCGCAAGCTATCCAGTTTTTTGATGCTGTTCTTCATTGACGTCGCCTATCTCGGCATCTACGTCCATCAGAAAGGTGCAATCCGGGAGCTGGTCGCGCAGTCCGGGGTGAATGCCGAGGCGCTGGCGAAGGTTGATGCTGCTTTCGACTACGGCCTGACGCTGATGATCGCGCTCACCGTCGTCGCGTTGCTCTGGAACATCGGCCAGATTCTCTATATCCGCCATCTCATTGTTCGGCCAGTCGTGGCCATCACCCGGATCTTTGATGAAATTGGTCGTGGCGAAGGTGATTTTTCGCGTGATCTGCCGGTTTATTCGCATGACGAACTGCGGGAATTGGCCAACAGCTACAACCGTTTTGCCGACAAGATGCGGCAGATCATCCACGAAGTGCGCAAGGCCAGCGTTTCCATTGCCAGAGAAGCGGTGGTGGTGCGCAAGAACGTGGGTGAAACCTCGGCCAAGGCCAGCAAACAGGGCCAGATTACCGAATCTGTGTTTACGGCCAGCAATGAGGCAACACAGGCGATCCAGGATGTTTCCGGGGCGACGGACATGATCGCGCACTCGACCGACAGCAACCTAGAAACCGCACGGGGGTCGCTCGGCGAGATGCTGGAGATCGTGACCAAGGTGCAATCGGTCAGCGACAAGCTGGCACGCTTCAACGATACCGTCGGCAACCTGAGCCTGCGCTCTGACAGCATTCGCCAGGTTGCCGCCCTGATCAAGGAAATTGCCGATCAGACGAATCTTCTGGCCTTGAATGCGGCTATCGAAGCAGCCCGCGCTGGGGAAGCCGGACGCGGCTTTGCCGTGGTGGCCGACGAGGTCCGGAAACTGGCCGAGCGTGTCAATGTCGCAACGACCGAGATTACCGACAACATCAACGGCATGATTGGCCTGGTGCGCGAAACGCAGAGCGAAAACGAGGTGATCAATACCGATATCCGCGCAACGCGTATCGTCGTCGAGCGTTCTTCCGGACAGTTCCGCCAGATGGTCGCGGACTTCGAGCGGACCAGCGATCAGCTCAGCCAGATCGCCTCGGCGATGGAACAACTGACGGCGACCAATGCGCAGGTCCACGACAGCGTCACCGAAATCCATGCCTTGTCGAATGACGTGGCGCTGAACATGACCGGGTCGCAGCAGTCGACGGTGGATCTGTCGCAGGCGACCGAAAGTGTTCAGGAGCTTGTTTCTCGATTCAAGATCGGTCGCGGATCCTTTGACCACAACGTTGATGAAGGACATGAATTCCGCAACGCGGTGCAGGCCAAGCTGGACGAAATGAAGCGGCGCGGGGTGAATGTCTGGGATCAGAACTACACCCCGATCCAGGGGACTGATCCGCAAAAATACAATGTCAGCTATATCGCCGACTTTGAGCGCGAAATTCAGCCAATCCTCGAAGC
>JBAYVG010000110.1:0-8462 GCA_041674785.1 Rhodocyclaceae bacterium
TGACACAATATCGGTGAAAACGCGAGCATTGCTTGCGTACGGCGGTACAACCCTCTTATCATCCCGGCAACCATTCGATTGCCGGTCACCGGCCGCCTCCAGAGCCCCCCTCCATGAGCAAGAAGCTGATCATCGCCGAAAAACCTTCCGTCGCCGCCGACATCGCGCGCGCACTGGGAGGCTTCACCAAGCACGACGACTATTTCGAGAGCGAGGAATTCGTCCTCTCCTCGGCGATCGGTCACCTGCTCGAACTGGCCTGCCCGGAAGCCTACGAGGTCAAGCGCGGCAAATGGTCCTTCGCCCACCTGCCAGTAATTCCGCCGCACTTTGACCTGAAGCCGATCGAGAAGACCGAGTCGCGCCTCAAGCTGCTGACCAAGCTGATCAAGCGCAAGGAAGTTACCGGCCTGGTGAACGCCTGTGACGCGGGCCGCGAAGGCGAGCTGATCTTCAATTACATCGCTCAGCACGCCAAGAGCGGCAAGCCGGTCGAGCGCCTGTGGCTGCAGTCGATGACCCAGCCGGCGATCCGCGACGGCTTTGCCCGGCTGCGCCAGGCCGCCGAAATGACCGGCCTCGGCGACGCCGCCGTCTGCCGCAGCGAATCTGACTGGCTGGTCGGCATCAACGGCACGCGGGCGATGACCGCCTTCAATTCCAAGACCGGCGGCTTTCACCTGACCACGGTCGGCCGCGTGCAGACGCCGACGCTGGCCATCCTGGTCGAGCGTGAAGAGAAGATCAAGAAGTTCAAGCCGCGTTCCTACTGGGAAGTGGAGGGTATCTTCGGGGCCGCCGCCGGCGAGTACAAGGGCAAATGGTTCGACGAGAAATTCAAGGGCAAGGAAGATGACGAACACGCCCGCGCCGACCGCCTGTGGGACCAAGCCCGCGCCGACGCGCTGCGTGCCAAATGCCTCGGCCAGCCGGGCGAAGTCACCGAAGAGGCCAAACCCTCGACCCAGCTGTCGCCGCTGCTCTACGACCTGACCAGCCTGCAGCGCGAAGCCAACGGCCGCTTCGGCTTCTCAGCCAAGGCCACCCTCGGCCTGGCCCAGGCGCTGTACGAGAAGCACAAGGTGCTGACCTACCCGAGAACCGATGCCCGCGCGCTGCCCGAAGACTACATCGGCACTGTCCGCGAGACGCTCGACATGCTCTCGGGCAAGGATCTGGCAAAGGGTTCCGACCCTTCGATTGCCAACCGCTACGGCATCTTTGCCAGCGAGATCCTGAAGAAGAACTGGGTCACGCCGAACAAGCGCATTTTCAACAACGCCAAGATTTCCGACCACTTCGCCATCATCCCGACCCTGCAGGCGCCCAAATCCCTGTCGGAACCGGAACAGAAGCTCTACGACCTGGTGGTCAAGCGCTTCCTGGCGGTGTTCTACCCGGCCGCCGAATACATGGTCACCACGCGTATCACGCGTGTGGCGGGCGAACCGTTCAAGACTGAGGGCAAGGTATTGGTGAACCCCGGTTGGCTCGCCATATACGGCCGCGAGGCACAGGACGAAGAAGCCAACCTGGTCGCCGTGCAGCAGAAGGAAAAGGTCAAGAGCGAGGACATTCGCGTCAACGCCAACGAAACCCGGCCGCCGGCCCGCTACTCGGAAGCCACCTTGCTGTCAGCCATGGAAGGCGCTGGCAAGATGGTCGATGACGAGGAACTGCGTGCCGCCATGGCCGGCCGTGGCCTCGGCACCCCGGCCACACGTGCCCAGATCATCGAGAACCTGATCAACGAACAGTACATCCACCGCGAGGGCAGGGAACTGATCCCCACGGCCAAGGGCTTCTCGCTGATGACCCTGCTCAACGGCCTCGGCATCCCCGAACTGACCCACCCGGAACTGACTGGTGACTGGGAGTGGAAGCTCGCCCGCATGGAGAAGGGCGAGCTGTCGCGCGCCGAATTCATGAAGGAAATCGCGGCGATGACGCAGCAGATCGTCGATCGCGCCAAGAGCTACGACAGCGACACCATCCCCGGCGACTTCGGCGAACTGACCACGCCGTGCCCCAAGTGCGGCGGCAAGATCAAGGAAACCTACAAGAAATTCCAGTGCCAGGCCTGCGAGTTCTCACTGTGGAAGATCGTTGCCGGGCGCCAATACGAGGCTGCGGAAATCGAGGAATTGCTGACCGAGCGCAAGATTGGCCCGCTGACCGGCTTCCGCAACAAGATGGGGCGGCCCTTCAACGCCATGATCAAACTCAACGCCGACAATGCCCCGGAGTTCGACTTCGGCCAGGGCGCCCTGGGTGAGGATGGCACCGCCGAGCCGGTCGACTTTTCTGACCAGACAGCACTCGGCCAATGTCCAAAATGCCAGAACCACGTCTTCGAACACGGTATGGCGTACGTTTGCGAAAAATCGGTGGGCCCCGAGCGAAGCTGTGATTTCCGCTCCGGCAAGGTGATCCTGCAACAAGCGGTTGAGCGCGAACAGATGCAGAAGTTGCTCGAAACTGGCCGCACAGAGCTGCTCAAGAACTTCGTCTCTAACAAGACACGGCGTAAGTTCTCGGCTTTCCTGGTACGTGGCAAGGATGGCAAGGTAGGCTTCGAATTCGAAAAACGCGAGCCAAAGACGGCTGCCAAATCCGCGCCAAAGAAAACTGCAGAGAAGGAAAGCAAGGGCGCTAGTGAGAAAGCCGCCGTAGCAAAGGAAAAGAAACCGGCTACCAAGAAAGCCCCGGCTAAAAAGCCGGCGGCCAAGAAAAAACCGGCCTGATCCGCCGCACTGGCAATAAAGGGCTGTCGAAGCAGATCTTCGACAGCCCTTTTTGTTTCACGTGAAACAGTCGAGGCGGCCTGAAGCCACCTAAGACAATGCGATTACCCCGGCAGGGGGGGCATCGATGATGGCAGCCCGCAGGGCATCAATGGCTTGCGGACGCGGGAATGTAACCCGCCAGGCGAGCACCACCCGTCGCATCGGCACCGGTGCAGAAAAGGGCCGGGTTGTCATCAGGCGGTCATCGCGCGGCCAACTCTCGACCGCAGAAACAGGCACCACGGAAATACCAGCACCGCTGGCTACCATGTGGCGAAGGGTTTCAAGGGAGCTCCCTTCCAGCGAGCGTTCAAAGCCGCCCGGTTCAGTGAGGTGCGGGCAAGCCTGAACAACCTGATCGCGAAAACAGTTGCCTTGTCCGAGCAGCAGCAACTGCTCGCTGGCGAGCGCCTCTGCACTCACGGCATTTTTCTTGCATAGGGGGTGACCATTCGGCATGGCGACACAAAACGGCTCGTCATAGACGGCGCGAGTGACAATCCCCGGTTCCGCAAAGGGAAGGGCCAAAACTGCCACATCCAGTTCGCCACGACGCAGCATTTCGGCCAGTCGCACCGTGAAATTCTCCTGCAGGTACAACGGCATGAGGGGTGCCCTGGCATGCAGAGCAGGAATAAGTCGTGGCAACAAGTACGGTGCTATCGTGTAGATCACCCCGAGACGCAATGGCCCGATCATGGGATCCTTACCCTTCACCGCGATCTCATCAAGCTTGGCCGACTCTTCAAGAACCCGGTCGGCTTGAGCTGCTACCTGTTCGCCCAGGGGTGTCAGACGCACGTCGCTGGACGAGCGCTCGAACAACAGCGCGCCGATTCGTTGCTCGACCTTCTTCAAGGCAACCGACAGGGTAGGCTGACTGACATGGCATTTTTCGGCAGCACGGCCGAAATGCCGCTCACGCGCCAGGGTGACGATATAGCGAAGCTCGGTCAGGGTCACGAAAGTAGCCTTTCAGAAGGTAATGACCTTGTCGGCATCGATAGCCACAGCGGCCAACTCGACGAGCGTGCCGATCGCGACGCCTTCAATCAGCGGTAATTCGGCGATACCACGGGCGACTGCGCAGGTTCTGCAGAGACGAATACAGGCGCCGTGCTCAACCAGATTTTCGATCATCTGCTGCAGCCCACCGCCGGCTTCAGCGCTAGGCTGATTAGGCAAACCGACAGTCACCGCATCTGACATCATGTAGATGGACAGATCGACGCGCTCATTTTCCTGGGAGAGAAGTGCAGTCGCCAAGCGTAGCGCCGAGAGTACACGCTCGCATCCATAGGGCGGTGCATGGATGATGATCAATACCTTTTGCATGGCTGGCTCCCGATTAACTACGCCTATGATGAGCGCGGGAGTGCCATAAAATCAAGCGTTGCTAACTGCCTTCCGGCGGTGCCAGACCCTGCACGCGCGCCAGATCCGAGGCATCCAGCCAGCGCCATTGCCCTGGTTTTAAATCTTCAGGCAACTGCAAGCCGCCGACGGCTACCCGACAAAGCGCCTCAACCCGATTGCCAACCCCAGCCACCATCCGCTTGACCTGGTGATAGCGTCCTTCCGTGACAGTCAGCAGGAGTTCTCGTTCTGCAACACGCTCACAGCCCGCTGCCGTAATTGGCGTGGGCTCGTCGACCAGCTGAACACCTGTCAGAAGGGTAGCGATCTGGGCATCGGAGACCGGGTGCTTGGCGGTCACGCGGTAGGTTTTTGGTACCTTGCGCTTGCCCGAGCTGATGGCATGGATGAATTTGCCGTCATCCGAAAACAACAACAAACCGGTTGTATCCTCATCGAGCCGCCCGAGCGACTGCACCCCGCGTCCATTAAGCGCCGGTGGTAACAGGCTGTAGATGCTGGCGTGGTTCTTCGGTTGATGCGAACACTCGAAGCCCGTCGGCTTGTTGAGCATCAGGTAGGCTTGCGGGTGATAAACCCACTCCTGCCCATCAACCGAAAAATTCAGCCCGATCGGTTCAAACTCGGCAAAGGGGTCGTCGACCGCTTCGCCAGCGACACCGATGCGGCCGTCACGGATGAGGGCACGGCACTCCTTGCGGCTGCCGAAACCCTGAGAGTGGAGTATTCGTTCAAGTTGCATGGCGCGCATCCTACCATCCACCGCTCCGGCCGGCGACTCCCGGCAGCTACCGATGGTGACAGCGGCTTACCGGCGAGCGAAAATAGCAACATGAAATTTGAACATCTGATCGAAATCAACAGCCCCGGCAACCCCCTGATCCCCGCGCTGACGCGAAATCAACTCTGGCAGGGACTGATGATTCGTGCCGAGGATGCGACGTTTTTTCTCCCGGGGCTGGATACGTGCACCGTCATCGAACGCCATGGGCGAAAGTTGCAGCGATGCCTGGACTTTGGCACGGCGACCATTCACGACACCGTCACCTGGATGGAGCTGGAATGGGTGTGCTTCGATGTCGCGGCCACCGAATCACATGCCGGCGGCCGGCTGACGATCAGCATCGAAGAACCGGAGGCGGATCACCTTTTCCTGCGTT
Source organism: Rhodocyclaceae bacterium (assembly GCA_041674785.1). GTDB lineage: Bacteria > Pseudomonadota > Gammaproteobacteria > Burkholderiales > Rhodocyclaceae > Proximibacter. Next base: position 5,324 of record JBAYVG010000110.1, read on the forward strand.
TTGCTTATGCGACCACGCTCGGCGAAAACCCCGGTGACGAAAATGCCGGCTACGCCGACTTCGTCAAATCGGCTTATCACGAATCAGATATCGAAACGGTTCGGGTCATCCGCATGTTATTGGCGGAAGCCCAGTCACATTGACGCCGGAAAACGCTCAAGGCCCTTTTCAGGGCCTTGAGCGCGTTTTTCAGAACAACTGATACCCGAGGGGTCAGACGTCGATATTGCGTGCCGCCAAGGCGTTGCTTTCGATGAAATTCCGACGTGGCTCGACCAGTTCGCCCATCAACGTCGTAAAGATTTCGTCGGCACCGATGGCGTCCTCGATCTGTACCTTGAGCAGGCGACGAACCTTGGGGTCCATCGTCGTTTCCCACAGCTGCCCCGGGTTCATCTCACCCAGACCCTTATAGCGCTGCTTGCTGACGGTACGTTCGACTTCAGCGAGCAGCCAGTTCATCGCTGGGGCAAAACCAACGACCGGCGATTTCTTTTCGCCACGCTGAACGAAACCGCCCGAACCGAAGAGACCGGACAGCATGTCAGCTGTCTTCATCAATTGCGCCCAGTCGCCGGAAAGGAGCAGATCGTCATCGATGACGCTGACCTTCAGATTGCCATGGTGCATTTTTTCAATACGCAACTGCCAGCGTTCGTGGGCATCGTCATAGCGTGCACGAATCTGGATGCCATTGTTCACCAGCTTCGACAAGGTTGCCGCCGAGGCTTGTGCTGCTGCTTCGTCAGAGACATCAAGCTTGGCATTGGCATCGACGATAGCGTGCAGCACTTCCGGGTTAATCAGGTGGTTGAGGCGGTTGATGATTGCCTCGGCCAGCAGATATTCGCGTGCCAATTCTTCCAGTGCCACACCACTGATTGCTTCTGCACCAGCCCTCGGTGTCAGCGACGCTTCGTCGAGCGCCATCTTCAGCAGGAACTGGTTCAACTCATGGTCGTCCTTGATGTAGCGCTCGGTTTTGCCAACCTTGACCTTGTAGAGCGGCGGCTGGGCGATGTAAATGTTCCCGCGCTCAACCAGCTCCGGCATCTGGCGATAGAAGAAGGTAAGCAGGAGCGTGCGGATGTGGGCACCGTCGACGTCGGCATCGGTCATGATGATGATACGGTGGTAGCGCAACTTCTCCGGTTTGTACTCGTCCTTGCCGATACCGGTGCCCAAGGCGGTGATCAGCGTAGCGATTTCCTGCGATGAGATCAGCTTGTCAAAGCGTGCCTTCTCGACGTTAAGGATCTTGCCTTTGAGCGGCAGAATCGCCTGGAATTTTCGGTCTCGGCCCTGCTTGGCAGAACCGCCGGCAGAATCACCCTCGACCAGATAGATTTCACAGAGTGCTGGGTCCTTTTCCTGGCAGTCGGCCAGCTTTCCTGGCAGGCCGACGCCATCGAGGATACCCTTGCGCCGAGTCAATTCACGGGCCTTGCGGGCCGCTTCACGGGCGCGGGAGGCTTCGACGATCTTTCCGGTAATCACTTTGGCGTCAGCTGGGCGTTCCAGCAGGAAATCCGCCAATTTCTGAGCCACGACTTCTTCGACCGCCGGCCGTGCTTCGGAGGAAACCAGTTTCATTTTGGTCTGCGAAGCAAACTTTGGATCAGGCATCTTGACCGACAAAACGCAAGCCAGACCTTCGCGCATGTCATCGCCGGAAATTTCAACCTTGGCCTTTTTGGCGATTTCGTTTTCGTCGATGTACTTGTTGATCACCCGCGTCATTGCCGCACGCAGACCGGTCAGGTGTGTACCGCCATCGGACTGGGGAATGTTGTTGGTGAAGCAAAGGACCTGTTCCTGATAGGAATCATTCCACTGCATGGCCACTTCAACACCGATGGTGACGCCGGTATCGCCCACCTTGGCATCGCCAGACGAACAGAAGATATTCGGATGCAGAACCGATTTGGTACGGTTTATGTATTCGACAAAACTCTTGACCCCGCCAGCGAAGGCAAAATCCTCTTCCTTGCCGCTGCGCTGGTCGATCAAACGGATACACACGCCGTTGTTGAGGAAGGACAGTTCGCGTAGGCGCTTCGCGAGAATTTCGTAGTGAAACTCGACAGTTCCAAAAATTTCATCATCGGCGAGGAAATGTACTTCCGTACCGCGCTTTTCCGAATCACCGAGAATCTTGAGCGGCGATATCTCGAAACCGTCCCTGACTTCAATGACGCGATCAACCGCATGACCACGGCAGAATTCGACAAAATGCTTCTTGCCGTCGCGGCGAATCGTCAGCCGCAACCACTTTGACAAGGCGTTGACGCAGGAAACACCGACGCCGTGCAGACCGCCAGAAACCTTGTACGAATTCTGGTTGAACTTACCACCAGCATGAAGTTCGGTCAGTGCGATTTCAGCAGCAGAACGCTTCGGTTCGTGCTTGTCGTCCATCTTGACGCCGGTAGGTATTCCCCGGCCGTTATCTATGACACTAATCGAATTGTCGGTGTGAATGGTGACTACGATGTCATCACAGTGACCGGCCAACGCTTCGTCAATCGAGTTATCCACCACTTCGAAAACCAGATGGTGGAGACCCGTGCCATCGGAGGTGTCGCCGATGTACATACCCGGGCGCTTGCGGACAGCTTCCAGACCCTCAAGGATCTGAATACTCGATTCACCGTAAGCTGGCGTGTTGCTGTTTTGATCACTCACTCTTTTTACTTCCCTGTTTCAGGTGGAACATCGACTACTTGAAACTAAAAAATACTGCTTAAATTCGCATCGGCATGACAACGTACTTGAACCGCTCGTTGCCAGGTATGGTTACCAGTGCGCTCGAATTCGAATCATTGAACGCCCACTGAACCGACTCTGCCGAACTGTTGTTAAGCACATCGAGCAGGTAACCTACGTTGAACCCGATATCGATGGGTTCGCCACTGTAATCCACTTCGAGTTCTTCCTGCGCTTCTTCCTGTTCGGCGTTGGCAGCCATGATCTTCATGCTGCCTGGCGAAAGCACCAAACGCACACCACGAAATTTTTCGTTGGTCAGAATGGCCGCCCGGCTCATCGAAGAAAGCAGGGTCACCCGATTTATTTGCAGCGCATTGCGCAAGGTTGCCGGAATGACACGTTCATAATCCGGGAACTTGCCATCGATCAA
>JBAYVG010000111.1:0-8344 GCA_041674785.1 Rhodocyclaceae bacterium
TACACCGGCGGCGCCGTGCCGCTGACGCATCTGTCGGCGGTCATCAACACCGAGAAGCTGATCGACATCGGCCCGGTCGAGGAACTGGTCCTGCCCGGCCACACCGATACCTACGCCACCATCCGCACCGGCGCCGGCGTCGTCACCGAGCGCGTCGCCGAAGCGGCAGCGCTGGCTGGCCGGGTCTTCGCCGTCGACCCGACTTCGGCCTCGGCCTCCTGCGTCGGCGGCAACGTGGCCATGAACGCCGGCGGCAAGAAGGCCGTGCTGTGGGGCACCGCGCTCGACAACCTGGCCTGGTGGAAGATGGTCGACCCGGACGGCAACTGGCTGGAAGTCGACCGCCTTGACCACAACTTCGGCAAGATCCACGAACAGCACACGGTGCGTTTCCGCCTGCGCCGCTTCGACCCGACCGGCAAGAAGCTGTTGTCGGAAGAGGAACTGTCGATGCCCGGCCAGCACTGCCGCAAGGACGGGCTGGGCAAGGACGTCACCGACAAGTTCCTCGGCGGCGTACCGGGCGTGCAGAAGGAAGGCACCGACGGCCTGATCGTCGCCGCGCGCTGGGTGCTGCACAAGATGCCGCCGGTCACGCGCACCGTCTGCCTCGAATTTTTCGGCCAGGTGCGCGAAGCCGTGCCGGCCATCGTCGAGATCACCGACTATTTCAAGCCGGGTGGTGAAGGCAATACCGCCGGCGTGCTGCTCGCCGGCCTCGAACACCTCGACGAACGCTACGTCAATGCCGTCGGTTACGCGACCAAGGCCAAGCGCCACGGCCGGCCGAAGATGGTGCTGATCGGCGACATCGTCGGTCACGACGAAACGGCGGTAATGAACGCCGCCTCGGCCGTGATCCGCATGACCAACACGCGCGGCGCCGAGGGCTTCATTGCCGTCTCGCCCGAGCAGCGCAAGAAATTCTGGCTCGACCGTTCGCGCACCGCCGCCATCTCGAAGCACACCAACGCCTTCAAGGTTAACGAGGACGTAGTCATCCCGCTGCCGCGCATGGGCGACTACTGCGACGGCATCGAGCGTATCAACATCGAGTTGTCGACGCAGAACAAGCTCGCACTGTGCGATGAACTGGCCGAATTCCTGCAGGGCGAGCTGCCGCTCGACACCGGTGATGCCGAAGTCAGCAGGGACGAACTTATCGGCGACCGCCGCCAGGCCGCGCTCGACTACGTGAACAGCGTGCGCCGCCGCTGGCAGTGGCTGCTCGACAATCTCGATCTGCCGCTGGCCGAGGCCGAGAAGCAGTTCGCCGACTACGGTATCAGCGCCGGCGAGCTCTCCAACCGCGCCGCCAGTCCGACGCTGTTCCACCGCCTGCAGGACTATTCCGTCCGCACCTCGTGGAAGAGCGAACTGAAACCGCGCCTGTCGAAGATCTTCGATGGCACGCTCTTCCATCCGGTACTGGCGCGCATCGAGGCGATCCACAAGGAAGTACTGCGCGGCCGTGTCTTCGTCGCCCTGCACATGCACGCCGGCGACGGCAACGTGCACACCAACATCCCGGTCAACTCGGACAACTACGAGATGCTGCAGACGGCCAACCGCGCCGTCGATCGCATCATGGCGCTGGCCCGTGCGCTCGACGGCGTCATCTCCGGCGAACACGGCATCGGCATCACCAAGCTCGACTACCTGACCGATGCGGAAATGGGCGCCTTCTGGGCCTACAAGGCCAAGGTCGACCCGCAAGGCCGCTTCAACCGCGGCAAGCTGATGCGCGGCAATGCTGCCAGCGCCTTCGCCGACGCCCGCCCGGCCAACCTCGACGACGCCTACACGCCGAGCTTCAACCTGATGGGCCACGAGTCGATCATCATGGAACAGACCGAGATCGGCGAGATCTCGCACGACATCAAGGACTGCCTGCGCTGCGGCAAGTGCAAGCCGGTGTGCTCGACACACGTGCCGCGCGCCAACCTGCTCTATTCGCCGCGCAACAAGATCCTCGGCACTTCGCTGCTAATCGAAGCCTTCCTGTATGAGGAACAGACCCGTCGCGGCGTTTCGCTCGCACACTGGGCCGAATTCGAGGATGTCGCCGACCACTGCACGATCTGCCACAAGTGCGAAAAACCGTGCCCGGTCGATATCGACTTCGGTGACGTCACGGTCAAGATGCGCAACCTCTTGCGTAACCAGGGCAAGAAATCCTTCAACCCGGGCAAGGCGGCGGCGATGGCCTTCCTGACTGCCAAGGACCCGGCGACGATCCGCCTGATCCGCAAGGGCATGATTGAGTGGGGCTACAAGGCGCAGCGCCTCGGCTACCGTGTCGCCAAATCGCTCGGCCTGATCCAGGGCCAGGTCAAGGCACCGCCGGCGACGCTGGGCAAGGCCCCGGTCAAGGCGCAGATCATCCATTTCATCAACAAGCCGATGCCGGGCGGGCTGCCCAAGCGCACCTCGCGCGCGCTGCTTGATATCGAGGACGACAAGGTCGTGCCGGTCATCCGTGACCCGCAGAAATTCAAGGAAGATTCGGATGCCGTCTTCTACTTCCCCGGCTGCGGTTCGGAGCGCCTGTTCTCGCAGGTCGGCCTGGCCACGCAGGCCATGCTCTACGAACTGGGTACGGCGACCGTACTCCCGCCCGGCTACCTGTGCTGCGGTTATCCGCAGACCGCGGCCGGTGAGGAGGATGCCGGGCAGAAGATCACCACCGACAACCGCGTGCTCTTCCACCGCGTCGCCAACACGCTGAACTATCTCGACATCAAGACAGTGATCGTCTCCTGCGGCACCTGCATGGATCAGTTGCTGAAATACCAGTTCGACAAGATCTTCCCCGGTTGCCGGCTGCTCGACATCCACGAGTACCTGATCGAGAAGGGGGTCAAGCTGAACGGCGTCGAAGGCACGCGCTACATGTACCACGAGCCCTGCCACATGCCGATGAAGACGATGTCCGGGATCAAGGTGGTCAACGAATTGATGGGCCAGCAAGTCGACCTGTCGGATCGTTGCTGCGGCGAATCGGGCACGCTGGCCGTGGCACGCCCGGACATTTCGACCCAGGTGCGCTCGCGCAAGCAGCTGGAGATCGAGAAGGGTGCGGCCAAGCTGCGTGCCGACGGTTTCACCGGCGACGTGAAGATGCTGACTTCCTGCCCGTCCTGCCTGCAGGGCCTGTCGCGCTACAACGACGATGCCGACATGAAGTCGGACTACATCGTGGTCGAGATGGCCAAGTATCTGCTGGGGGCCGACTGGATAGAAAAGTATGTGCGGAAAGCCAACAGCGGCGGTATTGAGCGCGTTTTGCTATAGAAATGCGTGAAGGCCCTACGGAAGCGGTTCCTTCGTGACATATTTCCTTATTTTCGAGAGTTCTGCGGCCTAGCATGGGCGCATGAATGAAAATAGTGGACAAGATGCGCCTGCCGTTACGCAACTCAGCGCCTACCTGACGCAGCCAACGGTTGGGTGCGAGTTGTGCGAGGTTCCTGGGGGCGAATTGCTCTGGGAAGACGATTTCTGTCGTGTTGTCAGTGTAAAAGATGGTGACTATCCCGGTTTTTGTCGTGTGATCCTGCGCCAGCACTGTCGGGAAATGAGCGACCTCACGGACGATGCGCAGATCAAACTGATGCGGGTTGTGTTTGCTGTCGAGGCAGCGCTTCGTACCGTCTATCAGCCAGACAAAATCAATCTGGCAAGTTTCGGTAACGTTGTCCCGCATTTGCACTGGCATGTCGTTCCACGCTGGCATGACGACCGCCATTTCCCGCAACCTGTCTGGGGAACACCGCAGCGGGTCAGCAGCGTAGCGCGTCCACTTGTTTCAAACCGCCGTCTTGCTGAAGAAATTCGCGCCAAAGTAGCGGCGTAGTTTTCTGGGAGAATCATCATGAGCACTATCGGACTCCCCCGCGCCAACGAAATGATCCGTTTCGCCATACCTGACCTCGACACGGGGGTTGCCTTCCTTTCTCGTCTGCCGCTCGCCAACCCACTGCAGGCTGAAGCTTCGCTTAATCAATTTTTTGACAGCCTGCTTAGTGAGCCGCCGGCAGCGCTGACCTACCTTAATCTTCTTGAGCATACGCGCGTGCCGCTGTGTTTCGTCGAAGAGGAGCTCGCCCGTCGTTACGTCAATAAGCCATTGCCGCTTGGTGACGTCGAAGAACAGGCATTTCAGCAGGTCATCGAGATCTGGCGCAAGGTCTGCCGCGCCTATGCCCAGTGTGCGCAGCTTGATGCCGATGCCGACGATCCGGAACATCCGCTACGCGTCGCACTGGTTTTGCACCGCTGCATTTACTACACGAGCATGGTCATCGTCGAACACCATCGCGCTCGCCGGGAGCTGCCCCCAGGGGTATGGATGGAGCTGAATGGCTTCTATGCGACTGCGGAGGAATGGGGCGTTTCGACTTATCCACTTGCCGACGCACTTGATCCGCACGGTCGCGCGACGCATTGTGCTGCTGCCTTTGCAGCTGCGCTGCTGATGGATTTGGCCGGCCCCTACAGTCTGTCTGTCCGCGATCAGAGCCTGATCCGGCGCTGGGCCGTCCAGTGGGCCCCCTTGGTCGGCATCGTCGGCGCCGAACCCGGGGAAGCCTTGCCGCCCTTTGTTGTCGATCTGATGCAGGATGCCGGACTCAAACCTGTTGCTGACTGTCTCAGTACCGAGAACGTCAGGCGCCTCGACACTTCCCGGCTGTCCATCGTTCTCAACCAGGCACGACAGCAGCTCGCCCAGCGTCTGTCGCCGGCGCAGGCCGGACTAGGGGAAGACTGTACCTCCGGCCAGTGTCGGCGTCTGTTGGAGCATCTCGCCCGTCCGTGGACACAGGCGCGCGCAGCACGAAAGTTCAAACGCCACGCCACCTCTGGGATTGCACGGGTTGCGGCAGGGTTCGAAGCCATTCATTTCTTTGTCTCCGGCAAGGAGTTCGTGCAGCCGGAGAGCACTCGTGTCTATTCGCGCCAGGAGTTCGATTCGCTTTTTGTCTTTCGGCAGATGTCCGACCCGACGGCAAAGCTGCAGATCAACCAGGAGCGGCAAGTTGAACGCCCCGATGAATGGGAGGTCGTCAATCAATCAGCAAACGGCTTCCGCTTGATGCGCTCGATTGCCGGCCGGAAAGTTTCTCATGGTCAGGTTCTTGCGGTATGTCCACATGATGGCGAGCGCTATTTTCTGGCGCAGGTTACCTGGCTGATGCAGGACCGCAGCCACGGGCTGGTCGCCGGTATCGCTGCACTACCCGGGGTGCCACAGGCTGTTTCTGCACGGATTGTCTCTGGCCAGTCTGGTCAGGGAGAAATGTACAGCCGTGCCTTTCTTTTGCCTTCCGTTCCTGCAGTCAACCCGGACCCGTCACTGGTGTTACCTCAGGGCTGGTATCAGGCAGGACGGGGCGTTGAAATTTTTGGTGAAACGGCGTGGCGTGTTCGCCTCGACCATGTACTACAGGAAGGGCCGGATTTTGAGCGGGTCAGTTTCGCTCTCGAAAAATAGGGCCTGACTTTCCCGGGGGCGACGGCGCCCTCGCGGCGCGCCCGCTTCTCGGCTATGATTATGGGTTCTCACTGTATTCCGGGAAAGCCCCATGGCCGGACTCGATAACGACACCCCGAACCCTACTGAAATCAAGCTTCACCAGAAGTCGCGGATCTTCGAGATAGCCTTTGATAGTGGTGAGCGATTCGAGCTTTCCTGCGAGTACCTGCGCGTGTTCACACCGTCAGCAGAGGCTCGGGGGCACGGTCCTGGCCAGGAAACCTTGCAGGTCGGCAAGCGCGAGGTGAATATCGAGCGTATCGAGCCGGTCGGCACCTACGCGATTCGCCCCGTTTTTACAGATGGTCACGACAGCGGGCTCTATTCCTGGGACATGCTCTACAACCTCGGCAAGCACCACGATGAACTGTGGCAGACCTATCTAGAGCGGCTTATCGCCGAAGGAAAGAGTCGAGACCCTGCCGACAATCCACCTGAGCCGGCTGCCAAGAAGGGCGGCTGTGGCCACCACTGAAGACAGACATGACTGACAAGACCACTCACTTCGGATTTGAGAACGTTCAGGAAGCCGAAAAGGCGCGACGCGTCGCCGACGTTTTCGACTCCGTCGCCCAGCGCTATGACCTGATGAACGATGTCATGTCGGGTGGCATGCATCGACTGTGGAAGGCATTCACCATCGCCCGTAGTGGCGTCAGGGAAGGTTCCCGCGTCCTTGACGTGGCCGGTGGCACAGGCGACCTTTCGCTGGCATTTGCCAAGCGCGTAGGCAAGACGGGCCAGGTCTGGCTAACCGACATCAACAACGCCATGCTGACACGGGGTCGCGACCGCCTTTGCGACAAGGGCTACCTCCTCCCCGTGGCGCAGTGCGACGCGGAAAAGCTGCCGTTCCCGGATGATTATTTCGATTGTTGTACTGTAGCCTTTGGACTACGCAACATGACTCACAAGGATCTGGCGCTGGCTGAGATGCGGCGAGTTCTCAAGCCAGGCGGGCGCCTGTTGGTACTGGAGTTTTCGCAGGTGTGGAAGCCGCTGGCGCCCGCCTACGATTTCTATTCGTTCAATGTCATTCCGCGCATCGGACAGATGCTTGTCAAGGATGAGGCCAGCTACCGTTATCTCGCGGAGTCGATTCGCGTGCACCCCGATCAGGAGACCTTGAAAACGATGATGGAGCAGGTCGGGCTTGAGCGTGTCGAGTATTTCAATCTGACACTCGGCGTCGTTGCCCTGCATCGCGGCTTTAAGTTCTAAGAATCCCAGCGGGCGGCCAGATGAAGTGCTTCCTTCCGCCATCGTGGGTCGAGGCATATTTATTTCTTCTGATCCCCTGCGCTATCGAAGCAAGCTGCCGGCGCAATGTTTGAACGTTCCCTGCTCCAGTTTCTCAACCACCTGCTTTCGGTAGAAGGCTGGGCGTTGGGACGACTGAAGCCGTTTGCCGGCAGCAACGCACGGTTCGATATCGGTCCACTTTCTTTCTCTGTTGGCGTCTCGGCAGACGGTTCGCTCCACCTTAGCGACACCGTTCAGGAGCCTCAGGTTACTTTGCGCCTTCCGGACGATACGCCTGTTCGACTGCTGATCGACCGCGAAAGTATATTTCAGTCGGCGCGCATCACAGGTGCAGCCGATTTTGCCGAAGCACTGGGATTCGTAGCACGCAATCTGCGCTGGGACGCAGAAGCTGATGTTGCGCGGCTTATCGGCGACATTCCTGCGCATCGTGTTACTCGCGGTCTACGCACTTTTATAGAAAAAAATGGCGAAACCGCAAACCGTCTCACAGCAAATTTTGTAGAGTTTTTGGCCGATGAGGAGTCGCTGCTGGTACGGCCTGACGGCCTGACCCAGTTTTCGCGGGAAGTTGAGCAGCTGACCAAGGATCTGGCTCGACTCGAAGAGCGCACAGCCCGTTTGTAGCTGTTTTGAATGATTGCAGAAAAAAAGAAAGGCAGCCTAGGCTGCCTTTCTCATTGCTGCTACTTGCGCAACTCAGTGACGATTACGCAACTTCTTGATCGCCTGCAGTTGTGCAACAGCTTGAGCCAACTCGGCCTCGGCCGCAGCGTAGTTCATTTCGGCACTGCGGTTGGCCAGTGCCTCTTCGGCACGCTTCTTGGCTTCCATCGCCTTGGCTTCGTCGAGGTCGTGAGCACGAATCGCGGTGTCGGCCAGAACAGTAATCATGTTCGGCTGCACTTCGAGCATGCCACCCGAGACATAGACCAGCTCGTAGTCGGCCTGGCTAGGCACCTTCAGGCGGATCGTGCCGGGCTTGATCCGGGTGAGCAGCGGCGTATGCCGCGGATACACACCCAATTCACCGGCTTCTCCCGGGAACACGCCGAATTCGACGATGCCCGAAAAAATCTGCTCTTCAGCGCTCACCACGTCGCAATGTACGGTAATTGCCATTGCTGGGTCTCCCAATCTAAAACTGCGAAATGCTGCAAACCGCTTAGAGCGTCTTGGCCTTCTCGAAGACTTCCTCGATGCCGCCAACCATGTAGAACGCCTGCTCCGGCAGTGCGTCGCACTCACCGGAAACGATCATCTTGAAGCCCTTGATGGTTTCCTTGAGCGGAACGAACTTGCCCGGCGAGCCGGTGAACACTTCGGCGACGTGGAACGGCTGCGACAGGAAGCGCTGGATCTTGCGAGCGCGCGACACGGCCAGCTTGTCGTCCGGCGACAGTTCGTCCATACCCAGAATCGCGATGATGTCGCGCAGTTCCTTGTACTTCTGCAGGGTCATCTGCACGGCACGGGCGGTGGCGTAGTGCTCTTCGCCAACGACCTGCGGGTCGAGCTGACGCGAGGTGGAGTCGAGCGGATCGA
>JBAYVG010000112.1:0-8203 GCA_041674785.1 Rhodocyclaceae bacterium
GCGCACTCATATTTTCGCCAGCGACAACCGGAACTCACCATGACCCTCCCCACCACAACGACCCGTCACCTCTTCTTCACCGGCAAAGGCGGCGTCGGCAAGACTTCGCTTTCGTGCGCCACCGGCCTCGCGCTGGCCGAGGCTGGCAAGCAGGTGCTGATCGTGTCCACCGACCCGGCGTCCAATCTGGATGAGGTGCTCGGCGTCGCGCTATGCCAGACGCCGACCGCCGTGCCCGATGCGCCCGGCCTCTTCGCGCTGAACATCGACCCCGAAGCCGCCGCGCGCGACTACCGCGAACGCATGGTCGCGCCCTATCGCGGCATCCTGCCGGCGGCCGCCATCGCCAGCATGGAAGAGCAGTTTTCCGGCGCCTGCACGGTCGAGATCGCCGCCTTCGACGAGTTCTCGAAATTGCTCGGTCTGCCGGAAACCACGGCGCAGTTCGACCACGTCATCTTCGACACTGCGCCCACCGGCCACACGCTGCGCCTCTTGACCCTGCCTTCGGCGTGGAGCGAGTTCATCGACACTTCCTCCGGCGGCGCCTCCTGCCTCGGCCCGCTGGCCGGGCTGGAAAAGCAGAAGGCGCTCTACGCGGCAACGGTGGCGCAGCTTTCCGACCCCGCCAGTACCACCGTCATCCTCGTCGCCCGCCCGGATGTTGCCGCGCTGCGCGAAGCCGAGCGCACGCGTGGTGAGCTCGCTGAACTGGGCGTCAGCAACTTGCATCTGGCGCTCAACGGCCGTTTTGTTCCCACACAAGCCGGCGATGCCATCGCCGACGCCATGCGCCTGCGTGGCGACGAAGCGCTGGCCGGCATGGCGCCCGGCCTCGCTGCGCTGTCGCGCAGCGTCACCCCCTTCCTTCCCCGTGGCACCGTCGGGCTGGCATCATTGCGCTTGATGGCCCACCCGGAGAATGTCGCGGTAGCCGTGCAGGGAAGCGCAGCCTCCCGCCCGTTGCCTGATCTGCCCGCCGGCCTGGCGCCGCTGATCGCGGAAATCGCTGCGGCCGGCAAGGGCGTAATCATGACCATGGGCAAGGGCGGCGTCGGCAAGACCACTGTGGCCGCTGCCATCGCCGTCGCACTGGCCGATCGCGGTTGCGCGGTGCACCTCTCCACCACCGACCCCGCTGCGCACGTGGCGACAACAGTGGGTGCAGAGCTGCCCCATCTCACCGTCGGTCGCATCGACCCGGAAAAGGAAGTCGCCGATTACACCGCCGAAGTGCTGGCCAAGGCCGCGCCGAATCTGGATGCGTCGGGCCGGGCCTTGCTGGAGGAAGACCTGCGCTCCCCATGCACCGAAGAGATCGCCGTCTTCCGCGCCTTTGCCCGCGAGGTCGATCGGGGCCGTAACGGTTTCGTGGTTCTCGACACCGCGCCCACCGGCCACACCATCCTGCTGCTTGATGCCGCCGAGGCCTATCACCGCGAAGTGCTGCGCACGCGCGGCGAAATGCCGGAGGCGGTCACCGAACTGCTGCCCCGCCTGCGCGATCCGGCCTTCACCCGCGTCGTCATCGTTACCTTGCCTGAGGCCACGCCGGTGCACGAGGCCGAGCGGCTGCAGGGCGATCTGGCGCGGGCCGGCATCACGCCCTTTGCCTGGGTGATCGAGCAGAGCCTGCTCGCCAGTGGCACGGCGGACCCCCTGCTGACCGAGCGTGGGCACTATGAATTGCCCTTCATCGAGCGGGTGAGGCGTGCGCTGTCGTCGCGCTGTGCGCTGGTGTCGTGGCGGGCCAAGGCGCCGGTCGGTATCGACGGGCTGCGGCAACTGACAAGATGAGACCGCAGGCGCCCGAAAACTCCCCGCTCGGCTGCCTGAACCGAGCCTGGCAGACGCATGCCGCCGAGATCCGGCGCTTCCTCGTTCATCGCGGCGGCAATGTGCAGGATGCTGAAGATCTGCTGCAGGAACTCTTCCTCAAAGCCGTGCAGCAGCCCGATTTCTGCACGCTGGCCGATCCCCGGGCCTGGCTCTTCCATGTTGCCCGCAACCTGCTGATCGACCGGCTGCGCCTGGCCAAAACGCAAGTGCCCTTGCCCGACGACCTGGCGGCAAGCGAAGAACCAGCGCTCAAGCCGGTTGATCAACTCAGCCACTGCATTCCGCGCGTCCTCTCCGAACTCGCGCCGGCCGATCGCGAAGCGATTCTTCTGTGCGATTTGCAGGGGATGACGCAACAGGCTTATGCCGAAAGGCTTGGTATCTCGCTGGCAGCAGCCAAATCCCGCGTGCAGCGCGCCCGCGCCCGCATGCAGGCACAGATGGTCAGCGCCTGTCAGGTCCGCTTCGACGAAAGCGGCGAGGTCTGTTGCTTTGTCGCACGTCCGCCGCTTGATCCCGCTGATTTGAAGTAAGCCTGCATCCTTTCAGCGCTGATTCGTCTCCTTGAATGAGGGGCGTGGCTATTGGTGCCACTCCTCGCGACATTCAATCGCTATACGGAGGCTGTCATGAGCGCTGTTCAGGTTGTTTTGTGCAATCCCGTCCGTACCCCCATTGGCACCTACAACGGCAGTTTGAAGGGTGTTCCGGCAACGACGCTGGGTGCAACGGCTCTCCGCGAAGTGCTCCGGCGCGCCGGGCTGGCGCCGGAGAAAGTGGAAGCCGTTGTCATGGGGCAAGTCGTCCAGGCGGGCAGCAGGATGAACCCGGCCCGTCAGGCAATGATCGAAGCGGGCTTGCCGGTCAATGTGCCGGCGATGACCGTCAATCGTGTCTGTGGCTCGGGTGCGCAGGGGCTTGTCAGTGCCGCGCAGGAAATCTGGGCAGGGTTTGCTCACTGCGCCCTGGCTGGCGGCATGGAGAATATGGATATGGCGCCCTACCTGCTGCCGCAAGGCCGTTGGGGCGCACGCATGGGCGATGTGACGATGTTCGACAGCATGCTGCTGGACGGCCTCAATGATGCCTTCTCCGGTCAGCATTCCGGGTGGCACACGGAGGACATGGTCGTCAAATACGACATCAGTCGTGCCGACCAGGACGCTTGGGCACTCCGTTCGCAACTGAACTTCTCGGCTGCCCAGGCGGCGGGCAAATTCGATGCCGAACTTGTCCCGGTCGAAATCAAGGGGCGCAAAGGGCCGGAGCCGTTTTCCCGTGACGAACACAACCGTCCGGAAACAAGCGCCGAATCGCTCGCCAAGCTCAAGCCCGCTTTTCGCAAGGAGGGTACGATCACTGCGGGCAATGCCCCCGGCCTCAATAGCGGCGCGGCAGCAATGATCGTTGCCGAGCGTCACTGGGCGGAAGCCAACGGCCTGCGGCCAATGGCCCGGCTGGTGGCTTACGGTATCGCAGCGGTTGAACCGGGTATGTTTGGCATTGGGCCGGTGCCTGCCGTTCGTCAGGCGTTGCAACGTGCTGGTTGGGCAATCGCCGATGTCGACCGTGGCGAGATCAACGAAGCCTTCGCCGCTATCGCGCTGGGTTGCACTCGCGAGCTGGGTTTTGCTCCCGACGTGGTCAACGTCGAGGGGGGCGCCATCGCCCACGGCCACCCGATCGGTGCCAGCGGCGCCGTGCTGACCACCCGTCTGCTCCATTCAATGCAGCGCGATGGCTTGCGGCGCGGCATCGTCACCCTGTGCATCGGCGGCGGTCAGGGCATCGCGCTGGCCCTGGAGATGGTTTGAAATTCCCCTCAGAAAAGGAGATAAGCATGAAATCCCTCAAAATTTTCTTGCTGCCCACCCTGCTGCTGGTGTCGGCATGGCCGTCTTTTGCACAGTCAGCAGCGACTTCTGCCAACCCGGTTCAGCGTGAGTTGATTTACTGCGCCGACCAGATGAGTCACGAAGAACGCGAAGCCTACCGCGCCAAAATGCAGGCCGCACCCACGCGGGAAGCCAAGGAGGCTTTGCGCGCGGATCACCGTCGCAACATGCAGGAGCGCGCGCGCGTCGCTGGGCGTGCCGATCAGTGCGAAGCGCGGGCCCAGGGCGGCGGTGGGCAGGGCTATCAGGGAGGGAGAGCAAAATGATTTCGCCAGGAAAGGTGTTGTACGTATCGGCGCTGATCATGCTGCTCGCCGGTTGTGCCGACGCCCCCAAGGGGGATCCGGTGCGCGGCATGGAGGTGCACAAAGCCTGTCTCGATTGCCACGGAACCGGGCTTTACACCTCGGAAAATCGCAAGATCAAGTCTGTCGATGCCTTGCGTAAGGAAGTCGTTCGCTGGGGTGACTACTACTCCCCGGGTTTTTCGGAAAAGGACGTAGATGATATGACGGCCTACCTGAACCAGGACTTTTACAAGTTCTGACCGTGGCTATTCTGATACGCCCCGATTCGCTGTCCAATAAAGGAGATCCATCATGAAACTCACAAGATTGGCAATGGTTGCCTTCCTCGGTCTGTCACTGTCCGCGCCCCTCATGGCCCAACCGGGGCCGGGCGCCGGGATGGGTCCGGGTGCAGGTATGGGGCCGGGCGCTGGGATGGGGCCGGGCGCTGGGATGGGCCCGGGCGCTGGGATGGGTCCGGGCGCAGGCAAGGGGATGCGTTTCAATCAGGACAACACGGCCGGCTGGTCGCTGATGAGCGCCGAAGAGCGTAGCGCGCATCAGGCAAAGATGATGGCGGCCAAGGACTATGATGAGTGCAAGGCTGCGCAAGCCGAACACCACAAGCTCATGGAGGCGCGCGCCAAGGAACAAGGGAAGTCGCTGCCGGCGCCACGGCAGAATGGCTGCGACAAGATGAAGGCGCGTGGCTTCTTCAAGTAGCCCCGACTGAGTCCGCTGTACTGGGGGGGGGCGGCCCCCCTTTTTTTGCTCCGAGGAGAATCGCAATGAAGCAAATCGATGCAAAAGACATCCTGCAGGCATTTCGGTCCGATCTGCCGAAGGACAGCAAAACGGCCATCGCCATCGATGCTGGTGCCCCGATTGAGGATATTTCTGTCTGCGCCAGCGCCGAGGGTCTGCATGCCCTGGCCGGCGCCTTGTTCGAGTTGCTGGAGGAGGGAGGGCTGAGTCGTGGCGGCAGTGCAGAGCGATCGGCAACGCCGGTGCTGGATGGCGTGGATGAGCGGATGCGCGAATACAGGAAGCAACTTCCCGCTGCTAGCAAAACCGCCATGAAGATTGACGCGGGTGCGCCGCTGGAAGAAATCTCGGCATGTGCAGAAGCCGAAGGCTTGTTCTCGTTTGCCGCCATGCTTGCCGAGGCGGAGAGTGAAGCGCGGGATGGCAACGCTTGAATGAGGGGGTCGGTATGGAAGCGGCTACGCACGAACATGCCCATTCGCATGCCGCCGCCGGCAAGACGCTGGCGCTCGCACTGGCGCTGACACTGGGCTATGCGGTCGTCGAGATGATCGCTGGCTGGCGATCAGGATCGCTCGCGCTGCTGGCGGATGCCGGCCACATGGTCAGTGATGGTGCCTCGCTCGGCATTTCTGCCCTGGCGGCCTGGCTGGCAGCGCGACCACCGAGCCGTCGGCATACCTACGGTCTTGGTCGTGCCGAATTGCTGGCGGCCTTGCTGAATGCGGTGTCGATGCTGGTGGTCGTCTTCTTCATTGCCAGCGAGGCCTGGCAACGGCTGCAGCACCCGGGCAGCATCGATGGCGCTACGGTTGGCGTTGTCGCCATCGTCGGCCTCGCCGTCAACCTGCTAGTCGCCTGGGTGCTTTCTCGCGGCGAGCGCAATCTGAACGTACGTGGCGCCCTGCTGCACGTCATGGGCGATGCGTTGGGGTCTGTGGCGGCGATCGTCGCCGGTGCGGTGATCTGGTTCACCGGCTGGACACCGATCGACCCACTGCTCTCCATGCTCATTGGCGGCCTGATCCTCACCTCCAGCGTGCGATTGCTGCGCGAGGCGCTGCATGCCGCGCTCGATGGCGTGCCGTTGGCCATGGATATCGATGTCGTGGGGCGGACCCTGGCCCGTGTTTCCGGGGTGCATGAGGTGCATGACCTGCATGTCTGGCCGATCGGCGCCGAACGCCTGGCCCTCACGGCGCATGTGCGCATCGGCGATCTCGCGGCCTGGCCGGTTGTACTGAAGGCGTTGACGGTGGTCGCTGCCGACTTCGGCATCGCACACGTTACCTTTCAGCCGGAGACGTTGACGGGCGCCCAGCCTGTGCACTTTTTCCCACGGGATATTTGAGGGAAAAATACCCGACGGGTTTTTCGAATTTTCGAGGCGGCGTGCATCCTTGCGTGCATCCTTTTCCACCTTCTTTCGTCTCCTTCTGTGCAGCCCCTTGATCGGCTGTACTGCAAACGAGCTTCGCAAAGAAAGTGGATCGCCCTATGAACACCATTCCTGTTGAAACATCGCCTGCCAAACTGAAGCACTGGATATTGGGCGTCGCTTTTTCAGCGCTTGTCTGGGTCGCGCTCTACAGCCAGCTCACCACCTTTGCCGACGGGGTCGTTCACGTGCTGGGCGTTTCGCGCCAGACACATTTTGGCGAGGCCATCCACTTTTTCTTCTACGACACCCCGAAGGTGCTGTTGCTGCTGACCGGTATCGTTTTCGTCATGGGCATCGTGCAGACCTTCTTCTCACCGGAGCGCACGCGGGCGCTGCTTTCGGGCAAGCGGGTCGGTGTCGGCAATGTGCTGGCAGCGTCGCTCGGCATCGTCACGCCCTTCTGTTCATGTTCGGCAGTGCCGCTGTTCATCGGCTTTCTTTCGGCTGGCGTTCCGCTCGGCGTTACCTTTTCCTTTCTCATCTCGGCGCCGATGGTCAATGAAGTCGCGCTGGTGCTGCTCTTTGGCATGTTCGGCTGGAAAGTGGCGGCCCTCTATCTGGGGCTCGGCCTCCTTGTGGCCATCGTTGCTGGCTTTGTCATCGGCAAACTGAGAATGGAGAGGCATCTCGAAGACTGGGTGCAGAAGATTCATGCCGGGCAGGTGCATTCGCACACCGACGAGGCGATGGGCTGGATCGAGCGTTTCGAGGCCGGGTGGGCGCACGTCAAGGAAATTGTCGGCAAGGTCTGGCCCTACATTCTTGCGGGGATCGCGCTCGGCGCTGGCATCCATGGCTATGTGCCGGAGGATTTCATGGCTTCCTTTATGGGCCGCGATGTGTGGTGGGCCGTGCCGGCCGCTGTCGTTCTTGGGGTGCCGATGTACACCAACGCCGCCGGCGTCATCCCCATCGTCGAGGCGCTGATCGGCAAGGGCGCCGCGCTCGGCACCGTGCTCGCCTTCATGATGAGCGTGATTGCGCTGTCGGCGCCGGAGATGATCATTCTCAGGAAGGCACTCAAACCGACGCTGATCGCGACCTTTGTCGGGGTTGTGGCGACCGGCATCCTGATTGTTGGCTACATTTTCAACCTGGTTCTGTGAGCACGACATGCGCCGGGCTTTTCTCTCAATCGCATTGCTGCTGGCCGCTTGCAGCGACGTGTCAAACCCCGCAGTCGGCCCGCTCGCAAGCGATGGCGCCGGCGTCAAGCTGGTATCCAATGCAACTGCGTCGGGTTTGCCGACGGTGGTCGAATTCGGCGCGGAGACCTGTGCCAGTTGTCGGCACATGAAGGTCGTTCTCGACAACGTGGCCCATAGCACGCAGGGGCGGGCGCATGTCCTGAGCATCGACATCACGAAGGACTGGCCGACGGCCGAGCACTACCGTATCCAGATGATGCCGACCCAGGTCTTTTTCGGCCCGGACGGGCGCGAAACGTCACGGCACATGGGCAAGCTTTCGGAAGAGGAAGTGCTGGCCCGGTTGGCGGCGGGGAGTTGAGTCGATGGTCGAAACCGAAACCCTGATCACCGCCTATCCTGTCGCCGCCGCGACGACGGCCTTGCTGGCGGGGGTGGCTTCTTCGGTGTCGCCGTGTACGGTGGCGGCGGTGCCGCTGGTGGTCGGCTATGTCGGTGGCTATGCCGGCGGCAGCCGGCGGCGCGCCTTCGGCTATGCGCTCGCTTTCGTGCTTGGCCTGTCCCTGGTCTTCACCGGCATCGGGCTGGCGGTAGCGCTGGCCGGTGCGCTTTTCCTGCCCGCCGGCGGTTTCTGGCAGGGCGTGTTGATTGTGCTCGCGCTTGTCGCCGGTATCAGCCTGCTGGCTGGCCGGGCCTTGCCTGGCACCGGGGCTGCCCGTTGCGGCCAGGGCGCTGCCGTGCAGTGGCGCGGGTGGGTCGGTGCTTTTGCCGCCGGCGCCTTGTCCGGCGTGGTCTTTGCGCCCTGCGCAACGCCTGTGATGGTCGGCA
>JBAYVG010000113.1:0-7930 GCA_041674785.1 Rhodocyclaceae bacterium
AGATGCGGGCCGAGAGCGAAAGCTGCGCTTCGGCTCGGTGCAACTCGGTGACATCGTCGCCGATCAGGATGGTGCTCTTGACCCGGCCCGAGAAGTCGCGCAGCACGATCGTGTGCCACGAGACGTAGCGCGATTCGTTGTCGCGGGTGCGCAACTCGGATTCAAACTCGGTGGGGAAATGCGGGCTCTGCACGCCGCCGGGGTACAGCTCGGCGAGCAGTTCGCGGTTTCGGCCGGCCAGGTGATGTTCGAACAGCTGGCAATCCATGAGTTCGACGCCGCCGCATTTCAGCAGCCTGCACAGCCCCCCATTCGAGAACTGTATGCGGCCCCGGGTATCGAGGACGACGGCGATGAGCCGGGTCTGCTTGAGCAGGGCAATCATGTGCTGGGCGGAAAGCTCTGCTTCGGCCTCGCCGTCCTGATAGGCCGTGACATCGAAACAGAGGCCGATCTGCCCGACGAAACCGCCATCGCGACCGGTGCGTGGCATGCCCTGATTGACGAACCAGCGGAAGACGCCGTCGTTGCGCCGATAGCGGAACAGCTGGCGCATTGCCTGCGGGCTTTCCCGCGCCTGCGCCAGGCTGTTCAGCAAGACTTCGCGATCCTCCGGGTGTACGTGGTCGAGCCAGCCATCACCCAGTTCCCGGGCCGCCTCGCGCCCGGTAAAAGTGGACCAGGACGGGCTGACAAAATCGCACTGGCCGGCCGCGTCGAGCAGAAAGACCAGCACGTGCGCCGGGTAGGCCAGGAAGTGGAAGTTTTCGTCGCCAGCCTGTGGGGACGGCTGACGGGGCGGGGCGCCGATATTGTTCATTTTTCTCCTCCTCTTGTTTCTGCCGTACGGGCAGTGCAAGCGTCAATTGGCGCAACTCCGTCACCGGGCGTTCCGGAATGCGCCAATCCTCTGCGTGCGGTTGTTCGTGAAGATGAAAGGAGAAATTTCTGTGTTGATGCATCGTGCCGTGACTCTTCTGCAAGGTCAAGACGCACAGCATCTACGCAGGCCGGGAAAATAATTCGAACCCGCTAACCCCGTTTCGAAACCCCGTGCGTTTACACGATTACCTCAATCCAAGGAGCTGGTCATGAATGCCCTGAAATTCCCGAAATTCAACGCCTCGCAGAAGTCCCGGAGCACCTTTTTCGCCGGACTTTTCCTGCTCGCTGCTTGCGCTGCGCCCCCCGTCTCTGCCGGCACCCTGATGGATGTGAAGGTGGTCGATCGCAGTACCGGCCAGGTACTGCCAACCTGGCGCCATCGCGGCCAGCTTTATGTGGTCGGTACGCCAGGCAACCGCTATGCGGTACAGGTCGCCAATCGTTCCAGCGGCCGTGTGCTGAGCGTGATTTCTGTCGATGGCGTGAACGTGCTGAGTGGAGAAACGGCCGCTGCGCCGCAGTCGGGCTATGTGCTGGCGCCCGGTCAGTCGGCCGATATTTCCGGCTGGCGGAAGAGCATGGAGGAGGTGGCTGCCTTCTATTTCACCAGCGTTGCCGACAGCTATGCCGGCCGCACTGGCCGGCCGGAGAACACCGGCGTCATCGGCGTTGCTGTTTTCCGCGAACAGCTGCCGCCCCCGGTTACCAGGCCGCAACCTGCACCGCTTTCGAGTAGTCAGGGCGACAGCCGGGATGCTGCTTCCGCCAGTGCTCCGGCGGCGCCTGCGTTTGAAGGGCGTGCCAAGGGCGAGGTGGCGGAGTCGTCGGCGTCAGCGCAGCGTGCCGAGAAGAAGCTGGGCACCGGGCATGGCGAGCGACTCAATGCCCCCACCGAATACACCCGGTTTGAACGCGCCAGCAGTGTGCCGGCCGAAGTCATCACGGTGTATTACGACAGCCGCGCCAACCTCATCGCGCGCGGTGTCATCCCGAACCCCCGCTACAACGTCCGCCCCAACCCCTTCCCCGGCGGATTTGTGCCCGACCCACAGGGTTAATCCTGGAATCGGTATTTGACGCAGAGAGCGCAGAGTCCGCAGAGTCCGCAGAGTGCGCAGAGTGCGCAGAGTGCGCAGATAAAAACCGGAGTCGCAGAGACGGCTCCGCTGCATCTGCCGCTCCGCCCGGCGGGTGCCTGCCCCGATTCCTCGGCGTGCTCTGCGTCTCTGCGTTGAGCGTTGTTGCAACTAATGTGATTTTTGCAGCCAGTCGAGGACGCCGTTGGCGGCGGCGCGCCCGCTGGCGAAACAGGCGGTGAGCAGGTAGCCGCCGGTCGGGGCTTCCCAGTCGAGCATTTCGCCGGCGCAAAAGACGCCGGGCAGAGCGCTGAGCATGTGCTGTTGGTCGAGGCTGTCAAAGCGCACACCGCCGGCCGTGCTGATCGCTTCGGCGAGCGGTCGGGGGGCGCGCACGGTGATCGGCAGCGCCTTGATCGTTGCTGCCAGCGTGGCCGGGTCGGCAAATTGTGTCTTGCTCAGCGCTTCGTGCAGCAAGGCGGCCTTGACGCCGGTAATGCCGACCCGGCTTTGCAGATGGCTGGACATCGAGCGTGAGCCGCGTGGGTGGCTGACTTCGGCCAGTACCCGTGCAGCGTCGCGTCCGGGGGCCAGATCAAGCGTAAAGGTGGCGCTGCCGTGAGCGTTGATGTGCTCGCGTAGCGGCCGCGAAAAGGCGTAGATCAGGCTGCCTTCGACGCCAGCGGCGCTGATCAGCATTTCGCCTTGCCGTTGCTCGCTATGCCCCTGCGCGTCGGTGAAACTGAGCGTCACCGATTTGAGCGGCGTGCCGGCAAATTTCTCGCGCAGATGCGTGCTCCAGGCGACCTCGAAGCCGCAGTTGGCGCTCTGCAAAGGGGCAATCTCCACGCCCCTGGCTTGCAGCCAGGGTAGCCAGGCGCCGTCCGAACCGAGTTGCGGCCAGCTGGCTCCACCCAGTGCCAGTACCGTCGCTTGTGGCCGGATCGCGCATTCGCCCGCAGGCGTCGCCAGTCGCAAGCTGCCATCGTCATTCCAGCCCAGCCAGCGGTGGCGCGCATGCAGCCGCACGCCCTTGCTGCGCAATCGGTGCAGCCAGGCGCGCAGCAGCGGCGCGGCTTTCTTTTCCAGCGGAAAGACGCGCCCCGAACTGCCGACAAAGGTTTCGATGCCCAGCCCGTGTACCCAATCGCGCAGGGCGTTCGGCGGGAACTGGTCGAGCATCGCCTGCAACTGCGGCTGACGCTCGCCATAGCGGCTGCAAAAAGTTTCGTAGGCTTCGCTGTGGGTGAGGTTGAGGCCGCCGATGCCGGCCAGCAAGAACTTGCGGCCCAGTGATGGCATGGCGTCGTAGACGTCGACCTGGGCGCCACCCAGACTTAGCGTTTCTGCCGCCATCAAGCCGGCCGGGCCGCCGCCGATCACGGCCACAGTGCTGGCCAGGGGGAGGGGTACAGGTGAAGAAGCCGTCATCTGGAAATCCATGGATAAGTGGCGGAATTTGCAATGTTTTCTATCAGACCCAGTAACGACGGGCGATGGAGGTTTTTGAGGTGGCGTAATTTGCACGATTTCCGCCGCGCGTCTGCGTGCATGCAGGCGCTGCAGGCGTTGTCAGCACGCTCGGCAAAGCCGCCGATCCTGCGCTGACCGATCACGCGCGTGCGTCGGTGGTGATCGCTGAGGGCAACGGTGCTGTGCATGGCAGGGCGTGGGGCGTCTGTTCTGCGAGCCAGCCCAGGGGAGGCAGGTGCGCTTCGATGCCGCTCAGGTAGCGTTCAAGCAGCTGCCCCTTGTGGTTGGTATCGGCGCGCACCGTGGCCAGGGTCTCTTCGCTGATGGCAGAGACGCGGCAGGTCAGAACCAGCACGCCGACCAGCGTAAAGGTGAGCGTCGTTGTGGCGACCAGCAGCAGACTCGGTGAGGTGCGTAGTCGCCAGGTCGTCATGTCGGCGGAGTTTAATCTGCGATTTCTACGACGAAGCTGCCGTCTTTGATTTTGGTAATGAACGCGGGGCGTTGGGCATCACCGAAGCGGTCGAAGCGCACGGCCTGCTGGGCACCGGTGAACGGACCGCGCTCGAGCAGCGCTTCCTTGACCGGGGTGCTGCTTTTGGCGCGGCCGATGGCTTCGAGCACGGCGCGGGTAGCATCGAAAGCAGCGACTGCGGCAAAACCAGGGGGGCGCTGGAAACGGCCTTCGTAGGCCCGGCGGAAGCCGAGGTATTCCTGCGTGCGGTCATTGCGGTCGAAATACTGGGTCAGGTGCAGACCCTCGACGGCCTGGCCGCCCAGTGTGATCAATTCCTCTGTGCTGGCCCATTCGACGCCGATCAGCTTGCTGCCCGGATCTGCCTGCCGTGCCTGCTGCGCCAAGTGGGCAGTATCGACGGCGTTGGTGATGAACAGCAGAGCATCGGGCTTGCTCGACAGCAGTTTTGCAACCAGCGCCGCATGATCGGTTTCTGCGCCGGATTCGAAGGGAAGCTCGGCCGTGACAGCACCGCCCAACGCGAGGAAGGTCTTGCGAAAATCGCTCAGCCAGCTTTCCGTATAGGCCCGGTTGCGGGTGTCGAAGACGGCGGCAATACGGCGGGTGCCGTTCTTGTTGAAGTGATGACGTGCGCTGAGGTCGGCGTAGTTGCTGGTGTCCGAGGAAACGCGCAGGAAGAGATCGTCCTTGCCGGTCAGTGCGGTTGTAGTCACGGTCGGGCTGACCACGGCGATTCCACCGGCGGTGGCTGCGGCCAGCACCGGCTCGGCCATGGCGCTGGTCATTGGCCCGATGATTGCGACCACCTTGGCCGCAACCAACTCCTCGGTTACCCGTTTGGCCTGCGCCGGGTCCTGCGCGTCATCCTTGACGATGACCTCGATCTGGCGCCCTTGTACGCCGCCGGCGGAATTCATCTGCTCCACTGCCAGCTGGAAACCGTTGCGACCGGCAATGCCGAGATCGGCGACGCGGCCCGTGAGCCCGCCGACGTAGCCGATGCGAATCGGCTCGGAGGGGCCGCAGGCCGTGAGGAGCAGGGCGGCGATCAGAGCGGTGATCAGAGGGAGAAGAACAGGTTTGCGCACGTGAGGTTCCTTGGGTCGATGCTGTGTGGCGAAGGCCGAATTGGCGTGCACTTTACTCCGAAAATGCTGGGGCGCCGAAGCGTACCTGGCCGTCACGAACCGCGATCGGCAGTCCGGTCAGGCTTTCGCCCTCGCAATCGCCGAATTCGCAAACACCGTTCTGCCAGCGGAAGCGCGCGTAATGCACATTGCAGCTCAGCGTCGTATGTGGCTTCAGGATCAGCCATTCATCCTTCAACGCCAGCGGCTGGCCGAAATGCGGGCAGCGGTTGTGCCAGGCAATGACCTGGTCGCCGCTGCGCAGGAGGATCAGGCGGAATTCGTTGCCCGCCGGTCCGACAGCCACCACATGGCCGCCACCGTCGGGAATGTCGTCCAGGGCGCAGAGCCATGTTCCCGCTGCCGGCAGGTCGGGGAGAAGCGGGAGACTCATCTGGCAGCAAGCTGGCCGTAGTGCGCTAGGCCAGCCGGAAACCCGACACCGATTGAATCAGCCGTTCGGAAAGCGTGCGCAGTTCGCGGGTGGCGTTGCTGACGCTACGGGCGGCGGCATTGTTTTCTTCCACCATGTTGGCGATACGTTCCATGCTTTGGGCAATGTCGGTGGACGCTTGTTTCTGTTCGGAAACCGAGTTGCTGATTTCGGTAACGCCCTGCGTCGATCGCTCAACCGCATCGCGCGAGTGGGCGAGAACGCTTTCTACTTCACTCGCCAGCACCGTGCTGGTCTGAATCGAGCGTTCTCCGGCCTCGATGGCGGCCTGTACCGCTGATGATTGCTCCATGATCGAATGGGTTACCGAATCGATTTCGCTGGCTGACTTGCCGGATTTTTCGGCCAGCTTGCGTACTTCGTCAGCCACCACGGCAAAGCCCCGGCCGGCCTCGCCGGCACGTGCGGCTTCGATGGCCGCGTTGAGTGCCAGCAGGTTGGTCTGGTCGGCGATATCCCGAACTTCCTGTGTCATGCCGGTGATGGCGGCCGTGCTTTTGACGAATTCATCGACGGTGCGAGCGATCTCGACCATGTTTTCCTGAATGCGGCCGATTTCTCCCGCCAGGTCGGAAACCTTGCGCGACCCTTCGGTGGTTTGCGTAAAACTGTCCTGAGACTGGAGATGAACATCCTTGGCCGTATCGGAAACCGAGGTAATGGCCACGGTCAATTCCTCAATGGCCGCGGCACTGCCGGCAACGGCGCTGGATTGCTGCTCGGAAACCTCGGCCAGTTGCGCAGACGATCCCGCCAGTTCCTCGGCGGAAGAGGCAACCTGATCGCTCGAACCACGCACTTCGCCGATGATTTTTTGCAGCTGCGCCATCATCATGTTGAAAGCGCTGGCCATGCGGCCGATTTCGTCCCGATGTTCGGTGTTGGCGCGTCGGGTCAGGTCGCCGCTCTCGGCAATGTGCGCCATGGTCGATTCCAGCGCAGCCAGTGGTCCGGTAATCGAGCCGACGATGTAGAAGGCAAGCAGGACCAGGGTGGCGATGGCACCGATGGAGAAGGTGATGAGACCGGTCTTGACCGCGCCGAAGACCTCGGCCGAATTTCTGGCTTCGGTTTCGTTTGATTCCTTCGATATTTTCTGGATTTCGGCGACCAGTTCGTCAATGGCCTTGGTCGGTTCGCGGTCAATGCCGCGCACTGCCTTGTCGACCGTGCCGCCGGGATCAGGGCTGTTGCGGTCGTATTGCTTGAGTGCGTCGCGGTAAGCGGGGGCCAGTTTTTCGAAGGTGGCGATGACGCCATCGATTTTTATCCGCTCGGCAACCCCCAGTTTGGCGGTCGCCGTCTTGACCTGTAGCAGGCGTTCCTTGACGGCCTGATTCTCCTCGTCGAAGCCTTTCAGGTATTTGTTGAAAGCTTCCGGATCCTTGCCGCGCAGCAGGATGTTTTTCCATTCCTGAACCTGCGTCTTGAAACTGACCTGGGCACCGCGGGCGCTGTCGATGGCAGTAACGGTTCCGGCGTGGCGTTCGATGGCTTCGGTCAGTGAGTTGTTCAGCTTGCTGGCCTGGAAGAAGGCAAAGGCGCCGGTTCCGATGAGTGCTGCCAAGGCAACGATGACGAGCAGGAAAAGCTTCTGCTTGATCTGGAGATTCATGACGCCCTCCGATATGGTGATGTCACTACTGGCTGGAATACTGCGTGCTGACTATAGCAAGTCGACCGAGTGCTTGTATAGCGCATGCCATGCAAATTTTTACAGGGATTTTGCTCCGCCTGTTCGTGCATCAATCCGCCTGGCCAAGTGTGAATTCAGGTCGGGGGAGAGACAGTCGAAATGTTCACACTGCAGCGTGTTGGAGAGCCAGGTGATCTGCCGTTTGGCCAGCTGGCGGGTGGCGAAGATGCCACGGTCGCGCAGTTCCTTGCGCGGGATGATGCCTTCGGCGGCTTCCCAGGCCTGGCGGTAGCCGACGCAGCGCATCGAGGGTAGCTCAGGGGTCAGCCGATACTTGCTGCGTAGCGTATGCAGTTCGTCCTCCAGCCCGGCGGCCAGCATCTGATCGAAGCGCTCGGCGATGCGCGCATGCAGCACGCCGCGATCCGAGGGCAGCAGGCCCAGTGCCAGGTATTCCCGTTGCGGGCTTTTCTCCCGATCTTGCGCGAGCAGGGCCGACATCGGCAGGCCGGTCAGGCGCAGGATTTCCAGCGCGCGCTGGATGCGCTGGGCGTCATTGGGCGCCAGTCGGGCGGCCGTTGCCGGGTCGTGCTGCGCCAGCTCGGCATGTAGCGCCGGCCAGCCACGGGCAGCGGCTTCGGCATCGATGGTGGCGCGAATTTCCGGATCGGCCTGCGGCAGGTCGGACAAGCCCTGCAGCAGCGCCTTGTAATAAAGCATGGTGCCGCCGACCAGCAGCGGAATCCGGCCGCAGGCGGTGGCGGCTGCCATCGCGGCTTCGGCATCGGCGACAAAGCGTGC
>JBAYVG010000114.1:0-7857 GCA_041674785.1 Rhodocyclaceae bacterium
AAAAGATGAAGGGTTTGTTGAGCACGTAGCCTGCGCTGACAATTCCTCAGCCACGACCGCAGCACCGGCCCCCCCGCCTTCCTGAAAGAGGCGGGGGTTTTTTCTGCCAGCTTATTGTTCGATGCAACATCTGCAGCACATCTACCCCCCTCGCCGCACCGCCTCCCCTCGAACGAAGCCGATCACCAATCTGCTGCGGCGCAGCATTTGAACCAAAACTTCTCTTTTGCAATCAAACCCTTGCAACTAATTTTTTGTTGCATTGAAAAATCCGGCTCGTTACACTGCACCCAAGAAATTTGATCTATATCAAATTCATGGCTGCGATTTGATTTGTCGATTCTCAACAGGGGAAATGATGGCCTTGCTTGTCAGAGATACCTTGTCGGGACAAGCTTGGGTGGCACGCCCGAACCCGATATTGTCTCCCCGACAAGCCCACGGACTGACCCTTGCGGCAGCAGGCATCGCGGGCGGCATTGCGCTGGTTTTCTCGGCCTTCGGCGCTTGGCCCGTGCTGCCGTTTGCCGGCATCGAAGTCGGCGCCCTGTGGCTGGCATTGCGCCATCTGCAACGCCATGCCGGCGACGAAGAGCGCATCGACATTGACGCAACAACCGTCCGGATTACCCGCCGCGACGCAGGCCGCTCCGCACAGGACGAATTCTCCCGCTACTGGGCCCGCTTGCGGGTAGAAAAACCGCCGACTCTTTCTGCGCTCGCACGGGCAGGAAACCGAGATCGGACGACTGCTGACGGACGCACAAAAAATCGTGATCGAGCGAGCCCTCAGGGAACACCTCGGCACATAACAAGAATGAAGCTACAGATACCAACGGAGGAGGAATCTTGAAGACGACGCACCGTTTCGTCCGGCACCGGCCACCACGCGCCCTGCCGGCAATTCTTGCAGCACTGGCGGCGCTGGTCCTGCCCGCAACCGCACTGGCCGACTACAGCTGGAACTTCCCGCCACCAGTCACTCCCATTGCGCGCGACACGCTGAATATCCACAACGAGTTCATGCTGATCATCACCGGTATCTTTGTCGTGGTCTTCGCGATCATGACTTACTCGATGATCAAGCACCGCAAGAGCCTCGGCCATCAGCCCGCCAAGTTCACCGGCCCGACAGGTCGACTGCAATGGATCTGGGCACTGGTGCCGTTTGCCATCCTCCTCTTCATCGACTTCGTGGTCATGGGCATTCCGGCTTTCCATGCGGTGATCGAGATGGAAGACACCAAGACCAAGGCGGACATGGTGCTCAAGGTCACCGGCATGCAGTGGAAGTGGCAGTACGAATATCCAGAATCCGGCATCAAGTTCATCAGCAACATGTCCACCCCGCGTGACCAGATCGCCAACAAGGAGGCCAAGGGCGAGAACTATCTGCTGGAAGTCGACAACGAGGTGGTGCTGCCAGTCGACAAGAAAGTGCGCGTGCTGATCACTGCCACCGACGTGATCCACACCTGGTGGGTGCCGCAATTCGGGGTCAAGCGCGATGCGGTGCCGGGCTTCCTGCGGGAGATCTGGGTCAAGATCGAAAAACCCGGTGTCTATCGTGGCCAGTGCGCCGAACTGTGCGGCAAGGACCATGGCTTCATGCCCGTAGTGGTGCGCGCTGTTCCTGAACCCGAGTACGCAGCCTGGGTCGAAAAGAAGAAGGCCGAACAGGAAGCAGCCACTGCCGGCAGCGACAAGACGTGGAGCAAGGACGAACTGCTCACCAAGGGCAAGGACGTTTACGAGAAGCAATGCGCCGTCTGTCACCAACCCGACGGCAAGGGCATGCCCCCTGCCTTTCCGGCGCTGTCCGGCAGCAAGATTGTCCTGGGGGCGCTGCTTTCTCCTGAAGGCAAGCTGATCAAGGACAGCCATGTCGACCGCGTGCTGAACGGCAAGGATGGAACTGCCATGCAGTCCTTCAAGGGCACGCTGAACGACGTCGAACTGGCCGCCGTCATTACGTACGAGCGCAATGCGCTCGGCAATTCGAAGGGCGACCTGATTCAGCCCGCCCAGATTAAAGCTTTGCGCTAGGAGACACAGCATGAGTCACGCGACTACCGCTCCTCACGAGACGAAACACGACGCGCAGCACGATACACACTACCCCGGCGGCATCCTGCGCTGGCTGACAACAACGAACCACAAGGACATCGGTTCGATGTACCTGACCTTCGCGCTGATCATGTTCTTCGTTGGTGGCGCGATGATCCTCGCCGTCCGCGTGGAATTGTTCCAGCCGGGGTTGCAGCTGATGCAGCCAGAGTTCTTCAACCAGTTGATCGGCATCCACGCCCTGGTGATGATCTTCGCCGCGCTGATGCCGGCAGCCACCGGTTTTGCCAACTGGCAGATCCCGCTGATGATCGGCGCCCCGGACATGGCCCTGCCGCGCATCAACAACTGGGGCTTCTGGTTGTTGCCGCCGGCCGCCATCCTGCTCACCCTGCCCTTCCTGCTGGCGGTCTTCGGCATCGGCGACGGCGCGCTGGCCACCGGCTGGACGATGTACGCACCGCTTTCCGTGCAGGGCGGGATTGGCGTCGATTTCGCCATCTTCGCCATCCACATTCTTGGCATTTCGTCGATCCTCGGCTCGATCAACGTCATCGTCACCATCTTCAACCTGCGCGCACCGGGGATGACGATGATGAAACTGCCGATCTTCTGCTGGGGCTGGCTGATTACCGCCTTCCTGCTGATCGCGACGATCCCGGTGCTGGCTGGCGCAGTGACCATGCTGCTCACCGACCGCCACTTCGGCACACACTTCTTCAACGCCGCCGGCGGTGGTGACCCGATCCTCTTCCAGCACCTGTTCTGGTTCTTCGGCCACCCCGAGGTGTACATCCTGCTGCTGCCACTGTGGGGCCTGATGCCGCACGTGCTGGCCACTTTCAGTCGCAAGCCGATGTATGGCTACAAAGCGCAGGTGTATTCATTCATCGCCATCGGCCTTCTATCGGTGGTTGTCTGGGCTCACCACTTCTTTACTGCCGGCCTGCCGGTACCCGCGCTGCTCTACTTCATGTACAGCACGATGGCCATTTCGCTGCCGCTGGCCGTGTTGTTCTTCTGCTGGATCGCCACCATGTGGAAGGGAGCGATGAGCTTCGAAACACCGATGCTCTTCGCGCAGGGCTTCATCATCATGTTCGGCGTTGCCGGCCTCACCGGTCTGGTGCTCGCCGACGTGGCGGCCGACGCCCAATACCACCACAGCTACTTCGTCATCGCCCACTTCCACTACGCGCTGTTCGCCGGCGGCATCATGGGTGTGATGACCGGTGTCTACTACTGGCTGCCGAAGTGGACCGGCTACATGTACGACGAAAAGCTGGGCAAGCTGCACTTCTGGCTGACGGCAATTTCCTTCAATCTGACCTTCATGCCGCAGTTCTTCCTCGGGCTGGCCGGCATGCCGCGCCGCATTCCAGACTACGCGCTGCAGTTCACCGAGTTCAACGCCATCTCCACCGTCGGCGCCCTGATTCTCGGTTTCTCACAGCTGATCTTCGCGTGGAATATCTGGCAATGTGCACGGGGCCGCCAAAATGGTCTGACCCCGGCAGAAGGTCGCGCCTGGGAAGGGGCCGAGGGGCTTGAGTGGGAGCTGTCATCGCCACCACCGCACCACAGCTGGGAAATTCAGCCTGACCTGCGGCAACCCGATCTACGCGAACCGGCGGCCAGGGGGGCATGAGATGAGCTCCCTTCCAAACTCGTATGTCTTCGACGAAGCCGAGCTGGCACGCCGCCGTAGCGCGAGCCGCCGCATGGCCTGGGCCATTGGCCTGGCAGCGGCACTGATCTATATCGGTGGTTTTTTCCTGCAGCGGTGACATGGAAACGCAGCCTAACCCCCTTGGTCAGACGCCGCGCAGCCATCGCAAGCTGATCGGCAAGCTGCTGGTGGCAGTCGTCGCTGCCTTTGCCTTCGGCTTTGCGCTGGTGCCGCTCTACGACGTGCTTTGTGCGGCGACCGGCTTCAATGGCAAGACCGAGGTAAAGCGCGATGGTTTTGGCGTGGGCGGCCTCTCTACTGCACAGGACAAGCAGGCGCCACCTTCCCGCATCGACCGATCGCGCACAGTGACGGTGGAGTTCACCGGCACGGTCATGCCCGGCCTGGCCTGGGACATGCGCCCCTTGACCTTTAACCTGGAAGTTCACCCCGGTGAGCTGCACCAGGTGCTGTATCTCGTGCGCAACACCTCGGATCGCCCGATCACCGGGCAGGCTGTACCGAGCGTTTCACCGGGGAAAGCAGCGCAGCACTTCGACAAGGTCGATTGCTTCTGTTTTTCGCAGCAATTGCTGGCCCCGGGGGAAAGCAAGGAGTTGCCACTTACCTTCATCGTCAAGCCGGAGATGGATTCAGACATCCGGCACGTGACGCTTTCGTATGCTTTCTTCAATGCCGTCAAAGACAAGACGGCACTCAATGACAGGGAGTGACCATGGCGCAGACCCAGGCCGCGATCGAAACAACGCACCATTCGAACCATTCGCACTATTTCGTGCCGCAACCAAGCCTCTACCCATTCATTCTTTCGGGCGGCATGTTCCTGCTGGCGCTCGGATTCATCCTGCAGATGAACAAGTTCAGCCCTGGCGGGTGGATCATGCTCGCCGGCACCGGCGTCATTCTCACCGTCGTCGTGCGCTGGTTCGGGCGGATCATCCATGAATCGCAGAGTGGCTCCTACCGGGAATGGGAGGACAAATCGTTCCGCTATGGCATGATCTGGTTCATCCTCTCCGAGGTGGCCTTCTTCGCCGCCTTTTTCGGTGCGCTGTTCTATGTGCGCAACATCTCGGTACCCGATCTGCTGACGATGCTGCCGCGCCACGACTTCACGCTTTATCCGGAATACAAGGATCTGGTGTGGCCGGCATCAGGCGGCGGCCCGAAAGGAATTGCCTTTACACCCATGGGAGCCTGGGGCATCCCGGCCATCAATACGGCACTGCTGCTCAGTTCGGGTGCCACTATCACCTGGGCGCACTGGGCGCTGCTGAAGGGCAACCGGGCGCAGTTGAACCTTGGCCTCTTTCTGACCATCGCCCTCGGCGTCACCTTCCTCGGCTTCCAGGGCTACGAGTACTACCACGCCTATACCGAGCTGGGGCTGACGATGGGTGCCGGCGTCTATGGCGCCACCTTCTTCATGCTCACCGGCTTTCACGGTTTTCACGTGACGCTTGGCACGATCATGCTGATCGTGGTTTACGGGCGCTGCCTGAAGGGGCACTTCACGGCAGAACGCCACTTTGCCTTTGAAGGTGTCGCCTGGTACTGGCACTTCGTCGATGTGGTCTGGCTCGGACTGTTCATCATGGTCTACTGGCTGTAACCGGGCACGAGACCAAAACGATAGGAAAGCAGCAGCAGGGCAAACAGGGCTATCGACAACCCGATACGAAGCGTCAGCGCGCGCACCGTGCGCGTGCTGGCGGCACCCTGATCACGATAGAGGAACCAGAGTCCTGAGAAGAGACTGCCAACAATGGCCAGCAGCATGAAAACGACAAACAGTTTGATCATGACGGACTCTCGCAGCGAACAGGTCGACGGCCAGTATGCGCGCGACAATCAGCGCCCGGCAAGCATGCGCACTGAGATCGGCCCATCACGCCCCTTCGTTGTATTTCTCGGCGGGGCGCTGGTCGCCATCCTGGTGCCGACCTTTATCTCATTCGGTATGTGGCAGTGGAACAAGGCTGCCGCCAAGGAGGCCCGGCAGACCCTGCTCGACACCCGTGCCAGCGAATCACCGGTCCAGCTTTCGGCGCAGACGGTCGATGCAGAATCATTGCGTTTTCGCCGCGTCACGGTGCGCGGTCACTATGAACCGCAGCACCAGATCCTGATCGACAACCGCGTACATCAGGAGCGCGCCGGTTACCACGTCATCACCCCCCTGCGCATCGAAGGCAGTGCCATGCGGGTACTGGTCAATCGCGGCTGGATCTCGGCCAACGGCACACGGCAGATCCCCAGCGTAGAGACGCCAACAGGGACTGTCGAACTGCAGGCGATGGCCATTGTCCCGGGAACCCGTTTCTTTACACTGGCTCCCGAACCGGCCAGTAACAGCTGGCAAACGGTCTGGCAAAACCTTGATCTTGCACGCTATCGGCAAGCTGTCGACTTTTCTCTACAGCCGGTTGTGCTCCAGCTTGACCCGCAGAGCAGCGGCGGTGGCTTTGTCCGCGACTGGCCACGCCCGGACGAACGAATCGAACGCCATGTCGGCTACGCCTGGCAGTGGTTTGGCTTCGCGGCCGCTACGATCGGCATCTGGCTCTATTTTCTGCTTCGCCCCAAGGGTTCACGCAAATGAACAGCAAAGCAGATATCCCCTCGGCGCCTGTGCCGATTACCCGGCTGACGCCTGGCCGCCGGGCGCTGTTGCTGACCCTGTTGGCCTTCGTGCTGCCACTGATGATCGGCGGCTATTTGTATATTTCCAACTGGCGCCCGAGCAAGACGGCCAACCACGGAGAACTGATCCTGCCGCCCAAACCCGTACCAGTAGGCACATTGGGGAGCGACGCTACAGGAAAATGGTTGATGATCGTCGCTGGCGACCAAGCCTGCGAAGCCGAATGTATCGCCCAGCTGAGGAATCTGCGCTCAATCCAGGTTTCTCTGGGGCGCGAAATCGGGCGCATGCGACGGGTCGTCCTGACCCGCCACGAAACCGCTTCATTGGCTCAGTTGCGGGCGGAGCAACCCGATCTGCTTCTGGCTAGCCCAACGACGGAATGGGCAGGCGCGTTTCCCCAAGAGGGGCCTCATCGCGTCTTTCTCGTTGACCCGGCCGGCAACCTAATGATGCAATACGCCCCGGACGCCGAACCGAAAGGTATTCGTGCCGACCTCGAACGTCTTCTGAAATATTCCTGGATAGGTTAACAGGCCTCATGCGCGCTTCCAGCTCCACCGCTTCGCTTTCATTGATGCAGCGCCTTGGCGCCCGCTTTGCTGCTTTTTCCGAGCTTTGCAAACCGCGCGTCAACAGCCTGATCGTGTTTACTGCAATGATCGGCATGTTGTTGCCCTCGCACGAACTACCGCCGCTGTCACGATTCCTCATCGCCTCGCTCGGCATCGGTCTGGTGGCCTGTGCCGCAGCTGCAATCAACTGCCTCGTCGAGCGCACCATTGATGCGCTCATGGCACGTACCCGCGCCCGCGCCACGGCGCGCGGCGAGGCCAGCACCAAGGAAACGCTGACACTGGCCTTTGTCCTCGGCGGTGCCGGTCTCTGGTTGCTGCACACCTACATCAACGACCTGACCATGTGGCTGACCTTTGCCACCTTCGTCGGTTACGCCGTCATCTATACGGCGCTGCTGAAGCCGATGACGCCGATGAACATCGTCATCGGCGGCGCCTCCGGCGCCATGCCGCCAGTACTCGGCTGGGCGGCGATGACTGGCAGCGTTTCGGCGGAACCGCTGGTGCTGTTCCTGATCATCTTCCTATGGACGCCGCCGCATTTCTGGTCGCTGGCCTGCTACCGCATCGCCGACTACGAGAAAAGCGGCCTGCCGATGCTGCCAGTGACTCACGGCATCCCCTTCACCTGCCAGCACATCCTGCTCTACACCTTCATGATGGCGGCAGCCAGCCTGATCCCCGTATCGCTGGGCATGAGCGGCTGGTTCTATCTGGTTTCGGTCTCCCTGCTCAACATCGGTTTCATCGCCTACGCCATCGCCCTGCGCCGCAACTACAGCGACGCACTGGCCAAGCGCACTTTCCGCTACTCGATCATCTATTTGACGCTGCTGTTTGCAGCACTGTTTGCCGACCGGCTGTTTGTCTGATCCGGC
>JBAYVG010000115.1:0-7793 GCA_041674785.1 Rhodocyclaceae bacterium
GGCGGACCTGATGAACATGAACAACTACGGCTGTTCCCTGGTGTGGGGTCATCCGCAGGCACCGATGGGGACCCGTTCGATCATCGAGCTGATCGAGGAACTGGTGATCCGCGGCGGTGGCTTCGGCCTCTTCACCGGCTGTGCCGCCGGCGACTCCGCCATGGCGGTCGTGATCGAAGTGGCGGATCGGTAAAACGATGGACCGGGCGTGACGCCATGGTCCGTTCGACCAGAACTGCCGGCGGACTCGAAGACGCTGTGCTGAGTTATGCCCGCAACGCGCCGCAGATGGGGCAGCAGCGCGTTGCGGATGAACTCAAGCGCAATGGACTGGCTGTTTCCGCTTCCGGGGTGCGCTACCTGTGGAAAAAACACAACCTCGAAACGGCATACAAACGCCTGAAGGCACTTCAAGCCACGAACCCCAGTGCCGCACTGGGCCTGACGCCGCTACAGCAAGCCACGCTGCAGCGCGGCAATGCGCGGCGCTCGCTGGCGCGCAAGATCGGGCGCAGCCTGGGCCACAGCCCTACTCAAAATAATGAAGCGCAAGACCGGCGTCAGCAAATCCTGCTCGGCGCCGCTCAACTCTTTGTCGAGCACGGTTATGGCGGAACTTCGGTGCGCGACATTGCCGAACGCGTCGGCCTGATGCCAGGCTCGTTGCATCATTATTTCCCGTCCAAGGAAGATCTTTTCGTGGCAGTGCATCAGGAGGGCTTCCGCCAACTGATTGCACGCGTCACCGATTTGCTGCAGCAACCCAACGAGCCCTGGCGCAAACTCGAACTCGCCTGTACCGAGCATATCCAGAGCATGGCTGTCGGTGATGCCATCGCGCGCATCGCGGCCACCGGCTTGTTCTCGATCCATGAAGCCAAGTTGCAACGGCGCTTGAAAAGTGACCGCCGTGCCTATGACCGCATTTTTGCCGACCTGATCGCCAAGCTACCCCTGGCGCGTGGGCTAGACCGCTCGCTGTTCCGTCTCAACCTGTTCGGTGCGCTCAACTGGACCCTGGTCTGGTACCGGCCAGGAAAATTAAACCCCGCTCAGATCGCGCAGCAACTGGTAGCGATGCTGCGTGGCAAGCATTAAATATCCACAACCACCACCGCGATCGCGCCTCGTGTCGGTTCCGTCGACCCGATCAGATGAATTCTGCGGACGAGTGCGTGTCGCCATGTTCGGTCATGGCAAGAAACAATTTGGAGGGGAATCAACTGTGGAAAGCCGCAGTAAATAATTCCTGCGGCCATGCGAAAATTCATCGCACATATATTCACCATATCTGGCACGTGGGCATGCAATCCGCCTCGAAACATTGCTTGACGGTATAGTCCACTGAACCAAAGGCAAGCCATCATTGCCAATTACACCAAGAACCATTAAGGAGGGTCATGGAGACGACCCGGCACTATCCGCCGAAGCCAGGCAACGCCTACCTGTTTGCCACCTGTCTGATCGACCAGTTCGCACCGGA
Source organism: Rhodocyclaceae bacterium (assembly GCA_041674785.1). GTDB lineage: Bacteria > Pseudomonadota > Gammaproteobacteria > Burkholderiales > Rhodocyclaceae > Proximibacter. Next base: position 1,484 of record JBAYVG010000115.1, read on the forward strand.
AGCCGGACTCGATACCGTGCGTCTGCTGGAGCGCGAAGGCATTGCCGTGCACTTTCCTCCGGATCAAACCTGCTGCGGCCAGCCAGCCTATACCAGCGGCTATCCCGACGAAGCGCGCGCCGTCGCGCGACGTCAACTCGACCTGTTCCCCGAACCCTGGCCGGTCATCGTGCCTTCGGGTTCCTGCGCCGCCATGATGCGCCACCACTACCCCAAGCTTTTTGCCGATGATGCAGTGCTGCTGGCAAAGGCCAGAGAACTTTCGCAACGCATTTTCGAACTCACCGAATTCCTCGTCCATGTCGTCGGCTTCAAGCACAGCGACAACGGCGAGCCTTGCACCATCGCGCTGCACACCTCCTGCCACGCACGCCGCGAAACGGGATCGCATGAAACCAGCACAACGCTGCTTGCCGGCCTGGCCAAGGTGAGCGTGGCACAGCAGGCGCGCAGCGAGGAGTGCTGCGGCTTCGGCGGTACCTTCTCGATTCGTCAACCCGACATTTCCGCCGCCATCGTCAGCGACAAGGTCGAGAGTTTGCGCGCCACGGGTGCCGAACGCGTCGTCAGCGCCGACTGCGGTTGCCTCTTCAACATCCTCGGCCGCGCCGCCAAGCTCGACCAGATCGCCGGCCGCAAGTCACCGACACTTCCCGGTGAGCACATCGCCAGCTTTCTCTGGCGCCGCACCTCAGGCGAGCGGGCATGAGCGCACGCGAACGCATCCTCGAACGTTTGCGCGCTGCGCCCTCGTTGCCGATGGCAGCGCCGGACGTGACGGGCTGGTTCGCCGCACGCCGCCGCAACGAAGATCCCCCACAGCGCGTTGCACGCCTGCGTAGCGGACTGGAAAGCTATCACGCCGAAGTGCATGACACGACCGAGGCCGGCTGGCCCGATCTGCTGCTGCAGATTGCCGCAACCAAGCAGCTGCACACCCTGCTGATCGGCACGGACACGCCGCATGGCGCAGCACTTGAGGCTCGACGACCCGATGCCCTGCAACTGGTGCGTTACGACCGGTCCATCGAATCCTGGCGTAACCAGTTGTTCGATGGCATCGATGCCGCGCTGACGCTGGCCAGAAGCGCCATCGCCGAGACCGGCAGCCTGATCCTCTGGCCCGATGCCAGCGAACCGCGCCTGATGTCGCTGGTGCCCTCGCTGCATTTCGTCCTGCTCGACACTGCAACGATCCATGAAGATTTCCACTCGGCCATGGTCGCCGAGAACTGGAACGCCGGCCTGCCGACCAACGCCCTGCTGATCTCCGGCCCTTCCAAGACCGCCGACATCCAACAGACGCTGGCCTATGGCGCCCACGGTCCGCGTGAGCTCATCGTGCTGCTCAGGCATGGACCAGGAGGCATGGCATGAGCCAGGCCGTCATGCTCGATCCTGCCAGCGCCTTTCGCCAGCGCAGCCGCAGCGCGGTTGACGATACTGCCCAGCGCCAGAACTTCCGCAGCGCCATGGATTACCTGCAGTCCAAGCGCCGCGCCCAGTTTCCCGATGCTCAGGAACTCGACGGGCTGCGCGACCTCGGCGAAGCCATCCGCCGCTACAGCCTCGCCCACCTGCCGCGCTTGCTCGAACAACTCGAGCAGAATCTCACCGCCAATGGCATTCAGGTGCATTGGGCGGAGAACGCCGCCGAGGCGAATGCCATTGCCCTGACCATCGCCCGCCGGGTTGAGGCGCGCCGCATCGTCAAGGGCAAGTCCATGGTCAGTGAGGAAATCGGTTTCAACCATGCGATGGAAGCCGCCGGCATCGAGGCGCTCGAATCGGACATGGGCGAATACATCGTCCAGCTTGCAGGCGAGACGCCATCGCACATCATCATGCCGGCGATCCACAAGACCAGGCAGGCCATTGCGAAGCTGTTTGTCGAGAAGATTCCCGGGGTCGAATACACCGAGGATGTCGACGCGCTGATCCGGATCGGCCGCCATGTGTTGCGGCGCAAGTTCGCCGCAGCCGACATCGGACTCTCCGGCGTCAATTTCGCCGTGGCCGAAACCGGCACGCTGTGCCTGGTCGAGAACGAAGGCAACGGCCGGATGTGCACCACCGTACCCAGGGTGCATATCGCCGTCACCGGCATCGAGAAAGTCGTGGAAAAACTCGAACACGTGCCACCGCTGTTCAGCCTGCTGACACGTTCGGCCACCGGCCAGGCGGTCACCACCTACCTCAACCTCATCAGCCATCCGCGCCAACCCGGCGAAAAGGACGGCCCCGAGGAGGTCCATCTGATCCTCATCGACAACGGCCGCAGCCAGGCCTACGCCGATGGGCAACTGCGCGCCACCCTGCAGTGCATCCGCTGCGGCGCCTGCATGAATCATTGCCCGGTGTATGCGCGGATCGGCGGCCACGCTTATGGCACAACTTACCCCGGACCGATCGGCGCCATCGTCTCGCCGCACATGTTGGGGCTGGCCGCGACTTACCCGCTGGCTTTCGCGTCGACGCTGTGCCACGCCTGCGTCGAAGTCTGCCCGGTGCGCATCCCGATTTCCGATCTGCTGATCCGCCTGCGCAACGAAGCCCAGGCGCGGCCGGGAACTTCCGATGCCTCCCTGCGCGGCAGCGGCGCCGCACGGACGGCACTGGTCAGCGCCATCTGGAGCGCCTGGGCACTGATATACAGCCGCCTCGGGCTGTATCGCCTGACGTCGTGGTTCATGAGTCGCGGCCGGGCATTTTCCCCGATCGAGCAGGGCGCCTGGACCAAGAGTCGCACGCCACTCACACCAGCGCCCAGGCGTCTGCGCGACCTGCTCAGGGACCGGCAATCATGAGCCCTTTGCTCCAGTCCCTGGCGCGCATCCTGCCCGAACGCCAGGTCATCACCGATAATCTGCGCCGCCTCGCCTATGGCACCGATGCCAGCTTCTATCGCCTGATCCCCGAGGTGGTCGCCATCGTCGAATCCGAGGAGGAAGTGCAAACCTTGCTGCAGGCCGCCCGCACTCACGGCCGTCCAGTGACTTTCCGCGCCGCCGGCACCAGCCTTTCCGGCCAGGCCATCACCGACGGCATACTGGCGCTGATCGGCGAGGGCTTTGCCACCTGCGAGATCGCCGATGGCGGGGCCAGGGTGCGCCTCGGCCCGGGCATCATCGGCGGTGAAGTCAATTACCGCCTCGCCCCGCTTGGCCGCAAGATCGGCCCCGACCCCGCCTCGATCAACGCCTGCAAGATCGGTGGCATCGCCGCCAACAATGCCTCCGGCATGTGCTGCGGCACGGCACAGAACAGCTACCGCACGCTGGCCGGCCTGCGCGTCATTCTGGCGGACGGCGCCCTGCTGGATACAGAAGATGCTTTCAGTGTTTCCGCCTTTCGTCAGAGCCATGCGGCCCTGGTCGATGAACTGAACCGCCTTGGCGCCGCAACGAGTGCCGATGTCGGGCTCGCTGCACGCATCCGTCACAAGTTCAAAATCAAGAACACCACCGGCTACAGCCTCAACGCCCTGGTTGATTTCGAAGACCCGATCGACATTCTCGCCCACCTGATGATCGGCTCGGAAGGCACACTCGGCTTCATCTCGCGCATCACCTATCGCACCGTGGCCGAAGATCCCTGCAAGGCCAGCGCCCTGGTGTTTTTCCCGAACATAGAATCCGCCTGCCAGGCGGTCATGCGCCTCAAACCCGAGCCGGTCTCCGCGGTCGAGTTGCTCGACCGGCCGGCGCTGCGCTCGGTCGAGAACAAGCCGGGACTGCCACCGCTGATACGCACGCTCGGGGAGGATGCCAGCGCCCTGCTGATCGAAGTGCGCGCGGAGAATGCCACGCTGCTCGACCAGCGCATCGCGGCTGCGCTTGGTGCGCTGCGCGGCATTGTCAGCGTCGAGCCGCCGAGCTTTTCCACCGACGCTGCGACCTGCGAGATGTACTGGAAAGTGCGCAAGGGCACCTTCCCTTCGGTCGGCGCCATGCGCGCCACCGGCACCACCGTGATCATCGAGGACGTGGCATTCCCGATCGAGTCGCTCGCGGCGGCCACGCTCGACCTGCAGGCGCTGTTGCGGCGGCACGGCTATAGCGAAGGCATCATCTTCGGTCATGCGCTCGAAGGCAATCTGCATTTCGTGTTCACTCAGGATTTCTCGGATGCCGCAGAAGTGGCGCGCTACGCCCGCTTCATGGACGACATCTGCAAACTGGTGGTCGAAAAATATGACGGCTCGCTCAAGGCCGAGCACGGCACCGGCCGCAACATGGCGCCCTTCGTCGAGATGGAGTGGGGCCAGCAGGCGACCGGCCTGATGCGCCGGATCAAGCAGTTGTTTGACCCGGAGAACCTGCTCAATCCCGGTGTCATCATCAACGACGATCCTCAATCTCACCTGAAGCACCTCAAGCCGATGCCGGCGGCCGAGGACATTGTCGACCGCTGCATCGAGTGCGGCTTCTGCGAGCCGCTCTGTCCTTCGCACCGGCTCACGCTGTCACCGCGCCAGCGCATCGTCAGCTGGCGTGAGTTGTCGCGCCGCAGCGCTGCCGGGGAAAGTGCTGCCGATGTCGAGGCCGATTTCGCCTATTACGGCGTCGATACCTGCGCAGGTTGCGGCCTGTGTTCGACCGCCTGCCCGGTCGGCATCGACACCGGCGAACTGACACGCCTGCTGCGCGGTCGCGGTCTGGGCAGCGCCGCGCGCCAGGTCGGCGAATGGGCGGCGGACAATTTCGGCAAGGTCGCGACACTCTCGCGCGTCGGCCTCACGCTGGGGCATGCGGTCTCGAGCGTGGTCGGCGACGGACTGGTGGCGCGGCTCTCCAAGGGCGCCTGGAAGCGCGGCATGCCCCAGGCCGGCAAGCTGCCCGTGCCGCATCTGGGTGAGGGCGATCCCGTGGTGTATTTCCCCGCCTGCGGCGGCCGCATCTTTGGCGCCAACAGCGCCGAAGAACCGGCTTTGCCGGAAGTCGTGATGGAACTGCTGGTGCGCGCCGGTTATGCGCCGCGCCTGCCGGAAGGTTTCGACAAACTGTGCTGCGGGCAGATGCTGGCCAGCAAGGGACTGGCCGAAGAAGCGGCAGAAATGGCCGATGCCGTGACGACGGCCTTGCTGAAGGCTGCCGACGACGGCCAGGGTGGCTATTACCCCGTCGTCATGGATGCCAGCACCTGCTCCGTGCGCATGCAGAAACATCTGGACGGCCGCCTGCCGAATCTGACGCTCCATGATTTCCATGAGTTCGCCCATGATGCGCTGCTGCCGCGCCTGCGCATCGCCCGCAGGGCGGGTCCGATCGCCCTGCACATCAACTGCAGCGTGCGCCGTGCCGCTTCGGACGGCAAACTGCGCCGCTTGATCGAAACCTGCGTCGAGCAGGTCGTCGAACCCGCCGGCGTGACCTGTTGCGGTTTTGCCGGCGACCGCGGTTTCGTCGTGCCGGAACTCAACGTACATGCGCTGCGCAAAATCCATGAAGCCCTTCCGGCCAATTGTTGCGAAGGTGTGTCCACCAATCGCACCTGCGAAATCGGTTTGACCGCCGAAACCGGCCGCCCCTACCGCTCCATCGCCTACCTGCTTGAGGAATGCAGCAGGGAAGGTGCCGCAACGGGCTGCTGACCCGGATTTCAAACATAGACTACGCTTCAACAAGGAGGAAAGAACATGGCCAATCCCACTGCAGTCCTACCCGCGGTCACCGATATCGATGAACAGGAAACCGGCGAGTGGCTCGACGCCCTGGCAGGCGTAATCGAGCACGAGGGAGCGCAGCGCGCCCACTACCTGATCGAGCGGCAGATCGAGGCTGCCCGGCGCACCGGGATCAACCTGCCCTACAACGCCAACACCGAATACATCAACACCATTCCGAGCGAGCAGCAGATTCCCGCACCGGGCGATTACGCCCTTGAGAACCAGATTCGCGCCTATGTGCGCTGGAACGCCCTGGCCATGGTGCTGCGTGCCAACCAGGATGACTCTCATCTAGGTGGCCACATCGCCAGTTTTGCTTCCGCCGCGACGCTGTTCGATGTCGGCCTGCAGCACTTCTGGCACGCGCCAAGCGAAGATCACGGCGGCGACCTGGTGTTCTTCCAAGGCCACTCGGCGCCCGGCTTGTATGCCCGCGCCTTCCTGCTCGGGAGAGTCTCCGAGGCGCAGCTCGACAACTTCCGCCGCGAGGTCGACGGCCACGGCCTGTCTTCCTATCCGCACCCCTGGCTGATGCCGGATTTCTGGCAATTCCCCACGGTGTCGATGGGGCTCGGCCCCTTGCAGGCGATCTACCAGGCGCGTTTCATGAAATACATCCACGACCGCGGTCTGGCTCAAACC